>JAQSYT010000268.1 GCA_029256065.1 Paenibacillaceae bacterium
CTCCAGCTCATCGGTGAGAATAACGCCCTGAATCGCCGGAAATCCGTCGCCGGTGCCCCGTTTGTCAATGACCCACTCGAAGAAGGGCTCCACCTTAACGGCAAGCGGGTCCTCCTGCTGCTGTACCGGAACGATCCGGTCAACAATGGAATCGGGAAAATAGATCCATTTCTCCGCCTGCTCATGCAGAACAGGGTCAAGATGGGCGTACACCCATTTCTTGAGCTGGGAGCTGCCGCGGAGTGTGTTCTCACAGGCGATTACATGGAGGATGCGGGGCTGTTCCCGCAGCCGCCGTTCAATCCCCCGGGCCAAGGCTCCAGCTATATGCTTAAGCGAGCCCGCTCCCACTGCTGTTGTCACCAAGTCGGCCTCGGCCACCTGCCGGGCTACTGTGTCTGCATCCGAGATCCGCAGTGCCGTTACATTCCGCACCACGGAAACATCCTCCCCATGTGCTGCACCTGCCAGTGTGACCGTATACTCTCTCCGCTTTTGAAGCAGGGCAATCTGCCGCTCGTTGCGGGCTACAAAGCAGACCTCGTAGCCTGATCCGGAGAGCTGCATGCCGATGAAGCCTCTGCCGATGTTCCCTGCTCCAAATTGCACTGCCTTCATATGTCACCACTCCTTTATTTTTCGAATATTCTGTCTATTTATGCAATAAAGCTTCTATCCCCGTTGCCGCAAGCCGTCCGGACCGGAGGAAGCCGGCCCGGCGGCAGCAAGCTTACGGAAGCTCAGGTACCTTGGGGATTGGTCAGCAGGTGGCGGATGTCCAGATCGCTCAGGGAGTCCAGCCGGTAATTGCACGGTTCAAATTCCAGGAGGGAGGTAATCCGGTTGGGGATGACCACACTATACATTCCCGCCGCAACAGCTGCCCGGGCTCCGTTGGGAGAATCCTCAATGGCTACCGCTTCATGGGGTTCAACTCCCAGACAAGCCAATGCCTGCAGGTACAGCTCCGGGTCCGGCTTCACCTTCTGCACATCGTCGGCAGTGCGGATGCACTCGAAATAGTCTGCGATCCCCAGCCTCTCCAGGAACCGGTCAATCCACTCCCGGGAGGAGCTGGAGGCCAGCCCGATCCGCAGCCCCGCTTCCTTGGCGGCCTTCAGGTAATCCAGCACGCCGGGACGGAGCTCCTCCTTCTCCATCAGGGTGGAGTGTTGGGTGCGGACCGAGGTGCGCAGCGCATCCAGATTCACTGGCAGCTTCAATTCGGTAACGAGATACTCGTAAGGATTAAACGTATGGAGGCTGGTTCCGATGCAGCCCGAGTACAGCTCCACCGTCAAATCCACATTATGCTCCAGGTACGCGTCCCGGAATGCCTCGTACCAAGCCGTCTCCGTATCAATAATCGTTCCGTCAAAATCAAAAATAATCGCTTTAATCATGGTTGTTCCGTCTCCCTTCCGAATTTGGTTTTATCTCTCTCGCGCCTTACGGCGGAAGCGGAGGGAACAGACGCACGGACGCCAGCATGGGGTTCATTTGGAAAGGGTCGGAGAACATATAGTAGAACAGCGCAAAAAGAGCCCTGACTAAACAGGGCCCGGCTCTACTTATAATAAGCAAAGATGACCCATCTCCTGCTGACGAGGTTAGCTGACGGGCTCGGGTAGATGGTACCCTACATCTTAAGATGACTCGCCCCAATTGCGTGGTTCCCCCGCTTTCCGGCCGCAGCCGAAAACTAAGCGTATTTTTATAATAATCAGAACTCTCGGAAATGTCAATTTATTTTCATGAGTTATTTTCATAAATGGGCGCATCGGGTATACCCCGAAAAAAAAGGACAGCAAACGGTGTGACCCGTCCGCTGTCCAATATTTGCTTATTTTACGATGCTTTTCAGCACATCGTCAATGATCATGGAATTGGCTACAGCTCCGCTGTACAGCCAGCTTTTGGCCTTGTCAAACTGGAAGACCTGATTGTTCTTAACAGCCGGAATGGTGCTCCAAACCGGGTCCTTCAGCGCTTCAGAGCCGGTGGCAGTATCGCTGTTGATCAGGAAAATATAGTCAGCATCCAGGGTTGCCAGCTTTTCCAGGGAAATGGAGTTCCAGTTGGCCTTGCCTGCGGCGGAAATTTCCTTCACCGCAGCGGGAACGGTAAAGCCCAAATCCTTGTACAGCACGGTCCCGCTGGAACGGGCTTCGCTGACCACGAAGAATTTATTGCCTACCAGCCACACTCCTGCGGCGGACTTGGCGCCGGCGGCTTTTTGCAGCTTGTCCTTGGCATCCTTGGCTTTTTGGTCATACGTATCCAAGGCCTTCTGGGCTTCCGCCTTCTTGTCCAGAACCTCGCCGACCTTCAGCAGCGCCTGACGCCAGTCGCCGTTGATTTCGTCACCCAGGACAAAGGTGGGGGCGATTTTGGAGTATTGACTGTATTTGTCCCCGGCTACGGTGCTGGTATCACCGATGATCAGCAAATCCGGATTAAAGCCGGCTACGGCCTCAAACGGCAAGTCGCTGGGAACAGGCGGAATGGCAGACAGATGGTCGTTCAGATAATCCTGCTTCGACCCCTTGGAGGTTCCCCATTGGGCGATGGGCAAAACGCCGATGGAGATCAGATGATCCTCCAGATAGGAGGCGATAATGCGCTTCGGGTTGGCGGGGATCTTCACATCATGGCCCAGGCCATCCTTCAAAGTGCGCTCCACGGGAGCCTTGGAGGCTGCAGCCGTTGGCGCTGCGGCGGATGTGGATGCGGCTGGGGCCGAGGCTGCCGGTGATGAGGCTGTGCCCCCGGAATTGCTGCCGCACGCGGCAAGGGTTAACGATAGGGCCGTTACACCGGCCAAGATGGAAAACCACTTTCTGTTATTGCGTATATTCACAACAAGTCCCCCTATTATATGAAATGTAATGGCAAGAAAAGGTTTCGAGCCGATATTGATGATAACAATTCTCATTATCACTGTCAAGTAGTGATAGGCAGCCGCTTTGGGATTGTTGACAGATGGAAGGGTGGTTATGATTGACAGCAGGTTAGGTTCAATCTGGTGTAAGCGGCACCATTTGTATCTTATTCACCAGATGGCTTGATAAAACTGCAAATAGCGATCATAAAATGATTGTTATTTGTAGAAATGCTCTTTCATTTATCTCATTTTACGGAGATAGCGATCAATTCTTGTATGCTATTCGGCCGAACACCCTCGTATTTTGCAATTAGCAATCATTTGTTGAGCGCTATCATCCTTTAAAATGAATGAGCGGCTGTCCCCGAAAGGGCAGCCGCTGATTACAAGCCATTATTGTTTAGCACCTTGCGTCCTGCCACACCGCTTCTGCCTGCTGCAGGCGGAACAGGCGCCAGTATTCGCCCCGCAGGCGGAGCAATTCCTCGTGGCTGCCCCGCTCCACGATCCGTCCGCTCTTGAGGACCAGGATATGGTCCATCCGCTCCAGCCCCGTCAGCTTGTGGGTAATCCACAGCACAGACTTACCCGGGAAGGCGGCTGCTTCTGCCTGCCGCAGGAAGGCCTCCTCGGTTACGCTGTCCAGCCCTGCGGTAGGCTCATCGAAGAAGAGCACCGGGGCATTGCGCAGCAGCGCCCGGGCCAGCCCCAGCCGTTGGCGTTCGCCACCGGACAGCCGGGAGCCCCACTCCCCGACCAGCGTGTCATAGCCCTCAGGCATACGCTGGATAGTGTCGTGGATTTGCGCCGCCATGGCCGCCTGCTGCAGCTCTTCGTCCGTGGCATCCGGACGGGCCAGCAAGAGATTGTCCCGGACAGATTCATTGAAGAGCTGCACCTGCTGGGAAACCACGGCGAACCGGTCCCGCACCGCCTCTTCCGCCAGAGCCGCAAGCTCCTGCCCGGCCAGCCGCACGCTTCCGGCCTCATAGGGCCGGAGCTTCAGCAGCACCTGGAGCAGCGAGCTTTTGCCGGCGCCGCTCTCCCCTACCACGGCCACCTTCATCCCATGGGGAACGGCGAAGGTGACGCCGTCTACAGCAGCCGGTTCCCCCGGCCCGTAGCGGAACATCAGGTGCTCCACCTCGATGGCGAAGCCTGCCGCCGGCAGGGGATTGGCGGCGGTGGTTCCGGTGGCAGCCGCAGAATCAGCGGCAGCCTGTGGTTCATCTGCGGATCCGGCTGCACCGCCGCCGGCATCCGCCAGGTTGAACAGCCGTGAGGCGGCCGCCATGATGCCGCCGAACTGCTGGAAGGTTTGCGGCAGCGGCGCCACTGCCTCGAAGCTGGCCAGGGCCACCATGGCCAGCACCGGCAGGGCTATGCCGCTAAGCGCTTCTGCGGCCACCAGGGGAATGGCCGCCAGCAGCATGAGCCACATGGCCGCCTGTGTGCAGGCCACCATCATGCCGGACGCCACGGCGGCCGTCCGGTTCTGTCCCTTCTGCAGGGCGGACAGCCTGTGCTGGTCCGCCTCCACCCGGCCGGCGGCTTCCTCCGCCCGGCCATAAACCAGAAGCTCCGGCAGCCCCATGATCAGATCATTGGCGTTGGCGTAGAGCTCCCCGCGGCGGGCGGCGGTTTCCTCGCCTCTCCGCCGCCCCGATACATGGGACAGGGCGGGAACCGCTATCCCCGCCAGCACCAGCATCACGGCCAGGATCAGGCCGAAGCGCATGTCCCACCAGGCCACAATGCCGATGCCCAACAACCCGGACAAAACCGCCACCAGCGGCGGCGAGAGCACACGCAGATAAAAATTCTGCAGCTCATTTACATCACTGATTACCGCCCCCAGCACATCCCCGCTGCGCCGGTCCTCCAGCAGCACGGTGCCGCGGGGCTCGATGCGGCTGTATATCCAGGTGCGCAAATCTGCCAGCACCCGGAAGGTCACATCGTGGGAGGCCAGCCGCTCCAAATAACGGAATACCCCCCGGGAGAGCCCGAAGAAGCGGACCCCTACAATGGGCACCCAGATCAGCAGCACCGTCTCCGGCCGCAAGGCCGCTTTGGCGATGAGATAGCCTGAGGCACCCATCAGCCCGATGTTGGCGCCGATCGTCAGAAAACCCAGCAGCACAGCCAGGAAAGCCCGGCCCTTGTACCGGCCGACAAAAGCCAGCGTCCGGCGGAAGGTACTCTTCATGACGCCTCACCTCCTCCGGCAGCTGCTGCCGATGCTGGCCCTTGACCAACATCCGCCTCCGCGGCCGTCAACGCCCGAACCTCCTGCGTCCCCTCCCCGCTCTGTGCCCGCACCATGCGGGCGTAGACACTTCCGCTGCGGGCCAGCAGCTCCTCCGGCCGCCCGGCCTCCGCAATCCGGCCATGCTCCAGCACCACCAGCCAGTCCGCATGACGGACCGTATCCAGCCGGTGGGCGGCCATAATGACGGTGCGTCCGCGCACCAGCTCTGTCCACGCCTCCTGCACCAGCGCCTCATTCTGCGCATCCAGCTGCGCTGTAGGCTCATCCAGCAGCAGCACCGGCGCGTCCCGGAGCAGCGCCCGGGCAATGGACAGCCGCTGCATCTGGCCGCCGCTTAAACGGACCGCCTCGCCGATGGGCGTGTCGTAACCCTGCGGCAGCCGGTCGATAAATTCATCCGCCCTTGCCTTCGACGCTGCAGCCAATACCTCTTCCCGCGAAGCGCCGGGGCATCCTAGACGGATATTATCCAGCACAGTGCCCTGGAACAGATGCGTCTGCTGCGCCACCACCGCAAGCTTGCTGCGCCACCAATCCATGGACAGCTCCGCCATATCCGTGCCGTTCACACGGATGGTTCCCTCCGTAGGCCGCAGGAAGCCCTGCAGCAGCTCCAGCAGGGTACTTTTCCCAGCGCCGGTATGTCCGATGACAGCAACGCTTTGCCCCGCTTCCACCGACAGGCTGATTTCGGCCAAAGCCGCAGGCAGCTCCGTTTGATCCCCCGCTGCATCATCTGCGTGAGGCTTGTCCCGTGCTGCCTGCCCATTCTCTTGCTCTTCTTCATCCAAATCCAAGTCCTCTGACTTCGCTATCCGCGGATAGCGAAAGCCCAGCTCCGCCAGCTCGATCCGGTAGCCGCCGCCGGCCACCGCAGGCTCCGCCTTGCGTCCGTCAGCCCGCTCAGTCCAGCCGGGCGGCTCCATATCCAGCAGATCAAAAATCCGCTCCGCAGCAATACGCCCGTTCATCCCCGTATGGAACTGGGTGCCCAAGGCCCGCACGGGTCCATAATATTCCGGCGCCAGCAGCAGCACGCAGTAGGCATTATAAAAATCGATGCGGCCTTCAATCAGCCGCAGCCCCAGGAACACGGCCACTACAGCCGTGCACAAGGTAGCGAACAGCTCCATCACAAAGGCGGACATAAACGCCAGCCGCAGGGTACCCATGGTAGCCTTGCGGTGCTCCTCGCCGATGCGGGCAATAATCCGGATCTGCTCCCGGCTGCGGTTAAATATCCGCAGGGTAGGCAGGCCCCGCACCACATCATGGAAGTGGCCGCTCAAATGACCCAGGAGCTTATACTGCTTGGCCGTTTTGGCCTTTGTGGTCATCCCGATAATAATCATGAAAAAGATCAACAGCGGCATGGTCACCGCCAGAATCAGCGTGGATCTGAGGTCCATGCGCAGGGTGGCGCACAGCACCGCAATGGGAATCAATGTGGATAGAGCCACCTGGGGGATATACCGGGCCAGGAAGGTCTCCAACTGCTCCACACCTTCATATAGAGTGGAGAGAAGCTCACCGCTGCGTTCCTTTTTTACTGCTTGGGGTCCCAGCTCCACCAGCTTCCGCACCATGCGGACCCGCAGGTCCTCCTTGATCCGGGCGGCCATGTCCGTAGACACCCATTCACTGGCGATATGGACCAGCACCCGAAGGCCAATCCAGCCTAATAGAACAAAAAGAGCGGGGAGAAGCTCCCCCAGCCCTTCCCCACCCAAAAATGCCCGGTCTGTAATTCTGGCGATCCACACGGCCTCCAGAATAATCAATATGCCGCCGGCCAAACCCAGGCATACGCTCGCTGCAAATAACACACGGGCGGCCGGCGCGCTTTTCATAAGACGCTTCATCATATCAGTAGTCGAGGTGGTCCTTGATGCTGACCCGCTTGCGGAATGCCCAGTAGGTCCAGCCTTGGTAGGCCAGCACCAGCGGTATGGTGCACAGCGCGATGACAGTCATCACCTTCAGAGTGTATTCATTGGAGGCGGCATTGTGGATGGTCAGGTTCCAGTCCGGGTTAAGCGAGCTGATCATCACCCGGGGATACAGACACATGAATACCGTTACCGTTGACAGCACGATGGTCAGGCCGGTCATGATAAAGGCCCAGCCTTCTTTACGGGACTTCAGGAAATAACGGACCGACAGCAGAGCGATGCCTGCCAGAATCG
>JAQSYT010000269.1 GCA_029256065.1 Paenibacillaceae bacterium
AGCTGTATATGAGGCAGAGCAGTTCCGAAACCCGCAAGAGCTTCAAGGTCTGCTGAAGGGAACGAGGATGAGTTTCAGAAGGGCTGGTATGAATATGTGAAAGGGAAGTACCTGAAGACAAATTACCGTGAAACAAGCCGGCCTGAGCTTGCCAGGGCCGGCTTGTTTGTGTTTTTGGGCACTGTCCTTTTAAGGAAGCTCTGGCTGAAGGAATTCTCTGAAATTCTGCTGCAAGAACAAGGAGTTGATGTCCTCCCGGAGATGGCGGTCAATAAGGGCTGGAAGATGGAGGGCATCCCCTTGGACCAGTCCCTCCAGAATCCGGTGGTGCTCCCGGAGGATGTCCTGGAGCTTTTCCTGCTTCAGCAGGTGCAGTCGGCGGTATCTGGCATAGTGGACATTGGACTGCTGCAGCAGATTCCACAGAAAAGAGCGTCCCGCTAAATGGAATAAAGTCCGGTGGAAGGCATCGTCGCATTCCAGGAACTGCTCACATGAGCTATTTGCAGAAGCGATAGCCTTTTCCTGGGCGGCAAGGCTGTCCTTCAGCTCCAGAATGCCGGGCAGCTGCAGTCTGCCGGAGAGGTTCTGTACAATTTCCTTCTCCAGCACACTGCGCAGGAAAATCATCTGCTCCACCGACTCCAGGTTAATGTAGGAAACCACATTTCCCTTTTTGGGATAAATATTAATGTATTGCTCCAAGGCAAGCTGTTTGAGGACATCCCGCAAGGGAGTCCGTGAGATCTGAAATTGCTCGGACATGACTGTTTCACTGAGAACGGTGCCGGGCTTCAACGCCAGAGTCACGATATCCCGTTTAAGTGTATGCAGGATTTCTTCTTTGCGCATAATAGTCCCCTGTTTCTGCAGGATAAAGGAGTGCAAAATCTAGTATACAATAGTTTTTTGCAATCTGAAAGGAAATGATGACGCAGAAGGCCGAATCCCCTGATGTTCCTCCGTTTTCCCTGCAAATATGGTGGTTGACACAAGGAAGGGTTGTCGCTTATGATCAAATCGAACTTGTATACAAGATGATTTTATCCTTAGGAGGATTCCGCAGATGAACATGACTTGGAGATGGTATGGAGAAGGGAATGATTCCATTACCCTGGATCACGTCCGGCAAATTCCCGGTGTAAAGGGTATCGTCTGGTCTTTGCACGATAAGGTGGCCGGAGAGGTTTGGGAGATGGACCGGATTCAGGCGGAAGTGGACAAAATCACTGCTAAGGGCTTCAGTCCCGCGGTGGTGGAAAGCGTCAATGTCCATGACGATATCAAGATTGGTTTACCCAGCCGCGACCATTACATTGATGTCTATATTGACACCATCCGCAAGCTTGCTACGGTGGGCGTGAAGGTGATCTGTTATAACTTCATGCCTGTTTTCGACTGGACGCGGACCGACTTGTATAAGGAGCTCCCGGACGGCTCCAATGCTCTGTTCTATGAAAAGGCTGCCATTACGGAGAATCCCAAGGAAATGGCGGAAAAAATCCTGGCAGGCGCAGGCCATTTTACCATGCCCGGCTGGGAGCCGGAGCGGATGGCCAGGCTGGATGACCTGTTTGCCGCTTATGCCGGTGTAACCGAGGAAAAGCTGTTCGAGAATTTGGTGTATTTCCTCAACCGGCTGATGCCTGTTTGTGAGGAAACAAACATCCGCATGGCTATTCATCCCGATGATCCCGCATGGCCTATCTTCGGATTGCCGCGGATTGTCCGCAACCGCGATACCATCCGCCGCCTGTTGGATGCAGTAGACAGTCCATACAACGGCCTGACCTTCTGCACCGGCTCCTTGGGCTCCAATCCGCAGAATGATCTGCCTGCTATGATTCGGGAATTCCACGACCGTATTTATTTTGCCCATATCCGCAATGTGAAAGTATTCGAAAACGGCGACTTTATCGAGGTTTCCCACCGGGGCTGCGACGGCAGCGTGGACGTGCCGGAGGTAGTCAAGGCTTACCACGAAAGCGGCTTCACCGGCTATGTGCGGCCGGACCATGGCAGACATTTGTGGGGCGAGGAGAAAACTTGCCGTCCTGGCTATGGACTCTATGACCGTGCTATGGGTATTATGTATTTGCTGGGAGTTTGGGACAGTCTGGAGAATACCAAAGGAGTGAAGTAAATTGCTGACGCTTAATCTGGCGAGTCTTGGCAACGCGAAGGAATGGGAGGCTGCAGGAGTAGAGCTGCCCCGGTTCAACCCGGCAGAGGCAGCCGCCAAAACTGCGGCCCAACCGGAATGGGTACATTTCGGAGCGGGTAATATTTTTAGAGGGTTTGTAGCCAATGCCCATCAGAAGCTGCTGGATGAGGGCAAAGCCTCCACAGGAATTATTGCCGCAGAGGTGTTTGATTTGGAAATGATCGACAAGGTGTACAAGCCTTGCGACAATCTGACTCTGCTGGTGCTGATGAATGCCAAAGGTGATTTTCAGAAAAAGATAGTGGCCAGCATTGTGGATGCCATCGCGGCAGACCGCAGCCGGGTGGAGGAATTCAGCCGATTGGTGTCCATTTTCGAGAATCCGACTCTCCAAATGGCCAGCTTCACCATTACAGAAAAAGGCTACGCCATTACCGGACCGGACGGCGGTTACCTGGGTATTGTTTCCCAGGACCTGGATAAGGGACCAGAGCAAGCGGTCCATATTATGAGTGTGGTTACGGCATTGGCCTATAAACGCTATCTCAAGGGCAAATATCCTGTGACCTTCGTGAGCATGGACAACTGCTCCCATAACGGCGATAAGCTGAAGAAGAGTATGGTTACTGTCGCTGCTGAATGGGCCAAACGCGGACTGGTGGAGGAGGGCTTCACTGCCTACCTGCAAAATGAAAAGCTAGTTGCATTCCCGCTGTCCATGATCGACAAGATTACCCCCCGCCCTTCGGAGAAGGTGCAGGAGGCGCTTTTGGCACAAGGAATCGGTGGTATGGATACGGTTATCACCTCCAAAAATACGTACACGGCGCCTTTTGTCAATGCAGAAATTAGCGAATATCTGGTCATTGAAGACAGCTTCACCAACGGGCGTCCCCCTCTGGAGGAAGCCGGAGTGATGTTCACTGACCGGGATACCGTGAACAAGGTGGAAACCATGAAGGTCACTACCTGCCTCAACCCGCTGCATACGGCTTTGGCCGTGTCCGGTTGTCTCTTGGGCTACACCCTGATTGCTGATGAAATGAAGGATCCGGTGCTGCGCAAGCTTGTGGAGGTAATCGGCTATAAGGAAGGACTTCCCGTTGTAGTGAACCCGGGGATTCTCGACCCGAAAACCTTCCTGGACGAGGTTATCAACGAACGTTTTGCCAATCCGTTTATTCCTGATACACCGCAGCGGATTGCCACGGATACCTCCCAGAAGGTAGGCATCCGGTTCGGTGAAACCATTAAATCCTATATGCGCAGTGAAGAGCTGGCCCCTGCAACGCTTAGCGCCATTCCCGTGGCTATTGCCGCCTGGTGCCGCTACCTGCTTGGTGTGGATGACCAAGGCAACTCCTTCACGTTAAGCCCCGATCCGCTGCTTGCCGACCTGCAGGCACAGCTTCAGGGTACCGCACTGGGGGACAAGACTTCCAATGTCCGGACGATTCTGGGCAATACGCAGATTTTTGGAGTATCTCTGGAGGAAGCCGGCCTGGCTGACAAGATTGAAGGCCTGTTTCACGAGATGCTGGCAGGCCCCGGTGCGGTCCGCAGCACCATCGCCAAATATGTAAGCTGACAGGGAAACCCCGCAGCCGGTTGTTCCGTTTGCGGGGGTCTCCCCTGGAATTTCATCCTCCGTGATGCTGCCCTTGAAGCGGCATGGATGGCTTTTGGGGGAGGCTTTTTGCTTTTACCGGGAGTTGTGTAATGGAGATAGAGGATTGTGTTGCTATAACAAAGCGATTTGATAGCGCTTGCAAAAAAGTGCTTGTATACAAGATGATATCCGCCATATGCTGCTCGGGCCGGATACCGCAGCAATGCGAGGAGGACGCAAGAATGGCTCAACCAACCGTACAAATGGTCATCGACGCTTTGATTGCGCCGGTGGGCCGGCTGGAGCAAACGGTGGACACCCTGAAATGCGGGGATCCGTCCATGAAGGTAACAGGCATTGTCACCACCTTTATGCCGACACAGCATGTGCTTGAGCAGGCTCTGGAGCGGAATGCCAATCTGGTGATTGCCCATGAAGGACTGTTTTTTGCCCATCATGATGAGGCGGCAGAAACAAGAGGGGGAGAGGTTTACCGGGCCAAGAAGGAATTTCTGGAGAAATCGGGCATTGCCGTATTCCGCTTCCACGACTATTGGCACCGGTACAAGCCCGACGGCATTACGGAAGGGCTGGTCCGGGAGCTGGAATGGGAGGACTATGTCCGCAAGCATCAGCCTGCGGCATCGCTTTTGGAGCTTCCGCAAACCTCCTTGCAGGATGTGATCCGGCATGTGAAGCAGAGACTGGGCATTCCTTATGTACGGTATATGGGCGATCCGGAGATGAGGCTTACCCGCGTTGGGTTATTGGCGGGCTACCGGGGAGGCGCTGCTTTGGCTGTCCCTCTGTTCGAACAGGAGCAGGCGGAGCTGGTGGTTTATGGCGAAGGCCAGGAATGGGAGACGCCGGAGTATGTCCGGGAGGGGCTCCACCAGGGGCAGCGCCGGGCCGTTATAGTGCTGGGCCATGCAGAAAGCGAGGAGCCGGGCATGAAGGCTTTGGCGCAGAGATTGGCCGAGCGTTATCCGGATGTTCCGGTTCATCATATCCGGGAGAAGGGGTTATTCCAATTTGATTAGGGACTGTCTTGTTGCCGATTAAGGGCAGCCCCTCATCCAGGGAGAGATAAGTCATGAACCAGATCAAGCTCTTTAATGATGGTTGGGAATTTGCCAAAAGCAGCCTTGAAACGGCGGAATGGAGCAGCCTGTCCTTTAAGGCTGTGGATTTGCCCCATGATTGGCTGATTTACGATACGCTCAATCTTTACGAGAACAGTATCGGCTGGTACCGCAAGCGCTTTGTATGCTCCCGGGAAGAGCTGCAGGAAAAACGGCTGTGGCTTGCTTTTGACGGGGTGTATATGGATTCCGCCGTATTCGTAAATGGGAGCTTTGCAGGGGAATGGAAGTACGGCTATTCCTCGTTCGAGTATGACATTACAGCAGCCCTCACGGAAGGCAGCAATGAGATCATCGTGAAGGTCGTGCATCAAAGCCCCAACAGCAGATGGTATTCCGGCGCCGGGATTTACCGCAATGTCTGGCTAAAAACCCGGTCTGCCAGCTATATCGCTACAGACGGCATCTATATCCACACGCGGAAGGCGAACCCGGTTTGGCTTCTGGAGGTGGAAACGGAAATCTGCGGCGGGGAAGAGCTGAAGATTACACATACTCTTCTGTACGGGGAGCAAGCAGTAGCCGTGGGTATCGGGGATGCCGTTCCGGTAAAGGCTGGGGGAACGGAAGTGAACCGGCAGACCCTGCGGGTGGAGAAGCCTTTGCTCTGGAGCCCGGATGAACCCCATCTGTACAGCCTGGTTACTGTCCTATGTAAGGCGGAAAGCGGAGAGCAGATTGAAACCGCAACCAATCCGGTGGGCTTCCGGTTTATGGAGCTGGACCCGGAGCAGGGCTTTTCTCTGAACGGCGCCCGGATGAAGCTGAACGGGACCTGTGAGCACCATGATTTTGGGGCGTTGGGGGCTGTCTTCAACAAAGCGGCCGCCCGTCGGCGGTTCCGGATATTGAAGGAGATGGGCGTTAATGCGGTGCGTACGGCCCATAATATGCCTGCTCCGGAGCTGATGGATCTCGCCGACGAAATGGGGCTGTTGATCGTATCCGAATCCTTCGATATGTGGGAGCGGAGCAAAACCTCCTTTGACTACGGGCGGTTTTTCCGGGAATGGTCGGCTGCCGATGTGAAAAGCTGGGTACGGCGGGACAGGAATCATCCGAGCCTCCTGATGTGGTGCATTGGCAATGAGATATATGACACTCATGCAGATGACCGGGGCCAGACCATTACCCGGCAGCTGATGGAGCAGGTGAGGCTGCATGATCCCAAGGGGAATGCGCCCATCACTATCGGCTCCAATTATATGCCCTGGGAGAACGCCCAGAAATGCGCGGATATTGTGAAGCTGGCCGGCTATAACTATGCGGAGAAATATTACTTGAAGCATCATGAGCAGCATCCCGACTGGATCATCTATGGAAGTGAAACCTCCTCCGTAGTGCAAAGCCGCGGCATCTACCGCTTCCCGGTGGAGCGTTCCATCCTGGCGGATGATGATGAGCAATGCTCGGCCCTGGGCAACAGTCCCACAAGCTGGGGAGCCAAATCGCCGGAGGCTTGCATTATTGCGGACCGGGATACACCCTTTTCTCTGGGGCAGTTTATCTGGAGCGGCTTCGATTATATTGGGGAGCCGACACCCTATCATACCAAGAACTCCTATTTCGGGCAGATCGATACCGCTACGTTTCCCAAGGATTCTTATTATGTGTACCAGGCCGAGTGGACAGATTATATAACAAAGCCGATGGTCCATCTATTCCCCTATTGGGACTTCAACCCGGGGCAGATTATCGATGTGTGCGCCGTATCCAATGCGCCGCGGGTCGAGCTTCAGTTTAACGGAGAAACGGTAGGCACCCATGATATCGATCATACCCACGGAACCCGGCTGGTGGGCAGGTGGAAGCTGCCTTACCAGGACGGCGTAGTGACTGCGATTGCTTATGATGAAGCCGGGCAGGTTATTGCCACTGCCAGCCGCTCCTCCTTCGGTGACGCAAGGAAGCTCCGGCTGACACCGGATAAGCTCCAGATGCAGGCTGACGGCACAGATCTTGTTTTTGTGGAAATTGAGATGGTGGATGAAGCCGGGCAGACGGTGGACAATGCCAATAACCGGGTGCAGGTTGAGGTATCCGGAGCCGGACGGCTGCTGGGGCTGGACAACGGGGACAGCACGGATTATGACCCGTACAAAGGCCTGAGCCGGCGTTTGTTCAGCGGCAAGCTGATGGCAATTATTGGCGCCACACTGACTTCGGGCAGCATCCGGGTTACGGTCTCCTCCAGCAGGATGGAGAGCCAAGTCATGGAGCTGGAGGCAGCGCCTGCGGAGGTGAAGGCGGAAGGGATAACAGCCCGCACGGAAAACAAGGAGCTGCCCATTGTGACGGGCCGTGAGGATGAAATTCCGCTCCGCAAGATCGAGCTCGGTAGTGCCGGAGGCCAGCAATTTGACGCTTCACACAAGCAGATGACCGTGCAGGCCAA
>JAQSYT010000007.1 GCA_029256065.1 Paenibacillaceae bacterium
C
The DNA here is from genome assembly GCA_029256065.1 of Paenibacillaceae bacterium. Lineage (GTDB taxonomy): Bacteria > Bacillota > Bacilli > Paenibacillales > NBRC-103111 > Paenibacillus_AR. The sequence goes on from JAQSYT010000007.1 coordinate 2, forward strand.
TGGAGGGTCTTGCCATCGCCGATGCCGAGCGGGCCAAGGGTACGGCCGAAGCAGAGGTCATTCGGCTGCGGGGTCTTGCAGAAGCGGAGGCCAAGGAGAAGCTGGCCGATGCCTTCCAGAAGTTCGGCGAGGCGGCCGTGCTGGATATTGTCGTGAAGATGCTGCCGGAGCTGGCAGGCAAGATAGCCGACCCCATCCGCTCCATCGATCAGCTGACTGTTGTGGATACAGGCAAGGGAGAGGGTGCGGCCCGGGTCAGCAATTATGTCACCGAGCTGATGGCTACTGCCCCCAAGATGCTGAAGGAAGTATCGGGGCTTGACCTGAACCAGCTGATTCAGGGGCTGACTGCCCCAAAAGCACAAGCACCGGCTAAACCACTGCCGGTTCAAGGAACTCCTGCTGCCGGGGAATAACAGGCCGCTTCAGCGCTCCTCCGGCTTTCACCCTCCTCTGACGGAGGAAGAAGGCTGGAGGAGCGTTTTATTATGCTTTGGCAGCCAAACCGGGAAGCTCTGCCGAAGGATAGACGCGGATACCGGCCTCTCCCTGCTTCACGGCACCTCTCATGGCGGCAGCTACCACATCCGCCTCTACAGGCTTATATTTGCGGAAGGGACCGGAGTAAAGGAAGGGCATAGTCCGGCTGATGGCTGCTGCTGCCTGTTCACCGGGGCGGTTCTCGGTCCTTTGTCCCGTCAGGAGAGAGGGGCGGAGAATATACAGGGCCGGAAGGCCTAGTTCTCCCAGCCTGCGTTCCATTTCCCCTTTGACCCGGGTATAAAAGAAAGGGGAGCCTTCATCAGCGCCCAAGGAGGAAATAATGGCGAAGGCGCGGGTGCCGGATTGTTTGGCAAGCCGGCCGGCGGTTAGCGGATATTCCAAATCCACCCGGCGGAACGCCTCTTTGGTCCCGGCTATTTTGATGGTGGTGCCGAGGCAGCAGAATACTGCATCAGCTGAGAACACATGGCTGTGCTCCTCCAGCTTGTCCCAATCGACGGTCACCTCTTCCACTCCAGGGTGGGGCGCAGGCAGCGGCCGGCGGACTAATGCCGTTACCCTGCCGTAGTCCGGGTCCTCCGCCAGCTGGCGCACCAGCTGGGTTCCCACCATTCCGGTTGCGCCTAATATCAACGCATGCTTTTTCATGCTTTTCGCTCCTTTATGGAAGAATTAGATATACCATTATCATAGCTGAAAGTCTGATGTATGGACAGGCTGAAAGAGACCGTCCTTACATGAAATCCCCTCCTTGGGGGAAAACCAACGGGTAAGGAGCTGTCAGAAAATAGGCACCCTAATTTGTTGGCGGCTTCTCCATGGTTTGGGAACTTTGTCGGAAAATTGACGATTTTTATTTCGCAACAGCCTCCAGAGGGATATTTCAATTACAAATAAAAATGTCATATCCAGCACAATCATTTTCAGGTATGATAGGGGCAGAAAGACATAATTCTACAAAATTCTGCCTAAAAAAGGGACTATGGAAATGAAAAAAGGGCAACCAATCCTATTGCTTCTTGTAAGCCTGATCGTTTTGTCCATAATCGCCCCGTTAGCCGTACAATATAAAGACGATAACCAGACTCCTGCTATCCGGCGGGCTAAAACCCAGGGTTCAGCATTTGAGCTGGCTGAGTGGGAGTATGCCTGGAGTGAATATAGCCCTTCCGCAAACGATAATATGCCCGATGAGGGCAGCTGGGAGAAAACGGCCCGTCTGATCAATCCCCCCGGCAGGGAAGGCAGACAGATTCTCTGGATGCGGACAAGACTGCCCCAGAATGCGGGCTACGACCCTACTGTTTTGGTGCAAGCCAGCCAGCTGTTTGAGGTCTATTTGGACGGGGAGCTGCTGTTCCGTCATGGCGAAATGCAGGGGGCGCATCCACGCTACATTGGGACTCCGCCAAGAATGATTTCCTTGCCTGACGATGCTCCCGGCAAGCTCTTATCCGTCCGGATTTATTCCACCGGCAAGGATATCGGGCTTTTGCAGACGCCGCTTCTGGCTTCGGAATCGGACTTAACCTTATCCTTCATCAAAAAACAGGGTGTCCGGTTTATCCTGGGCAGCTTCTATATCATGATCGGCTTGATCTCCTGCCTGGCAGGCCTGCGGATCCGCCAGAGCTATCTGTTATCCTTTGCCTGCTTTGCCGGGGCATTCGGACTCTATACCTTATCCCGGACCATGCTGGTTTACACCCTGATAGACTCACCCGAATTTTGGATGGTCTTCGAGCTGGCTTTCCTGGTGCTGTCTGTAACGGCTGTTTTGAGATTTACGGAACAGCTGTTCCCGGAGTCGGGAGGCATCAAATTCCGGCTAAGCAGAATCCACCTCTTCAGCGGGGCCATTGGACTCCCGTTTGTGTCCCTCCACTTTATGAGGGGTGCGGTTTTTCTGCTGCTTTATCAGATTCTGCTGTTGGTGAGCATTATCATCACAGTGGTCCGCATCGGCCGGATCGCCTGGAAGAATGACAAGGATGCAGGACAGGTGCTGGCCGGGCTGGCAATATTCTGCGCTTTCGGTGCAGGAGATATTATCAGACAGATGCTGATGCTGGAAAGCCCCTTTCCGGAGTTTTCCTATTGGGGAGGACTTGCCTTCTTGACCAGTCTCATCGTAGTTATTCTGCGGAGAATCCACAGCATCCTATTCCAGCTGTCCAACACCGAGAAGCTGTCGGTTGCAGGCCAAATGGCGGCGGGCGTGGTGCATGAAATCCGCAACCCGGTAACCGTGATTTCCGGCTATCTCCAGCTGATGAAGAAGGGTACCCAAATCAATCACGCTCCGATGATTGATTTGATGTTAGGCGAGGTGAACCGGATCAATCTGCTGGTGAATGAGTTTCTGTTCCTGGCGCGGCCGTCCGGACCCAAGTTTGCCCTGAAGTCCATTTGCGGTATTATCGGCGATAATTTACGTTTGTTTGAAGCCCAGGCGACGGGAGCCGGAGTAGAGCTGGAATTCCGCTGTCCCCCCAATGTGCCGCTGATTTCCTGTGACGAGAACCAAATCAAGCAGGTATTGGTCAATGTAATCAAGAATGGCCTGGAGTCCATGACCGAAGATGGAGGAAAGCTTACTGTTGAGGTGGAAAGCGCCCCGCCGTATATCCGCCTGCAGATTACCGATACGGGCTGCGGAATCGAAAGCCAGGATCTGAAAATGATTGGGGAGCCCTTTTTTACCACCAAGGAAAGCGGCAACGGACTGGGCATTATGATCTGCCGCCGGATTGTGGACAACCATAAGGGAACCTTTCACATTCAAAGCCAGCCAGGTCAAGGGACTACTGTAGAAATCATTCTTCCCTTTGATCCACAAACCACTTGATTTCATGGGGCAATGTGCATATAATGAAAATGACCGGTTGACCAAAATTGAATTATAGTCATTTTTTCGGGGGGAGGAGAGAATCGCAATGGCGGCTGACCGCAAGAAGTGGATTCTTGAGGCTGCGTCCAAATCTTTTGCCCTGTTCGGTTACAAGGCTACGACGATGGAGCAGGTGGCTAAGATCGCGGGGGTCGGCAAGGGCACGATATATACGTTTTTTTCTACGAAGGAAGAGCTGTTTGACGCTATCATGATGGACGTGATCCAGGAAATGAAGTGGATTGCCGACCAGGTGATCCAGGAAGAGCTTACCTTTATCAAAAAGCTGGAGCGGGTGCTGGAGGAATTCTACAGGTTCCGCAGCAACCACGAACTGCTGATCCGGCTTTCCCACGAAATCAGCGAGATGGGAACCGCCAAGGCTCAGGAAGGGATGAAATCGCTGGAGGGAGCCATTCTGGGTTTCCTCGAGAAGAACGTCCGAACCGCTATGGAGCAGGGAGAAATCAGGCCTTGTGATCCGCAGGTCGCGGCGTTCGTCATCCTGAAGATGTATGTGTCCTTTGTGTATGATTGGGACCGGACCCACGGCCCGCTGACGAAGGATCAAATTTCGGAGTTTTTCCATGTTTACTTGTTTGAAGGATTGGCCGTCCGCTAGGGTCTGTTTAAAAAGACACCCTCAAACGGCTTTATTTTTCGGATAAAAATGACTAATTGAACAAATTGGTCAACCCTATATTTTATAAAAAGAGAGTTTTTTAAAAGGAGTGAACCATATGAGCAAAAGCTTCCGCCAGTTCTCTCATGAGCTGGTCTCTATTGCCAAGGATAAAAAGGTTCTGATTTCAGTGAGCGCCGTTGCGCTGGTGCCGCTTCTGTACAGCTTCATGTTCCTGTGGACCTTCTGGGATCCTTACGCCAAAATGGATGTGCTTCCCGTCGCAGTAGTCAATATGGACAAAGGCGCCGCCTTCGAGGGCAAGCAGCTGTCCATCGGGGACCAGTTCGTGGAGAAGCTGAAGAGCAATCCGGCCTTCGGCTGGGATTTCATTTCCCAGGATGAGGCGGAGAAGGGATTGAAGGACCATAAATATTACATGGCCATCGAAATCCCGGAGAATTTCTCGCAAAAAGCTACTGAGGTGCTGGGTGCCGATCCGCAGCCTGCCACCTTCCGTTATATCCCTAACGAAAGCAGCAACTTCCTGGCTGCCCAAATCGGCAAAACCGCCGTGGAGCGTATGAAGGGTGAATTGTCTGCCGAATTGACCAAAACGTATACCGAAACCCTGTTTGCCAGTGTGGGCAAACTATCCGAAGGCCTGGCGCAAGCGGCCGACGGGGCCTCCAAGCTCTCCGCAGGCACAGGCAGTGTGGCTTCAGGCCTGGAGCAGCTGGATGAAAGCCTGGGCAAGCTGACCGCCGGAGCCCAGCCTCTGGAATCCGGTGCCGTGCAGCTTTATACCGGTGCAACCAAGCTGAATGATGGTCTGACCCAGCTGCAAAAGGGCGCTTCTACCGTAAGCGGCGGCATGGAGCAATTGGCTGCCGGCCATCAGGCTATTGTACAGGGCGCAGCCCAATCCCAGGAAGGCGCCGCCCAGCTGAACGGCGGACTTACTGCTTCCTCTGCCGGTTTGGACCAATTGAAAACCGGTGCAGCCGGATTGTCCGCGGGTCTCGAGCAGCTGGCAGCAGCTATGCCGCAGCTGGCAGAGAATCCTTCCTTCGCCAAGCTGGTGGAGGCGGGCAAGCAAGTAGCGGCAGGCGCCGATTCCGCCGCCACTGCCCAGAAGCAATTGGCAGCAGGAGCCGGACAGCTGGCTGAGGGGCAAAAAACCTTGAATGCCGGTATCGCCACCTTTGATGCGAAGCTGAATGAGGCTGCGGCCGGCAGCAAGTCTGTGGCCGACGGCGCAAGCCAGCTGGCGCCAGGAAGCGCCCAGCTGAAGGCGGGTCTGGCGCAAATCGAAAACGGCATCGGCCAGCTGGCCAACGGTACCGTGCAATTGAACGAAGGCTCCAAGAAGCTGACTGACGGCGCACAAACCGTAGCCGGCGGTACAGGAGAGCTTTCCGGCAAGCTGAAGGATGCTTCGGTGCAAACCTCGTCTATTAACGGCAATGATAAGCTGTATACTGCCTTCTCCCAGCCGGTGGCTTTTGAAGAACAGAAGATGGCGGAGGTGCCCAACTACGGCACCGGCTTCGCCCCTTATTTCATGAGCCTGGGCCTGTTCGTGGGTGCGCTTCTGCTCACCATCGTGTTCCCGGTGAAGGAGCCTGCTGTCCGTCCCCGCTCCGGTGCAAGCTGGTACTTCGGCAAGCTGGGCACTATGCTGTTCATCGGTTTGATTCAAGCGCTGGTGATGGCCGTGGTGATCAAATGGGGCTTGGGCCTGACACTCCAGAATATGCCGCTTTACTTCGTGCTTACCGTGCTGACCAGCTGGACCTTTATGATCATGATTCAAATGCTGGTGTCCATGTTCGCCAATCCCGGCCGGTTCGTGGCCATTGTCATCCTGATTCTCCAGCTGACCACCTGCGCAGGAACCTTCCCGGTAGAGCTGATTCCCGGACCGCTGCAAGTGATCAACAAATGGCTGCCTATGACCTACTCCGTCCAAGGCTACAAGGCGGTAATCTCCAGCGGCGAAATGAGCGACTTCAACCAAAGTGCTCTGCTGCTGCTGGTCTACATGGCGGTTATGGCTGCCATCACGTTGACCTATTACATCATTCACTTCCGCAAGCAGCAATCCGCCGCTTCCACACAAATGGAGGATGCGATTGCCATGTAAGGAGCTGCGGGGATATTAATACCCGCTATAGCACAAGAAACCCGCCAGGAGAATGTCCTGGCGGGTTTCTTGTTGGCGGCAAGTATCGCGGCATTTATGCGGCACGAACCTTTACATGCGAGATCGTATTGGAAGAGTGGATAAGCTTTCGCGGACCGTGGTTCCGTTAATTCGTGGAAAGCCGCACTTTTTTAATTTTCACGGACAGAGGATCCGTAATGAGCTGAAAAATAGCTGCTTTAGACGTTTTCTCGGAGCAATAGCGGATCGTGTGTCCTCGAAACTCTCAAAAGTGCGAAATACCGCAAAATAACAGATCATGTGTCCGGTTAGCCCAGCAGCACTGCCCACATTGCTAGCGGCTGACGCTGTGGCGGCGCAATATCCGTTTGCTTACGGGTATATTCTCCGGGCTGACTCTCGCGGCAGCCTCCAGAATCTCGCGCACGGCGCCTTCTGCGGAGTCCTTGTGGCTGTAGAGCCGCGCACAGGACTTCATTTGCGCCAGCAGCGCAGGATGGGTCAAGAGACGGGAGAGCTGAGCCGTGAACTCCTCCGGGCCTTTGGCCTGGAGGGCTGCACCGATACCCGTTAGGTAAGCGGCGTTGTCAAGCTCCTGGCCGGGCAGGGGCTTGTACAACAGCATCGGCAGGCCGGAGGCCAAAGCTTCCGAGCTGGTGAGGCCGCCGGGTTTGGTAACCAGCAGGTCCGAAGCGGCCATCAGCTCCGGAATGTTGTCCACATACCCGGTGAGCTGAACCGGGTGGGGGTACTCCTCCAATTCCCGGGCCAGCTTGGCCTTCAGCTTATCATTGCGCCCGCAGACGATGATTACCTGGAGGGGCAGCGCCAGCAGGCCGGGGTCCTGAAGCAGCCGGGCCCAGTCTCCCCCGATAAGCCCGCCGCCGCCTCCCATGATCATCACGGTAGGCAGATCCGGTTTCAGGCCAAGCGCTGTGCGGATAGCTCTGCGGTCATAGGAAGAATGGAAGGCCGACCGGATGGGGATGCCCGTCACAGCAATTTTCCGGTCGGGGATAGACCATTCCAGAAGCAGCCGGCGGACATGCTCGGAGCCGACAATATACCGGTCGGTGGCGGGGTGGAGCCAATAGCTGTGGGATGTATGATCGGTCATAACGGTGGCTGTCATCACCTTGATCCGGCCCCTGCTCTTCAGCCGCGCCACGGCGGCGGAGGCGGCGGGGAAGGTGCTGATTATGGCAACGGGGGTTATCTCTGCCACCAGCCGGACGATCCGCCTCGTGCTGCACAGGGGCAGGCGGTTAAGACAACGTGAGAGAAGACTGTCCCGTTGGGTACGGCGGAACAAAAAGCCGTAAAGCCAGGGCAGCCTGGTGATCCATATATAAAAACTCCATTGGGCCAGACGGTGAAGGAGCGGATGGGTGCCGTCCATCACATCCACTACCCGGATGCGGGCGCCGGGATAGAGTTCTGCGGCAGCCTCTGCAATGGCGTGGGCCGCCTGGCGGTGACCGTCTCCCAGATTGCCCGTCAGGACAAGGATGGAGGGGATGTGGTCGGCGGAATATCTCATTTCCTGTTCACCTCATTAGGGCCTGAAGCGCTAAGCTTGGGCCTCTCGTTCTTCCATATTAGCACTTTGCCCGGAACAGAGCAAAAACCATTCCCAAAAAGTGAAGTGTGAGCCCGGCGGGTTTCATGATACTATTGGAGCAAGACAGGCTCGACGGATGGTTATGCGGACATTTATAAGTGGTCCGTTGGGGATGACAAAGGAGGCGTGAAGGTTGGAGAAGATCATTCGTTGGGGAATTATCGGGTGCGGAGACGTGACGGAGGTAAAAAGCGGCCCGGCGCTGCAGAAGGCGCAGGGGTCCCGGCTTACTGCCGTAATGAGAAGAAATGCGGCGTTGGCGGAGGACTATGCCCGGCGGCATGGAGTGCCCCGCTGGTACGGATCGGCGGATGAGCTGATTGCCGATCCGGAGGTGGATGCGGTATATGTGGCTACCCCACCCTCCTCCCATAAGGAATATGCCCTTGCTGCCGCCCGTGCCGGGAAGCCTGTGTACGTGGAGAAGCCGATGGCCATGAATACGGCGGAATGCACCGCCATGATGGAGGCTTGCGGGGAGGCGGGAGTTCCCCTTTATGTGGCTTTTTACCGCCGCGGGCTGCCAAGATTCCAACAAGTGAAGAAATGGCTGGACGAGGGAGCTATCGGCGATCTCCGGTTTGTGCGGACCGTACATATGGCCAAACCCTTGGCACAGACGGGAGAAGAGGTGTGGCGGGTGAATCCGGCTATTTCCGGAGGCGGGCTGTTTCTGGATGTGGGCAGCCATACACTGGATCTGCTGGATTATCTCCTGGGGCCGATTCGTGATGTGAACGGCCGCGCCTCCAATACGGGCAGCCCTTATTCCGCCGAGGATACGGTATCGGGAGAATATGTCTTCGAATCCGGGGTGCAGGGGACAGGGATCTGGTGCTTCAACGGGTATGCGGATGAGGAATACAATGAAATCGTCGGGTCCAAGGGCAGCATCCGGTTTTCCACCTTTGAGGAAAAGCCTGTGGTGCTGCGGACTGCGGATCAGGAGCAGAAGGTTAGCCTGGCACACCCGCCCCATGTGCAGCAGCCGCTGATTCAAACCGTTGTGGACGAGCTTCTGGGCCGGGGATGCGCATTAAGCACCGGGGAAACGGCCATCCGCACCAGCCGGGTGGCGGAGATGATGACCAGAGCCTATTATGCGGGAGAGAGATAGGGGATCAGGCTTTTGTCCGCCGTTTTAATCCGAACCAGATCAAGACCGGACCCAGCGCCGGTCTTTTTGCGCTGCTGCTTGCTTTGCAGGTGAGAAGCCACCGGCAGTTATCCCGGAGCCGGCCTTCCTCTTCCGCCATCCATTTTTCCATCTGATAAATATTGGGTTCCATGTGATACACTTCCTTTTTATTTTCTTCTCCTTTATTTTTGCAGATACAAAAGGGGATAAAAAGGGTATAATTGATTATAATTATTTCCTCTTTTATAACGAGAACATTTGGACAGGGTGGACAAGCATGCAACTCATTGAATATTATCACCGTTTGCATACAGAGCTGCCGGAGGCCCGCGGAGGTTTGCCCGTTACATTGGAAAGGCTGTCCGGTATTTTTTACTGCTCAGAGCGCAATGTGAAGTTTATTCTCCATAAAATGGCCGCCCAAAGCTGGATTGTGTGGAAGCCGGGCCGGGGCCGGGGCAACCATTCGGAGCTTGTGCTGCTGGAGGATTCCGGCACGCTCATCCGGAAGGAGGCCATGCGGCTGGTACAGGAGGAGAACATCAAGCAAGCGCTGGAGCTGGTGGGGCTGCCGGGAATGGAGCCAGGGGAGAAGGAAGCTTTTTTCCAGTGGCTGGGAGGAGCCTTCGGGTTTCAGGAGGTCAGTGGCCGGAGCCGGCCGCTGGAGGTGCTGCGGCTGCCTTATTATGCGCCGCTGCTGACCATGGACCCTACGCGGATGATATATTCCAAGGACATGCATCTGGTCCGGCAGCTGTTTGACACCCTTGTGCGGGTTCAGCCCGAAAGCGGTAAGGTTATGCCCCATTTGGCCCACCATTGGGAGTTCTCCGGGGACGGAATGCTGTGGACCTTTTATCTGCGCAAGGGCGTGCGGTTTCACCATGGCCGGGAAATGACGGCGGAGGATGCCGTGTTCAGCCTGCTGCGGCTGAAGGAGGCGGGAAGCAGAACACCCTTTCACTGGCTGGTGCAGGGAGTGGAGCAGGTTCGCGCCGTAGGAGGCTATATTATGGAGGTGGAGCTGTCCGCCCCCAATTATATGTTTGACCGGTTTGCCAGCTCTGCGGGGTTGTCCATAGTCCCCAAGGATTCGTACAGCCGGGGTCAGCATTACGCACCAGTGGGGACAGGGCCTTTCCGGCTGGTGGAGCATGATGTTTCCATGTGTATTTTGGAAGCGTTCCCGGATTACTTCAAGGAGCGGGCGCTCTTGGACAGGGTGGAGCTGTGGGTGCTTCCCAGCGGGATGAAGGTAACGCCGCAGCTGCGGATCAGTGATTGGGGCGGCTCACCCAGGCAGGGCGCGGAAAGCAGGCAGGGTGAGGAAAGCCTGTCCTCGAAGCTTACCGGGGGGCTGACGAAGGGCTGCAATTTTATGTCCTTCAATATCGAGCAGCCGGGTCCTCAGCAGAACAGACTATTCCGGGAGGCGGTGCATCTTCTGCTTGACCGGCAGGCCTTCATCCGGGAGATCAAACAAGACGGCAGCCTCCCGGCGCAAGGACTGCTGCCCCAGGGGAACCTTCCCCCGGATGATGCCGATCCATGCCACGACCTGACGGAGGGTCTGCGTCTGCTGGCGGAATCGGGCTACCGGGGAGAAACCCTCAAGCTGATGCTGAACACCGGACATGTGGCGATGGCCGAATGGATTGCCCGCTGGCTGGGGCAATACGGCATTGCCGTAAAGCTGGATGTGATGAGCCGGGAGGAGGCAGCCGGTCTGAAGTGGGTCAAGAACGCCCAATGTTATGTCGGCGGGCTGGTGGCGGATGAGGATAGGGTGATGTTCCTGCTGGAGCTGCTTTATGCGGGCCATTACTCCGGTTTTTTTCTGCACAAGGAGCTGCAGCAGGAGATGGAGGAGCGGCTGCGGAGCGTCCAGCAGGAGCCTGGCGCTGATGCCAGGCGGAATCAGCTTGCGGAGGTGCAAGCCCTATTGGCCCGGGACCGGGATGTGATATTCCTGATCCACCCGGCCAACCGGATTATGTATTCACCCACTCTGCGCGGTGTAACCGTCAATACTCTGGGCCAGGTGGATTTTAAAGATTTATGGTTCCTGCCTGAAACCTTTTCCCAGGATTCACCGTCTAGGACGTAACTGATCATTCCGAGGGGGCGGTAAAAGATGCCTCAAGCGGGCTTTCAGAAACGGCCTATAAGGCAGATACATCCAAAATCCATGGAGGGTGGTTTACTGATATGAAAAAAACATTTAAAGCCGGCGCAGTGGGGCTAAGTGCAGCGCTCCTGCTGGCGGGTGCGCTTCCGGCAGCGGCGGCTCCTGCAACAGCATCCTCTGCAGCCTCCAGCACGGTGAACAGCACATCCTCTGCGGTGTCTGTCCCGGCATCTGATGCGCCTGTGGATACCAACACAGCCATTAAGCGTGATCAGGCGGTGGAGCTGGCACGCAAGCTGGCCCAGGTGCCCCAGGACTACGAGGTCTCCAATGTGTCCCTACAGAATGCAGCTACAGCCGGCACAGCCGGTGCCACTTGGACGATTAATTTTTCCAAGCAGGTGAAGGATAAGTATTACGGCAATTATTACATCGGGATTTCTGCGGAAACCGGCGAATTGAACCAAATGAGCGCCTATATCAACAATGTGGATGCTCCGCCCGCCTACCCGCCGGAGAAGGATCTGCAGGCAGCCAAGCTGGTGGGGGAGGCCTTCATCAACAGCCTGTACCCCGGCAAGCTGGGGGAAACCCGGTATAATACCATCGCCGAGGATAATTTCAAAACACCGCTTATGGGCGACGTCCAGTACACCTACCGCTATGACCGTGTGGTTAATGGCGTATTGTACCCGGCCAACGGCTTCAGTGTGAATGTGAATGGCTCCGGCCAGGTGGTGGGCTTCACGTATCTGTGGGATAAAACCACCGAATTCCCGGATGCCTCCACCGTCATCTCCCAGGAAAAGGCAGAGAGCATCTGGAAGGACAAATCCCAGCTTACCGCCTCCTATTTCCGTCCTTACAACAAGAACCTGAAATCAGAGCCGTTCCACATTGCCTACCGGCTGGCTCCTGTCCAATTGAATGCCCTTACCGGTGAGGTGGATTCCGGCAATGCGCCGGTGCAAACCTCTGCAGGCCCCATTGCCTCCGCACCTCTTGGCAGCGCTCCGGCCAATGACAAGGCATTGACCCAGAGCCAGGCCATCGATGCGGTAACGGCACGGTTCCCGCTGCCTGCGGGAGCGAAGCTGGAGAATGCCTCCTATCAGGAAAATACGGATAATTATATCTCCCACCTGTCCCGTACCTGGAATATTAGCTGGACCCTTCCCAATGAGGAGAGCACCAAGTCGGATGCGTCGGCGGATAAAATGGCTTATCCCATCGGCTCCCGCTCCATCTATGCCAATGTGGATGCCTCCACCGGAGAAATCCGCAGCTATTCCCGGAATGAATACCGGACATATCAGGCAACGCCAGTGAAGCCGGAGGACTATAAGGTAGCCATCGATACGGCCAAAACCACAGCGGTGGAGCTGGTGAAAAGTCTGCTGCCCTATATGGCGCACCAATTGGAGCTTCATTACAGCGATCCGACCAAGCTGGCGGGAGCCTCCTATTGGAACTCCAATCCGTCTTACAGCTTCAGCTTTGAGCGGGTTATCGACGGCATTTCCACAGGGGAAACGGTGCAGGTAACCGTTGACGCCACTAACGGCGCTGTGGTTAATTACAACAATAATATGACTGGCTACAGCTTCCCCGCAACTAAGCCGGCATTGGTGGATCCCGCCCAAGCCAAGGAGAACCTGCTTGGCCAGTACGGCCTTCAACTGCAATATGTGGTGGACTGGGCGGCCGGTTATGACTACGGCAACCTCCCGCTGGAGAAATACCGGGTGATGGTGGCTGCAGGCGAGCTGGTGCCTTCGGCTGCAGGAAGCCAGAAGGTGCGTCTTTCTTACGTGCCGGTCGTTCAAAAAACCGATTTGGTCAACAGCCACTTCTTGGATGCGCAAACCGGCGAGTGGAGAGATAACCGCAATGGCGATCCTGCCCGCTCCGACCGGTCGGCAGCAACGGATATCGCAGGACACTGGGCGGAACGCGCGCTGTCCTTGATGGTGGAATATAATGCTATCGACCTGAAGGATGGCAAGGCCAATCCCGATCAGTCGGCTACCCGCGGCGAGCTGGTCAAGATGCTGGTGCTGGCTGCAAGCGGCGGCTACCTGCCCATGGCCTATGATTCCTCCCGTGCGGCTTCCTTCAAGGATGTCAAAGCCTCCAGCGCTTTGTTCGGCTATGTGGAGAATGCGGTGGACATGAATCTGATCGACCGGGATCCCACCGGGGAATTCAATCCGGACCAAATTATGACCCGGGATGACATGGCCCAGATGATTGTCAGAGCCTTGGGCTACAACAAGCTGGCCCAGCAAAGCGGCATGTTCCGTCTGGATGTAACGGATGCCGACGCTGTCCAGCATAAGGGGCATGCTGCCATTGCCGTAGGGTTGGAGATTATGAGCATTGACGGCAGCCAGTTCCGCCCGGCGGATGAAGTCACCCGTGCTCAGGCCGCCACCGCCTTCTTCCGGTTCCTGGAGAAGCGGGGCACCCTGTAGGATCCGCATTATTCATTATTGTAAGTGCAGTCAATTGATCCTCCCCGCAGCGGACAGCCGTCTTGCGGGGAGGATTTTTTGTTGCACAAAAAACCCCCGTTCCGGTGAAGGACGGGGGCAGGGTTGGATCAAAGACAGGGCCTAGTAGCCGCTGATGATTTCCTCCCGCACAAAAGCCTGGGTATCCAGTCTGTAGTAATCGTTGATATAGGTTTCCCGGAAGCCGCAGCGGTGGTAGAGGGTCAGCGCCTCGGCATTGTTGCAGGCTACCTCCAGGGTCATGCTGCGCAGGCCCTGCTTTTTGGCCAGACCGATGGCGGACAGAAGGATCTGCCGTCCATACCCCTTGCGTCTGTGCTGCGGCACCACAGAAAAGCAAAAGAAATGGGCATTGCCGTCGCGGATGTGGGAATTGATCCGTCCCACCGCTTCCCCTTCCACATTATAGGCAATGTAGGGTGTGTCCTGGGGCGGGTTGTCCAGTGTCATATCCACCAGCGCTTCGGATTCCTCCTCGGAGGAGTCAAAGCCGAGAGCATCCAGACGGATCAGCAGCTCCCGCTGTGACTTGACGCCCCGCGCGAGCCGGATGCCGGAGAGCCTCCCAGTGTCCACCTGCTCCACCAGTCTCATGCCGTAATCCGAGATCACGTACATGGCATGCCGGGCCTCCATAAAGGCCTTGGCGCTTATGGACTGGCGCGGGCAGCTGAACAGCAGAGCCGGAATGCTCTGCTTGCGCGCGGATTGGAGGGCAGCGTCCGTCAATGCGCTGAAAATTCCCTTCTTTCGGAAATCCGGATGGACCATTCCGCCCACCTCTGCCTCCTTGGGCACAAAATGGAACAACGCCAAAAAGCCAACCAGCCTCCCGCGCTCATACCACAAAAAATCATTGGCCGTGCCGCGGGGCCGATGCTCCAGCATCCCCCAGTTCAGCTTCAGCTCCAGGCTGTCCGCCTTCGCGCAAAGACCGGCCAGCTCCCGCACTTCCTGAATCTGGCGCTCCGTCATGCCGTCCGGAATTACCAACCCATGTTTTATCAAAACCAATTGCCCCTTTTTTCAAAGTCATATAATAAGGTGCTGGCAGTCTGCATCACCTGTGTTGTCTTGTTTCAGCGTATCTCCCGCGCGGGTATGAACATCACATCTACATCCTTCCGGAGAATCCCGGCGGGACCTTTTGGGAAAACCTATCCATTAGGGCGTGTCTGGCATTATTTGCTCGGAGCTATCAGACATGCCTTGGCAGCGAAGGGAGCGGACGGCAATGTTGAATTGGAAAAAAAGCCTGCATTTTCTGGAAGCCTTATATTGTCGGTATGAAGACGATGAAGTCACAGCCCTTGGCGCACAGATGACCTACTATATGATTCTCGCCTTTTTTCCATTTTTGATTTTTCTCCTGACCATCGTGGGCATGACGCCTATCTCCACGGAGGATGTTTGGACGCAAATTGCTATGGTTCTGCCCGAGTCCAGCTATAAGGCAGTCAACGATATTATGAACGAAATTTTCGAGAACCGCAACGAAGCGCTGCTTTCCTTCAGTATGATCGGTACGCTGTGGGTAGCCTCCAATGGCCTGTCCGCCGTGATCAAAGCGCTGAACAAAGCGTATGACGAGCCCGAGACCCGGCCGTTTTGGAGGCTGAAGGGGCTGTCCCTTCTGGCTACAGTCGGTCTGGCGTTAGTCATGATCCTGACCTTTGTGCTTCTGGTTTTCGGCCACGTCATCGGCGAGCAGCTCTTTAAGTTCCTTGGCTACCCCAATGACTTTGAGCTGGTGTGGGGGCTGATCAAATTCGCCATACCTTTAGCAGCGATGCTGCTGGGGTTTGCCCTCTTGTACTGGACGGTCCCCAACCGCCGGCTTCGCTTTAAGAGCGTCCTTCCCGGAGCGGTTTTTGCTTCCTTGGGCTGGATCGCCATTTCCTTGCTGTTTTCCTTCTATGTGAGCCACTTCGGCAATTACGCCAAAAGCTACGGCAGTCTGGGCGGAGTCATTGTGCTTCTGGTGTGGCTGTACATCAGCTGCATCATTATTATCGTCGGCGGGGAAATCAACGCTACCCTCACCTTCGACAAGGAGGGTAAAAGCAAGCCAGGCTGCAAATCCTTCAGCAGCCGCCTGTCCTTTTGGAAGAAAAAGAGCAAGGCATGACCGGAAGTATGGAGCCTTCGCCGCCGGATGATGCAGCGCCTGTACATATGACTGGGATAAACCCTTCTTCAGCCACATATAGTGGTAAAAGCCTGATTTCAACTGAAGAAAGTAGGGGTTGCCTGTGTGCATATGGCTCAGCAACGCTGCCCGCGGCGGCTTCGAGCGGAGGTGGCGGACATGTTCCGGCTTGTCCTGATGTCCGCCATGATGGGCTCCATCGGGCAAATCATGATGAAGCACGGCTCAGACCGGGTGGGACGGCTTACCTTGTCGCCTGCTACCTTCGCCGCTGATATCGGCCGGATTCTGCGTGTGCCCGAATTCTGGATGGCGATTCTGTTGTTTGTCCTGAGCTCCCTGATCTGGATCAAGGTGCTGTCCAAGGCGGACTTGACCAGTGCGTATCCGCTGAACAGCATGAGCTACATCTTCGTGTTTCTGTTCAGTGCAGTGCTTCTGAATGAAGCGCTGACTCTGCAAAAGATTGCCGGCGCCCTGGTGATTATGCTGGGCATCTTCATCATTACCCGGTAACGGACGGGCCCGCTGCCGTTTTTTTTCGCTTGCCTGGGACAGCGGCTTCTTCGCCTGCATACCGCACCTGGTTATGGCGCATAAAGAACCATACGCCCCAGATGATCACCAGCCCGGCAGCCCCTTGGGTAAGGTTCAGCTTCTCGTTCAGCAGCAGGTAGGCCAGGATGGTGGCGCCCACAGGCTCGCCAAGCACGCTCATGGACACGGTGACGGCATTAACGTACTGAAGCAGCCAGTTGAAGAGCACATGTCCGAAGACCGTGGGCACGATGGCCAGGAGCAGGAAGATGCCCCACTCCCGGGCGGGATATCCGCCAAGCGCAATCCCACGGGCCAGGTTGTACACCAGGAAGGCGGCTCCCGACACGCAGAAAATGAAGAAGCTGTAGAACAGGGAGGGCACCCGGCTTGCCAGACGCTGGCCTGCCAGCAGGTGAAGGGCTACCGCCGCCGTGCCTGCCAGCGAAAGCAGGTCTCCGGTCAGTGCTTTGCCGGATATGCCGATGTCCCCCCAGCCGATAAGCGCTGCGCCGAGTATAGCTACAGCCAGTCCCAGAACCGCCTTGCGGGTGGTCCGTTCCTTGAAGAGCCAATAGGCGCCGCCCAGAATCAGGATGGGCTCCAGAGCAAGAATGATGGTGGAGCTGGCTACTGAGGTAAAGGCCAGGGACTCCATCCAGAACAGAAAATGGAGGGCCAAAAACAACCCCGAAACAGCCATCAGGCCCCAGTCCGCCCGGCGAAGCGCCTTCAGGTCAGGTTTGCTCCGCCAAACAAAAGGGGCCATCAGAAACGCTGTAATAAAGAGCCGGTACATGGCCATCACGGAGGAGGGCGCATGGGACCAGCGGATAAAAATGGATGAGAACGAAATGGCGATAATGCCGGTCACCAAAAGAGCCAGCAGCACCCAACGGGGCAGTGGGGATCGGTTGTCAGACATGGGATGCAATACTTCCTTCCGGGTGAATCTCGCAGTGGCACAACCTCTCCATTATACCGCACTTTGGAGGAATCAGCCATTAAATGTGAGTCACAGCCCGGCTATTCCTTTTTTCCATTCCCGTTAAAAAGAGCCTCCGTGAGATGTGTCAGCTTCTCCATAAATTTGCCGTAGCCGAAGCCCGTCAGGAAGGACAGGCCGACTCTTGCCGATAGAGAATTCTCCACGGAAAGCAGCATAATGCCGCTGTCCAAGAGAATGATGGTGATCATCGCCGTGCCGCCGCACAGATAAGGCCGCATGAAATACCAATAAATAAAGCGGACGGTCACCGGCTGGTCATAGAACTGGTGGAAGGCCCGCAGAGCGTAGAGGCAGCCCCCCAGGGAGCCGGCGCAGATATAAAACAGATACGGCCTGGCCGCTGTTAGAGAAGCGGAGGCCGGGTCCTCCAGACCGCCGCTTAACAGCCACAGGAGACAGGCGGCGGAGGCGGTGAAGGCGGCGGACAGATAAAGAAAAATGAAAAGCCGCCATCGGGCGGAATTGACCGGCATAGGTGCTCACCCTTTGCTATCCCTGCACACAGGGGTTGGATGCTGCAGTATATGCAGCGGACACAGCCCTGGACAAGGCAGATGGAGGGTGAACGGAAGAAAAAATCTTCATCCAAACGGAGGCGTGTATGCCGGCCTTGCCGCAACCAGCCGCAGCATGAACGGCTGTCGGTGCTGAAGCCCGCCTGGCGCTCTATAAGCTACTCCGCAGCCGCTTCCTTCTGCGTCTGCTTCTTGCGGAGCTTGTAGCACTTGCGGCAAACGGGAATATAGCTCTCGTTGCCGCCGATCTGGATCTGCTCGCCCTCAAATACGGGATGCCCGTCCTTGCAGCGCATGTTCAGCATCGCTTTGCGGTCGCAGAACCAGCAGACGGTTTTGACCTCTTCGATCTTGTCCGCAGCCGCGAACAGCTGCAGGCTGCCCTCGAACAGATTTCCCATAAAATCGGAACGCAGCCCGTAGGCGATAACGGGAATGCCCAGGTCATCACAGATGTCGGTGAGCTGTTCGATCTGCTTCCGGGTCAAAAACTGGGCCTCATCCAGAAGCACGCAGTTGGGCATGGTTTCTTTGGCAATGGCGTACATATCCGTATTCTCATGGACAATAATGGCTTCCTTTTGCATCCCGATGCGGGAGGTGACGTTGCCTACGCCAAAACGGTCGTCGATGGCGGGAACGAACAGCAGCACACGCTTGCCCTGCTCTTCATAGTTGTGGGCGGTACGGAGCACCTCGATAGATTTGCCGCTGTTCATGGTTCCATAGCGAAAATATAATTTAGCCACGTTTCATATTCCTCTCTGCAGCCATCCGTGCTGTTTGGAAAGAGCACATGATGAAGGATAGATGAGGGACGGCTCCCTTATTCAAGGGTGTCCGGCCCTCTCCAAGGATAGCATGTTTTTGCAGCTTTTCCTATGGATGATTGTTCCCCTTGGGTGCGAATCCGGCCAGGAGCATATCGTTCATTTCCGCCAAAATCTCAGGTATCAGGCCGAATTTAGCCAGTTGAATCCGCAGTACTTTTTCTTCCTGGACGGGAAAAAAGCAGTAGCACCAATCCGGCTCGCGCATACCGGCGGAGGCAATGCCCCGGGCTGCCCCAGGCTGCAGAAACTGGACCATTTCCCGGATGCTGAAGGGCTTGATTGCCTGCACCATTTCCAGATTAGGTCCGGCCGCCGGAGTGGATGAGGAGGGGGATGCCATCTTCTCCAGAAAGACCATAACCGCTTTCCTCGGGCATTCCAGGGACCGGAGCCGGGAGGCGAATTCCAGCCCGTTCATTAATCCGGTGCCCACCAGGTTGGCGGCAATGATGCGGGGCATATGGATGTTCCCGCATCCGATGGCAAAGAGAGCTTCCTCAAAGGAGCCTAAATGGAGCACATGCTCACCCCTTTGGGCCAGGACGGTGGCCAGGCTTTCCGTATACCCATCCTCCTTGCCGATGAGCAGAACAGCTCCTTCGGTGGCGGGCGGCGTATAAACAGGGAGCCAGACGGTGAAGATGCTTCCCCCGTAATGGCGGGAGACGAAGGTAATCTGGCCGCTGTGCCCTTCGACGATCTCCTTGGCGATGGGCAGGCCCAAGCCGCTGCCGGGGATCTTCTTCCGGTCATTGTTTTCCACGCGGTAGAACTTGCGGAATATCTTCTCCTTGTCCTTGTCCGGAATACCCAGCCCGTTATCGGCAATATCGATGCGGATGGCGCCGCCCTCCAGACCGGCGGAGATTTGCACCGCCGACCCGTCAGGGGAGTATTTCACTGCATTGCTGATGAGATTGTCCAGCACCTGACGCATCCGGTCGGCATCGGCCAAGGTGGTGACCGGCTCGTCCGGCAGCTTCAGATGAATGGGATGGTGGTTGCTGTCATGGCGCCATTCCTCCACCGTGCGTGTAACAAGCTCCCGGACATCCATGGGAACCAGATAATAGGGCTGTCTGCCTGACTCCATCCGCTGCAGATCCAGGAAATCGTCCACCAGCCGGGAAAGCCGGACGGCTTCATGATGGATGGTGGCGGAATAGGATTTCAGCTTCTCCGGGGAAAGCTCCTTGCTGCGCAGGATCTCCGAATAGCCAAGGATGGGAGTGAGGGGAGTCCGGAATTCATGGGATACCTGGGCGATCATTTCCTCCTGGAGCAGCTCACGCTCCATCTCCTCTGTCCGGTCACGGAAGATGAACAGACGGTTGCGCTCCCCTGCATCCTCGGCTCCTTGAATGATGGTCACGTACAAGGACAGATGCATTTTGTGCTGGTTATGATGAAAGGTAAAATTGCGCTGCATCGAACCGTGCTCCCCCACATGGCGGAGGATGGAGTCGATTTCCTGCTGGAGCTGACTGGCGTCATCCCGCGGAAACCGCCGCATGGCGCCGAACAGCTCCTTCATGGAATGCAAGCCGATGGGCCTCTCGCCGAAAAACGCATCCAGCTGGCTGTTGGCATACAGAATGGTGCCGTTTTTGTCGCAGAGCACCATGGCCTCCCGGGTCGCCTCCAGGATGCTGGCAAACTGCTGGTTCAAATCCATGGACATCAGCTTGAAGGCGTTGGTCAAGGCCTGAATTTCCACCAGCGTGCTGTCCGGCCAGGTGGGGCGGAAGCCGGTTCCGATAGAGGCCGACAATCTGCCGGATAACGCCGCCAGCTGCACGATGGGACGGTTCATGAAGCGGCAGATAGGATATATGATGAGCACGGCAAGCGCCAAAATCGTAAAAGCGGTGGTCAGCTCCTGGGCCAGCTCCCCGTAAATGCCCGACCAGGTGGCCTGTGCGGGCAGCTCCACAAAAATCTGGAACCGCTGATCGCCGTTCCACTGCATGTCCACATAATAGACGGAGTTCATCCGCTGCGAAATCCGGCTTCCGGACTCCTCCAGGCTGGGGGACCATAAATTCACCCGTTGGGTGACTGCCCGGACATGGGAATTATCGGCGTTGCCGGTCAGATAGGCAGGAAGCGGGCCATATTGATCCTCCATGGACGCCCCCGGCTTCAACCCGCGGTCCACCAGGCGGAAGCGCAGCTCAGGCATCCGCTTGTCCAGCATTACAAAAGCCTCCTGCACCGGAAAGCTGCCGGGTGTATCCGTATACAAATTCATTTGCTCCGCTGCATAAACCAGCTTTTCGGCAATGGTATCCTCCTCATTGGCGATGAGAAGACGGCTGTGGATGCCCATTTGCACCATAGCCATAATGAGAATGATAAACACCATAATATTGGACAGCTGTCCGGCCAGACTGAAGGGAGCCAGATCATAGAAGCCCCGGCGGGACAAGACCGAATAAGGAAATTTTTTGCAGATAAGGGCAATCACCGGGATCACCAGGGAGGCTGCAGCTGCGTTGCCCAGCCCGTTCAAGCCCATTTTGAACACGACAAACTGAAGGCTGGTGCCGGGTACATGCAGGATGAGTCCATAGAACAGCAGGGTCAGCGGAATTCCGGCAATGACCCAAAAGATGAGGCTGGTGGTGGTATAGCCGGAGCGGTATTTTTTGATAAGGAAGCAAATCAGGATGTTCTCCAGCACCATCAGGATCATGCCGTAGGGATGTCCCCAATACCACAGGCTGGGCAGCAATCCGACCACCACCACAGCCACGCCGGCAAAGGGGCCGAACAGTGCATATGCCGCAAAGCCGAACAGCCCGGCCAGGAAATATTCCACGCCGAACATCAGCCGCAGGGGGAACAGGCCGCTGACAAGGGACCCGATCCCCAAAAGAAGCAGCACCAACAGAGGGACAAGCCGGTATCTGGTCATGTGGACAGCCCCCTTACGGTTCCCGCAGCAGCAGCCGGGCGTGGTCCAGCGCTGCAAGCAGCCGTGATTCCTCCAAGGGCTTCATGACACAATCATAGGCACCCGCCTGGAGGGCATCCTTGCCGGAGACGCTCTGGTTCATACCCGATATGGCCAAAATGCGCGCAGCGGGATCCAGACCGCGGATCCGGCGGATCAGGGCCACGCCGTTAAGGGAGGCGTCAGTTAAATCGAGGGTAACCGCATCGGGTGCGGTGCTCTTATATTGGGCCAAAGCTTGCTCGCTGTTGCCCGCTTCGCCGGCAACGGCATAACCCGCGTCCTCCACAATTCTGCGGAGCACGGTGCGGGAGAAGGCGGCAGGATCGATAATCAGGATGCGCATGCAGCAAGCCTCCTGGGTTCTAGTGGTTCCGGATTTCTTGGATCCGGTTATAAATTGCGGATTTTTGCCTAATTCAAGCTGAATCCCGGCAGGATTCCGCGTTTTTCGCTATAATAAAAGGTATCAATACTTATTATCCGATCTATCCTTTAGAAAAGTAACAGAAAAGTGCTAGGAAAATGTTAAATTGCGGCAAGGAGAGCTGGTTATGCCCAAAGTACTCATTATTGAAGATGATCAGAGCATTGCCGACATGATGACCATTTACCTGGAGGAAGAAGGGTATACGGTCTCCTGGGCCTCCGACGGCGAAGAGGGAAAGAAGCTTCTGCAAAGCGCCGAACCGGACATTATTATCCTCGATGTGATGCTGCCGGACACGGACGGCATTACCCTGTGCGGGGAGCTCCGGCTGGTCACGGTGATCCCGATTCTTATGGTTTCCGCCAAAAAGGAAGTAGCCGACCGGGTAAATGCGCTCCTGGTAGGCGCCGACGACTATCTCTGCAAGCCCTTCTCCATGCGTGAGCTGGCCGCAAGGCTGACGGCCCTTCTGCGCCGTTCTGCCATGACTCCTGTTGTAGAGCCTGCCGCGGCCAAGGAGAGCCGCACCGCCGTTCATATGGATATGAGCAGGAGGGTGCTGTATGTGGCGGACAAGCTGGTGGAAACCACCTACTCGGAATTTGAAATTATGAAGGTGCTCTGGCTTAATCCGAACAATGTATTCAGCAGGGAAGAGCTGCTGAACCGGATCAGAGGCATCGATACGTATGTAACGGAACGGTCAGTGGATGTGCATATTACCAATCTGCGCAAAAAAATCGAGGCGGATCCGAAAAATCCGCGTTTTATTAAAACAGTTTGGAGTGTCGGCTACAAATTCGTGCCGGAAGGAGATTAGAAAACCCTTACAACAATCTGTTTTTGCGATTGTTTTCATTACATTTTTAAATTGATTCAGCTAACATGGAATGTTAAAATTAAAAAAATACTATCACTTTTCCCCTGCTGAAATAATATTTTTTATCGGCAGGAACCAATAAAACAGAAGGAAAGGTTGCACGATGATGACCCAAAATGGATTGCCTCCCAAGCAGGGATTGTATGACCCGCAGTACGAGCATGACGCCTGCGGAATTGGCTTTGTGGCCGACATCAAGGGCCGCAAATCCCACGAGATTGTCAGCCAGGCACTTCAGGTGCTGTGCAATTTGGACCACCGCGGCGGCCAAGGCAGCGAGGCGAACACCGGCGATGGAGCAGGCATTCTGCTGCAGATCCCGGACAGCTTCCTGCGTGAAGCGGTGAAGGAGCTGGGCTTTGAGCTTCCTGCACCCGGCAAGTACGGCGTCGGCATGGTTTTCCTGCCCCAGGAGAAGGAAGCCCGCCAAGCCTGCGAGCAAATGGTGGAGAAGGTGGTACGGGAGGAAGGTCAGACGGTCATCGGGTGGAGAACTCTGCCGGTTGATAACTCCTCTCTTGGCGATTTCGCCAAATCCGCTGAGCCTTTTGTCCGCCAATTGTTTATTGGCGCCAGTGCTGATCTGGAAGGCAAGGATGAGCTTGCTTTCGAACGCAAGCTGTATGTCATCCGCAAGCGCACCGAAAATCTTGGCGCTACCTCCGATTTTGGCAAGCCGTTTTATTATTCCAGCTTCTCCAGCCGTACCATTGTCTACAAGGGCATGCTTACGCCGGAGCAGGTTTACGGGTATTATCTCGAGCTGCAAAATCCCGATTTGAAGAGCGCGCTTGCTTTAGTGCATTCCCGCTTTAGTACCAATACTTTCCCCAGCTGGGAAAGAGCACATCCATACCGTTATATGATCCACAATGGTGAGATCAATACCCTGCGCGGCAATGTGAACTGGATGCATGCCCGCCAGGCCATGTGCAATACTGATTTGTTCGGTGATGATCTCCAGAAGATCATGCCGATTATTGATAACGAAGGCTCCGATTCCCAGATGTTCGACAACTCTCTGGAATTCATGATGCTCTCCGGCCGTTCCCTGCCGCATGCCGCCATGATGATGATTCCCGAGCCCTGGTCCAAGCACGAAAGCATGGATCCCCAGAAGCGCGCCTTCTACGAGTACCACAGCTGCCTGATGGAGCCGTGGGACGGTCCTGCCGCCATCGCCTTCACAGACGGTTCGATTATCGGCGCGGTGCTGGACCGCAACGGTCTGCGCCCGTCCCGTTATTACATCACCACTGATGATGTCATTGTTCTGGCATCCGAAGTGGGTGTCATGAATCTGGCTCCCGACAAAATCGTCAAGAAGGACCGCCTCCGTCCCGGCCGTATGCTGCTGGTGGATACCGTGGAAGGCCGGATCATCTCCGACGACGAAATCAAAAGCCGCATTTCCAGCGAGCATCCGTACCAGGAATGGCTGGATGAGCACCTGGTCAACCTGAGCGATCTTCCTGCCGCTCCCGAGCTTCCGGCTCCCGAGGCAGAAGCGCTGGTGCAGCGCCAGCAGGCCTTCGGGTATACCTATGAAGGAAACCGCAAGTTCCTGGAGGCTATGGCCAGAACCGGCGTGGACCCCATCGGTTCCATGGGCAACGATGCCCCCCTGGCGGTATTGTCCGAGAAGCCCCAATTATTATACAGCTATTTTAAACAATTGTTCGCCCAAGTAACCAATCCGCCCATCGACTCCAACTTCGAGGAAATCATCACCTCCCAGGAGACCACCATCGGTCCCGAGGGTGATCTGATCAATCCGAGGCCGGAGAGCTGCCGCCAAATCCGGATCCCCAGCCCCATCATCGGCAACGAGGATCTGGCCAAATTCCGGCATGTGGAGCGGGAGGGCTTCCGCTCTATCGATCTGCCGATCCTGTACCCCGTTTATGAGGGTGCAGGCGCTTTGGAAAAGGCCATGGAAGAGCTTTACGCAGCAGCTGACGCGGCTATCGCAGGCGGCTCCAATCTGCTGATCCTCACAGACCGCGGAATTTCCAAGGATCTGGCTGCTATCCCGGCGCTGCTGGCAGTAGCGGGTCTTCATCACCATCTGATCCGGGAAGGCACACGCACCAAGGTCAGCCTGCTGCTGGAATCCGGCGAACCACGCGAGGTGCATCACTTCGCATTGCTGCTGGGCTACGGCATCAGCGCCGTGAACCCGTATTTGGCTCTGGAATCCCTGAAGGATATGGTGAAGAACAGCATGCTGGAGGGCCTGACCTATGAGAAGGCTGCCTACAACTATCTGAAGGCTTCCGTTAAGGGTGTTACCAAGGTTCTGGCCAAGATGGGAATTTCTACGGTGCAAAGCTACCGCGGCGCCCAGATTTTCGAGGCTGTCGGCATCAGCAAGGCCGTTATCGACAAGTACTTCACCTGGACCGCGTCCCGTATTGAAGGCATCGACCTGGATACGATCTCCAAGGAAGTGGAGCTGCGCCACCACAAGGCCTTCTCCCAGGTAGAGACCACAGGCCGGGTGCTGGAGACAGGCGGACAGCTGCAATGGCGCGCTGAAGGCGAGGAGCATATGTACAATCCGGAGACCGTCTATACGCTGCAAACCGCTTGCCGCACTGCGGACTACGGTTTGTACAAGAAGTTCTCCTCCAAGATCAACGATGATCCTGAAGTGAAATATACCCTGCGTAATCTGCTGGGCTTCAAGAAGGACCGCCGCTCCATTCCTCTCGATGAGGTTGAACCGCTGGAAGCCATCTTCAAACGCTTTAAGACCGGCGCCATGTCCTTCGGCTCCATCTCCAAGGAAGCTCATGAGGCAATGGCTATCGCTATGAACCGCATCGGCGGACGCAGCAACACCGGCGAGGGCGGCGAGCATCCGGAGCGTTTCATACCGGACACCAATGGCGATTCCCGCCGCAGCTCCATCAAGCAGGTTGCTTCCGGACGCTTCGGCGTTACCAGCAACTATCTGGTGAATGCGGACGAAATCCAGATCAAGATGGCTCAAGGCGCCAAGCCCGGCGAAGGCGGACAGCTGCCCGGCCGCAAGGTATACCCGTGGGTAGCTGAAGTGCGTGGCGTTACCGCCGGTGTAGGCTTGATCTCGCCGCCTCCTCACCATGATATCTACTCCATCGAGGATTTGGCTGAGCTGATTCACGATTTGAAGAATGCCAACCCCCGTGCCCGGATCAGCGTGAAGCTGGTATCCGAGGTGGGCGTAGGCACCATCGCTGCCGGCGTAGCCAAGGGCAAGGCCGATGTGGTGCTGATCAGCGGTTATGACGGCGGCACTGGCGCTTCTCCGCAGACCTCCATCCACAATGCGGGACTGCCCTGGGAGCTTGGCCTGGCCGAGACCCATCAAACCCTGATTCTGAACAATCTGCGCTCCCGGATTACGGTGGAGACTGACGGCAAGCTTTTGACCGGCCGCGACGTGGTTATTGCTGCGCTGCTTGGCGCCGAGGAATTCGGCTTTGCTACCACTCCGCTGATCGCTCTGGGCTGCGTGATGATGCGGGTTTGCCACCTGGATACCTGTCCCGTAGGCATCGCTACCCAAAATCCGGAGCTTCGCGCCAAGTTCGCCGGAGATCCGCAGCATGTGGTGAATTACATGACCTTCATTGCTCAAGAGGTTCGTGAGCTGATGGCCGCGCTTGGTTTCCGTACCATAGAAGAGATGGTGGGACGTACGGATGCGCTGGAAGCCATTGTGGCTGTGAATCACTGGAAGGCCAAGGGATTGGATTTGTCTCCGCTTCTGTACCAGCCGGTAGTACCTGCAGATTACGGCACCTATTGCCAAATGGAGCAGGATCACGGTCTGGAGAAATCCATCGACATGAAGGAGCTCTTGCACGTGTGCAAGCCGGCTCTCGACTATAAGGAAAATGTGCATGCCATTATGCCCATCCGCAACGTCAACCGGGTTGTGGGTACGATTCTCGGCAGCGAGGTTACCCGCCGCTACGGTCTTGAGGGTCTGCCGGCTGATACCATCCGCCTGCACTTCAACGGCTCCGCCGGCCAAAGCTTCGGCGCCTTCGTGCCGAAGGGTGTGACCCTGTCGCTGGAAGGCGACGCCAACGACTATGTGGGCAAGGGCCTCTCCGGCGGTAAAATTGTCATCTTCCCGCCTGAACGCTCCTCCTTCGTGCCGGAAGAGAATGTCATCATCGGCAACACTGCATTCTACGGCGCAACGGAAGGCGATGCTTATATCCGCGGCGTAGCCGGTGAGCGGTTTGCCGTCCGGAACTCCGGTGTACGGGTTGTCGTCGAAGGTGTAGGCGATCATGCCTGCGAATATATGACCGGTGGCCGCGTGGTTGTGCTGGGGCCGACAGGCCGCAACTTCGCCGCAGGTATGTCCGGAGGCATTGCCTTCGTATACGATGTTGACGGCAGCTTCAAGAGCAAGATCAACAAGGAAATGGTTCACGTGGAGGAGCTGACCGAGCAATACGAGGTCAACGAGGTGAAGACCCTGATCCGCAACCACGTGAAGTTTACCAGCAGCTCTGTTGGCCAGAGGATCCTGGAAAACTGGGAAGAGAATGTGTTCAGCTTCGTGAAGGTGATTCCGAAGGATTTCAAACGGATGTTTGAGTCCATCGAAAAAGCCAAGCTGACCGGTCTTACCCAGGATGAAGCGGTAATGGCGGCCTTTAAGGAAAATATGAGCGACGCTGCCCGCGTT
Source organism: Paenibacillaceae bacterium (assembly GCA_029256065.1). GTDB lineage: Bacteria > Bacillota > Bacilli > Paenibacillales > NBRC-103111 > Paenibacillus_AR. Next base: position 27,587 of record JAQSYT010000007.1, read on the forward strand.
GGCGGTAACTAAAACGTTCCTCCAAAAGTGACGGGATGTTCTGAAGTGACATCCGGGTCCTTTTGGGGGAACCCCCTTATAAGAAAGAAAGCTCAAGAGGATGCTTTATGAAGTAAGCTTTTTAGGAGGAGAACCATGGGAAAGCCTACGGGTTTTTTGGAATACAAGCGCGAACTCCCTGTGGATGAATCGCCCTTGTCAAGAATCGGCCATTATCAGGATTTTCATGAGCATATGGAAGAGTCGAAGCTTCGCACCCAAGGGGCACGCTGCATGGATTGCGGCATTCCCTACTGCCATACGGGCAAGCTTCTGAACGGCATGGCTGCCGGCTGTCCGGTGCATAACCTGATCCCCGAGTGGAATGATCTGGTGTACCGCGGCATGTGGCGGGAGGCTCTGGACCGTCTGCACAAGACCAACAACTTCCCCGAGTTTACCGGCCGGGTTTGCCCCGCCCCGTGCGAAGGCTCCTGCACAGTGGGGTTGAGCGGCAGCCCTGTCACCATCAAGAATATCGAGCGGTCTATCGTGGATAAGGGCTTCGAAGAGGGCTGGATCAAGGCTCAGCCTCCGGTTAAGCGCACCGGCAAGAAGGTAGCCGTTATCGGCTCCGGTCCTTCCGGCCTGGCTGCTGCCGCCCAGCTGAATAAAGCAGGGCACACCGTTACCGTATTCGAACGCGCCGACCGTCCGGGTGGTTTGCTCATGTACGGCATCCCCAACATGAAGCTGGAGAAGTCTCTTGTGGAACGCCGTGTGAAGCTGCTGGAGGAGGAAGGCATCACCTTCATCACCAACACAGAGGTAGGCAAGGATTATCCGGCCGAAAAGCTGAAGGCTGAGTTTGACGCTGTTGTGCTGTGCGGCGGCGCCACCAAAGGCCGCGACCTTCCCACCGAAGGCCGCGAGCTCAAGGGCATCCACCTGGCGATGGAGTTCCTCCATAAGAACACCAAGAGCCTGCTGGATTCCAACCATGCCGACGGCGCGTATATCTCCGCGGCAGGCAAGGATGTAATCGTCATCGGCGGCGGCGATACCGGCACCGACTGCATAGCCACTTCGGTCCGCCATGAAGCCAACAGTGTTCACCAGTTCGAAATTATGCCCAAGGCTCCCGAGCACCGGGCAGACAATAACCCGTGGCCGGAATGGCCCAAAACCTTCAAGATGGACTACGGCCAAGAGGAAGCCGCCGCCAAACACGGCCGCGATCCCCGTGACTATCTGGTGTCCACCAAGCGTTTTGTGGGCGACGAGAACGGCCATGTGAAGGAAGTCCACACCGTCCTCATCGAGTGGAAAAAAGACGGCAATGGCCGCTTTGTTCCCACAGAGGTTCCCGGCAGCGAGAAGGCATATCCCGCTCAGCTGGTGCTTCTGGCGCTGGGCTTTACCGGACCGGAGAACCAGCTGCTGGATCAGCTGGGTGTGGAGAAGGATGAGCGCACCAACGCCAAGGCCGCATACGGCAAGTATGCTACCAGTGTGGAAGGCGTCTTCGCCGCAGGCGACATGCGCCGCGGTCAATCCCTGGTTGTTTGGGCCATTAACGAAGGCCGCGAGGCTGCACGTGAAGTGGACCGCTTCCTGATGGGCGCTACAGATCTGCCGTAACTTGCAACAAACTAAATCACAACATAGAACCCCCGGAAAACGCTGATGCGTATTTCGGGGGTTTTTTGGCGCTGCAGGAGGGGAGGGAGCGGGAGCCGAAGGGCGGAGCGTGGGCAGGAGGACATTGTGAGCCGAAGAGGGATTGGTAGGAGCCGTTACAGGTAGAAAGGTGATGTGCGCAGGAGGACGTTGTGATGGATGGAGACGAATGTGCAGATGGACGTTACATCCAAAAGAGTGATGGGTGTACGTAGGCCAATAACGAGCGGAGACGGATGAAACCGGCTTGGTCTTTCATCCCAGCATATTGCCGAAACGCTAACGGAACTAAGAAGCACTTAGCGGCCGAAAAGCAGCCGATTTCATTTTTAACGGAATTCAGCGACTCTTAGACCATATTTTGCATCCCAAATCGACCCGGATAACCAGCTAAGCGCTTCTCAGTTCCGTTAGCGCGTGGAGGTGGCGGATTACGGCTTTTAAGCGCTTCACAGTTCCGCTACAGCAGATAGCCCGCCTACTGACTCGATAAGCCTCAATCCAACAGCCCGGATTTTGTAACTTCGGAATTCCTTCGGGGTTATACGGGACTGCGGCACCAATTTTGGCATGATTTTCAGGTATAGAGAAGGAAATCCATCCATACATATTGAAAGGTTATAACAGGTTTTATGACAGGAGGCAGATGGATGAGAAGATCAACCAAGCGTTTCGGCATTGTATTGGCATTATTCAGTATGATGGCAGCAATTATCGGCGGCTGTCAGGCAATCGGCAGTGTGGATTTGAACAAGGCATTATTAAGCTCCTTCGACATGAAAACCATGGAGGGAAAGGGTACAGTTGAGGTATCGCTGGACCTGGACCAAGCAGCCTTGGAGGAGGCAGGACCGGACTCGGCTCAGCTTGCTGCGTTCAGCCAGATCAAATTGAATTTTGATCATATTAAACAGGAAAATACCCAGACTGCTTCGGTCAAGGGCTCCCTGGAAGTGGCCAAGAAGACCATACCGTTTACCGCTTACATATCTCCGGAGGCATTGAGCGTGCTGCCGGAAGGGGCGACAAAACCCTTAACCCTCTCCACCCAGAATCTTGCTGATCCTACCGGGGAAGGACTGTACGACGGCCTGGACATGGCATGGCTGACCGACTTCCAGAAGAAGTCGGCGGACCCGAATTACATCAAGCCGCTGTATGAATATCTGCTGGGCAAACTCCCCAACCCCTCCAACCTGAAGCTGGAGTCCGGCAATGAAACGATTAACGGGCAAAGCGTTTATCTTCACCACGTCCGTGCTGAGCTGGCCGGGAAGGATATCCTGCCGCTGCTCCGTACCTTCATCCTCAATCTGATGAAGGACGATCAGGCTATGAAGGCTGTGATTGCCCAGTATTATGATGTGATTCAAGGGGCTGTGAACAGCTTCATCCCGGCTGGCGCTGGTGATGACATGGGCGAATTGGGCTCCGCATTGGCCGCCGTCCGCTCCATTCTGGAGAATAAAGAAGAAGGCGTTGAAGTAGTCCAAACCGAAGCGAAGCAGCTTCTGGTCATTCTGCTGGTTCTGCTGGACAGCGAAGGAACCGAAGCCGTGAAATTCCTGGGTGACCAATCCTCGCTTACGGCTGACTTGTATGTGGACAGCAGTATGAAGGTCCGCAAATCGGGCATCAACCTGCTGCTGGCGCCTTCGGAAACCGATGGCAGCCCTGTTAAGTCCATTCGTGTCAAATCCAGCTTTGAGAATTGGAATGTAAACGGCACAGTTAAATCGGATGCCATCTCAACGGCTGGCGCATTGGACTTGGCAAAGCTGGAGGGTCCGGAAGGATTGCTGGAAGCCCTGAAGGCGGATTCCGCTCTTTACAAACTGTTAAAGGATGACCTGCACGTAACCCGCAAAACCGGCTATTTCTACGTGTTGCCGAAGGAAGAGCTGGATGAGTATACTGCAGGCTGGGCTGCTTATAATGACAGCGGCGTAACCATGGTTCCCGCCCGTTCCCTTGCCGCCAATCTGGATATGGACCTGGCGTGGGACGAAGCCAGTCAATCCGTTGCTTTGACTACGGCCGGCGGAAAAACCAGCATCCGCCTGACAGCAGGCAGCAGCAAAGCAGCCGTGAACGGTGCGGCAGAGCTTTCCCTGGAGCGTCCTGCTGTAGTGGAGCAAGGGGCACTTTATGTGCCGCTGCGGAGTGTGTCCGAAGCATTGGGTGCACAGATTCAATGGCACGCGGACTCCTCGTCCATTCTGGTAACCTTGGATTAACCCTAATTAAAGAGCAGCAACAACAAAGCCGGAGCGCAATGCTCCGGCTTTGTTGTATGGAAGAATTGGCGGTTTAGGTTCTACAAATAGAGGTGTACTCGGTTTTTCGAGTATAAAACGACAAAACCCCCAAATTGAGCCTAATGTGCTCGTTTTTTCGAGTATAAAATGGCAAACCCCCCACATTGAGTCCAAATGTGCCTGGTTTTTCGAGTATAAAGCGGAAAAATCCCCATATTTAGCCCTAATGTGCTCGTTTTTTCGACTACACTTTCTCCGAAAGTCCCCGTACTATCCATGCTCCACCACGAAGCGGTCCAGCAGCTTGCCGTCCACATCATAGGCCTCATAGGTGAGTGTATTGCCGGAGACGGTGATTCCGCCGAACATCTGCTTGTTGTTCTGGAAGTGGACCTTATGGTAGAACAGATCCTCTTTCTTGTCATTAAACTTCGGTCCCGCCGTATTCGGCGTAACATAAACCGTGCCTGTCCGGTTGCCCACAGGATCATCCCCGTTGCCTGCAACCTTGCCGCCGCGCAATGGATAGGAGCGGGAATATTCATGGTTATGCCCCTGCAGCACCACATCCACTTGGTACTCATCGAATACCTTGACCCAATCCTCCAGCTTCTCATACCTATTCCCGCCGTAAGCGCCGCGGTGGATGGCCACAATCCGCCACGGCTTGTCCGATGCGGCCAGATCCTTCTTCAGCCAATCCCGTTGTTTGTTCAAATCTGATTCTGTGTTCAGCACAGCGATATGCACAGGCCCATAATCAAAGGAATAGCTGGGGCCTTTGTCCTTGGCTGCAATCCCGTTGTCAGGCAAGAAAAATCGGGAACGGTACTCCAGGGCATCATTGTCCACCTCATCGTGATTACCTGTCACCGGCATTAGGGGAAGGCGGCTCAGGACAGAGTGGGCTGTATCAAAAAAATAACGCCATGCCGCCGGATCATCAGGATTCTCCGTCAGATCCCCTGTATGCACAATAAAAGCAGCCTGTGGGAATTGCTTCACGGCCTTTTCCAAGGTGCGGCTCCACAATTGGAAGTCCGCTTCCGTCTCCCCTTGGGAATCCGTCACATGAAGAAAGCTGACCTCCGCATCTGCTCCGGCTTCCGGCCCTGTGACGAAGGAGGCCGGTTTACTCCACTTATCCGCCTCCCCATCCCCTAACCGGTACCAGTACCTGGTATTGGGGGTTAAACCTGTAGCCTCCGCCTGATAAACTCCCTCTAACGCATCTTTTTCTCCTATAAAGGTTTCACGGGATGCGGGGAAGCTCTGCCTGCTGCTTCCGGCTTTCATCAGCTCTTCCCGGCTGGAGGCTACCTGCAGCATACCTGCGTCATCCGCCTGGCTCGACCTCCAGGTGAAGGCACGGGAGGTGGAGGCATCACCGTGGAATGTCATTCCGATAGAGTGAAGCGGACTTTTCCCGCTGGTCATGTTTTGTTTGGCGGCCAGCATCAGAACGATGAGGACGACAACTCCTATTCCCGACCACATGGCAACAGAACTCCACTTCAAAGTTAATTCTCCTTCCTGTTTACAGTGCGTTAACATAAGCATAACATTCAGCGAACATTCAGTCTCCCTTAAACCAACATTCATAAAGAACCGTTATGATGGTCTCAAGAAACAAGGGAAGCTGCTTCCCTCCCACAAGATTCATAGAAACGGGGTGCACAACCATGGGACTGAAATATCGAAATGAACTGAAATTCATGATTAATTACCACCAGTATTTTACCATCCGGCAGCGCCTCAAAACCTTGATGAAGCGCGACGAGCATGCCGGTCCCACTGGAGAATACCATATCCGCAGCCTCTACTTTGACGATATAGGCAACACGGCTTTGGACGAAAAGCTGGGCGGAGTCAGTGACCGGGTGAAGTACCGGATCCGGATTTACAACATGGAGGACAAGGTAATCCATTTTGAGAAAAAAATCAAGCGGAACGAGTATATTGCCAAGGTGAAGGAATCCTTGACCCGCAGTATGGTGGATGAATTGCTGCACGGCAATATTGAAGTGATGAATGTTCCGGACAAGCCGCTGTTTGCCGAATTGTACGACGAAATGAAGCACCGGCTGCTCCGTCCCAAGGTGATTGTGGATTATGTCCGTGAGCCTTATGTCTGTGTTAACGGCAACGTCCGGATTACCTTTGACAAGGAGCTTAGGAGCGGTTTGGGCAGCACGGATCTATTCGATACGGAGCTGGGCGCCGTCAGAGCGCTGGATGAAAACTTCATCATCCTGGAAGTGAAATACGATGAATATCTGCCCGGCTATATCCGGGATGCACTGCAGCTGGAGGGCTTGCAGAGGCAATCGGCCTCGAAATATGTGATTTGCCGCAAGTACATCAAAATGAACTCCTGGGAGGATCAATAATTATGAACTTCACTGACATGATCAAAAACTCGGTAATCGATAATTTCACCACAAACATCGATATTGGCAAAATAATTATCACCATGAGCATCTCGTTTCTGCTCGGCTTCTTTATCTACATCCTATACAAACGGATTTTTAGCGGCGTGCTGTATTCCAAAAGCTTCAATATCTCCCTGATCGGCATGACGATGGTTACCTCCATGGTTATCATTGCAGTAAATTCCAATCTGGTATTGTCCCTTGGCATGGTCGGTGCTCTGTCCATCGTCCGGTTCAGAACGCCTATCAAGGACCCTACTGACCTGATCTTCCTGTTCTGGGCCGCGGCAGTTGGCATTGTCACCGGTGCAGGCTTCTATTCCCTGGCACTGGCTGCGTCTGTCATCATTGGCTTGGTTATGTTCATTTTTATCAAAAAAGCGACGTTTGAAACTCCATATCTGCTGGTAGTGAACTGCGATAGCGACGAAAGCGAAACTCATGTGATGAAGGCTGTTCAAGGCGAAGCCAAACGCTTCAATCTGAAGCAAAAAACCGTATCCCGCGGCAACGTGGAGCTGACCATTGAGGTCCGAGTGAAGGAAAAGGAGGCCCAGTTTGTCAATCGTGTCTCTGCTGTTGACGGTGTCAAGAATGCCGTGCTGATCAGCTACAGCGGCGACTATGTATCCTAATAACGGCGGTGACTTCAGATGAAATCAAAAACGGCGGTACCCATGCTGGTAATACTGTTTGTGGTCATGCTGGTGATCGGGCTGTCCGGAATTCACTCCGGCGGCCCGGAGGCTGTAACCCTCCCGGCAAATACCTCTTCGGGAAAAGCGGCAGAGGAGCTGTCGGAGACCATTTTTCCCAAGGACAAGGCCATTGATGTCAATATTACTCTGGATGAGGCGGACTTCCAGGATATGCTGGATAACGCCTCTTTGGAGGAATACAAGACGGCCTCCGTGGAATACAACGGCGTCACACTCCATAATGTGGGCATCCGGGCCAAAGGCAACCTGTCCTTGCGCAGCGTGGTCCAGATGCAGGACTCCGACCGGTACAGCTTTAAGCTTTCCTTTGATGAATATGTGGACAGTCAAACCCTGGCCGGCATCAGCAAAATCAACTTGAACAACAACTACAGCGACGCCTCGTACATGCGGGAATTCCTCACATACGAGCTTGCGGAGGAGATGGGGCTGCCCACACCAGGCCATTCCTACGTCAATGTCTACATCAACGGCAAGCTGTGGGGCTTTTATCTGGCCGTGGAGCAGGTGGGTGACGCTTATCTGCAGCGGAATTTCGGAAACTCCTACGGCGCGCTGTATAAAGGTGAAATGACCGGGGTCGGCAGTGATCTGGCCTGGCTGGGCGAGGATATCTCCAGCTACACCGGTTTGGCCCAAAAGTCCAAATCTACCAACGGTGATATTCTCATCAACATGCTGGATGAGCTGAACAACGGTACCGATTATGAGTCCGTGCTGAATGTGGACAATGTGCTCAAGTACATTGCCCTGAATGCGGCAACCAATAACATGGACAGCTATCTGGGCTCCAATAAGCAGAACTACTATCTGTATGAGGATGACGGCATCTTTAATGTTCTGCCCTGGGACTATAACATGGCCTTCGGAGGTATGGGGGGAGGCATGGGAGGCTTCGGAGGCGGCATGAACCGGGGCGGCGGCAATAATGCAGCTGCAGATCAGACGCAGAGCAATGCCCAAGGCAACGGCGGCGCTATGCAGGTGCCACCAGCGGGAGCTCCCGGTATGGGCGGCCAAAACGCCCAAACGGAAGCGGGCAACGCCAATGGGGCAGCTGCAGGCAATGATAACGCGGCAGCCCAGCAAAATGCTCCACAGGCGGCATCTAGCGCTTCGGTGCTCATCGACGAGCCCACTCAAGGCGCCGTTGCCGAACGGCCGCTGATCGCCAAACTGCTGGAGGTGGAGGAGTACAAGGAGCGTTATCACGCTATTTTGGAGGAAATCAGCGGAGGCTTCCTCTCGGAAACAGAGTTTAATGCCAAGGTGGATAAGCTGGCTGCCAAAATCTCCTCTTATGTGGAGAATGACCCCACCTCCTTCTACAGCTACGATGAGTATCTGCAGGGAGTGGAGCAGCTTAAAACCGCCAATAACACCATGATCACCAGCGTTATCCAGCAGCTGAACGGCACCATTGCCTCCACGAACAATGGTCAGGGCAGCGGTGGAGGTATGGGCGGCGGCAGAGGCGGAAGAGGCGGAGCAAATGGCCAACAGCAAGGAGGCTTCCCGCAGCAAGGAGGCCAGAACGGCCAACAGCAGGGAGGCTTCCCGCAGCAAGGAGGCCAGAACGGCCAGCAGGGTGGCCAAAACCAGCAGCAAGGAGGTCAGAACGGCCAGCAGCAGAGGGGTCAAATGATGCCGCCGGAATTTGGCGGTGACATGGGCGGAGGACCGCAAGGCGGTATGCCTGGAATGGGCGGCGGCCCCGGCCAGCAGTCGCAGGCGGGTGGCTCCGCCAGTGAAGCCGTTACGGCAGGAGCGCTTCTCCTTGTTATGCTGGCGGCAAGCTGGTTTATCCTTCGCTACAGACATCAGCACTAACATCTATTAACCAACAACTCCGGAGACAACTCTCCGGGGTCTTTACATTGGAGACAGCGGGTGGGTTATATTTTCCACAGAAAGAGCGAACACTCATAGAGGAACACAACAATCCCACATCCCATTTAAAGGAGAGAATCCACTTGTCTACTGTGTTGTATATTACCGCCCACCCCTTGGATCACCAGGTCTCCTACAGCCTGGCTGTCGGCAAAGCCTTCATCGACGCATACCAGGAAAAGCATCCCCAGGATAATGTGGTCCATCTGGACCTGTACAAGCTGGGTATCCCCCATATCGACGCTGACGTCTTCAGCGGTTGGGGCCAGCTGCGTTCGGGGGCGGACTTCGCAAAGCTGCCCGACGCGCAAAAATCGAAAATCACCAAGCTGAACGAGCTGGTGGACCAGTTTACCGCCGCCGACAAATATGTGTTTGTTACGCCCATGTGGAACCTGAGCTTTCCTCCCGTGCTGAAGGCCTACATCGACGCAGTCTGCATCGCCGGCAAAACCTTCAAGTACACCGAGAGTGGTCCGGTTGGTCTGTTAAATGGAAAACTGGCTCTCCACATCCAAGCCCGCGGCGGCATTTACTCGGAGGGGCCTGCTGCCAGCCTGGAAAGCGGCCACAGCTATCTGGTGACTATTCTCAACTTCCTCGGTGTATCCCAAGTGGATGCCATCTTCGTAGAGGGGATGAGCGCATTCCCCGACAAAGCGGAGGACATCAAGCAAAAGGCCATCGCCCAAGCGAAGGAAAAAGCCGCCCAGTTCTCGTTGGCGGGAAAAGCATAATTGCCCAGCCAACCTATAAACCCCCGGGAGTCCGTCATGGACCCATTCGGGGGTTTTCTTGTTGCTTCAATGCCAACGGACTGTAAGGCACTCCCTAGGCGAAATTTCTAACGGCGGTGAGCGCCGCTATTTGGCCCAAAAAGGCATCTCCAAAAATCTAACGGAAGCAGCGGCCCTTATTTGCCTTACTTCCAGCCCAAATCCGGTCAAATGGCAGAAATAACGGCTCTCACCGCCGTTAAAAATCTAAGAGGGTTTATTCTACAGAAATAGCGGCTCTCAACGCCGTTAGAAATCCCAGGCGAGCATTTCCCTGCATTTTTGCGCAAACAAGTGATAATCATTCTCAATTATGGCTATACTATAATCAACCAGCCGCGGCGGACAGACCCGCAATGCCTTGCATACCGCCAAAAAAAGAAGAACGGCAGTGGCGCTGCCGCTCTTCCCGTCATTAGACCTTGGGTTCAAAAGTTCTACAATCGGTTTCTTCCGAGTTGGAGGCTTGTTTGCCGTGGTGGTGGGTAACTTTAATGGAAGATGCTCTGCAAAGATTACCGTTTGCCCAGAATTTGCAGGAATTTACTTCGCATACAACGTCTTTTGCCATTGGTGATTCACCTCCTTCATAAATAGGATGGTCGTAACCGGGGGGACGTTATACATGAGGCGTTTGAATTTCCACGGACTTTTCTCTAAACCTGCACCACTTACCTGCTTCGGCATGCCGGAGCAGTTTTTTGGCGTTGGCGCATCAGGGCATTTTCATTTTTTTCAAAGACTTTGTATAATGAACCCATTGGTAAACGAAGAAAAGGGGGAGAGCCGTTATGATGATGCTGCGGATATGCCGCACACCCGCACAGCTGGCCAACGGGGCAGAGGCTTTGTCCTTATCGGCGGCGCTTCCGGCTGCCCGGGAGATTGCCGGAGAATGGGACTGTGAGCTGATACCCACAGGAGAAATGCTGGTACCGCCGTTTGGGGGAAAAGAAGGCTGGTTGCTTTTGCCCGAAATCCTGTACCGCCTGCAGGGCGTTCTTCTGGCCTGCCAGCAGGGTCCGGCGGGAGCCCCCGAGCTTCTGGTCGCCCGTGAGGAGGACGCCACCACCTGGGAGGACTTCCTTCTGATGAAGCTGGCGCATACACTGGCACACCGGATGAAGGGGCAGCTTTTCTTCGGCGAGAGTACCGAGCCGCTTCCCGTAGAACCGGAGCGCTTCGCCACCTTCGATGCCTATGTGGACAGAGTTCTGGAAGCTGAGGACGACTTGGTGAAGGAAATCAAAAAAACCTGGATTTATGCCCACCGTAAACGGGCTATCCGGTAAATGATCCCCAAAAAGTGAAGGAATGCTGCGTAGTAATTCCGGGTACTTTTGGGGGAGCCCCCTTAAACCAGAACA
>JAQSYT010000270.1 GCA_029256065.1 Paenibacillaceae bacterium
TGTTATGCACCAGTCCTCCCAATTCTTGGCTCCGTGCATTCATTTCTCCCATCTCCCCGGAAACCTGGACAATCTTGGAATTCTGCTCCTCTGCGGATGCAAGCAGCTGCTGGGTGGAAGCGGCATGATCCACAGAAATAACGGATATCGCCTCCAACTGGCTTTTCACCTCAAAGAATGCAGCCCCGATCTGTTCGGCCTGCTCCTCCTCCTGTTCGACCCTGCAGGTGATTTGCTCTGACAGCTCCTTCAGCAGATGGAAGCTGTCCGCTACTTGGCCCATGATATCGTTGCCCGCTTCCACTGCCGCGCCGCCATTGCGAATGCGTTTATGGGCAGATGCGGTTTTGGCCTGCATCTCCGCAACAATTCCGGTAATATCCCTGGCAATGCCGGCGCTTGCCTCCGCCAGCTTGCGGATTTCCAGAGCCACAACAGCAAAGCCTCTACCCGCTTCCCCTGCCCTGGTTGCTTCAATATTGGCATTCAGTGCCAAAATTTTGGTTTGCGCCGCAACAGCGGCAATACCGGCCAAGGCGGAATGGATACTGGACATGCTGTCGTTCAACTCGTCCATATTGCTTTCCGCCGTGCGGACTGCCAGATGAATGGTATTCATTTGGCCGGACATCTCCTGGATGCCAAGCTGATTGCGGAGAACCGATTCCCGGATACTGCCGGAAATGGCGGTGGTAGCTTTGGTAATCTGCCGGTTCAAGTCCACAGAGGCGGCTACCTCCTCTGTAAGTCGCACCATCCGTGCAGTACTTTCCGCCTGCTCATTGATCCCCTGGGCCATCCGGTCAACAGCAAGGGTGCTTTGGTGGCTGGATTCCTTAATCGTTTCCAGGAACAGATAGGAGCGCCCCACACTCTCCTTCAGCACAGACGCATGCTCCTCCACGGACCGCGCCGTCTCCGTCAATTCCCCGATGAGCTTGTCTGCAATCTGCTCCTTATGCAGGGCGGAGCGCACATAATCCTTCCCCCACTTGGCCAAAAAGTAGAAGATCACCAGAGACAAATCCAGGCACAGAAGCCGGGTGCGGAAATCATCCGCCGCATATCCCGGCCCCATCAGCCCCACCGGATCCGCCATGTACAAGCCTGCGGCCAGCAGATTCAGCAATCCTCCGTAAACCAGCACTGCTCTGGGGCGGAAGTACATGGCGGTCATGGCGAAGGTGGCTGCATATACAATAAAGACCCTTGCCGAAGGAGCGCCCCTCTCCATCACCGACAGATAACTGGAGGCCGCGGCGATGGTGAATGGAATGACTACAGCGGCAGCCCCCTCCAGCCTGGCCCATTTTTTGTTCAGCAGGAAAGCGGCGGTAGCGGCAAGCGAGGCTCCGTAGGTGCAAAGCAGCACCTTGAGTCCATATTCCCCCGATGTCATTAAAGCCTGGACGGACAAAAATGTGGAAAGCACCCATGTCAAAAGCACATTAAACCGATTTACCCGCGTCACATTGTATTTGCTCCCGACTTCTTCCATCCCAACCGGCCCCTTCCGAAACGCAAGTTATGGAAATCGGTTTAAGAGTAGCACATGATTTTCATCATTTTGTTATTATCAGGTAAGTTTTTTGTAAAAAAATCAGACATTTTGTCACTTCCCTTTTGACGCGGATAGGGCTTGGGGATTAGAAGCAGCCGTATATGCCTCCCACCCCCGTGCTCCCGCGCTAACGGAACTGGAAGACTCTTAGAGGGGGAAAATCGGTTGGCATTCTAACGGAACTGGGAGACCCTTACAGCGGCAAATTGGCTTCAAAGAGCTCCTTTTTCCGCTTTAACGGTCGCTCATTTCCGTTACGTATGAGGTTCAGCCGATATCCGGCTTTAAGCGTTTCTCAGTTCCGTTACAGCCGGCCCCCAGCTCCAACCACCCTAGAGACTGCGGAGGAAAGCGTATGCTTCCTGGCAACATCTGCGGAGAGGCGAAAGAATGCAAAAAAAAGACAGCGGCTATCGCTGTCTTCTCGCTGTCTTCTCGCTGTCTTCTCGCTGTCTTCTTGCAATCTTTTCACTGTCTACCGTTCGTTGAGTCTTGAACGGAGGGCCCGTCCGAAAAATTTACCCCTCCAGCTGCGTTACCTCGATTCCCTGCTCCCGAATCTGGCGGATGATGGCCGGATCGCTTTTGGCATCGGTGACCAGATGGTGAATCTCGCTCCAGTCGGCCACGTGGGTGAAGGACCGGACGCCGAACTTGCTGTAATCCGCCAAGAGATACACCTTCTCCGCCTGCCGGATCATCTTCCGCTTCACCAAACCCTGCATCTCATTAGGCTCCGTAATGCCCTTGGTCAGATGAAGTCCCTTGCAGGACAGGAACATTTTGTCCACATGGTAGGTGTCCAGGGAACGCTCTGTCAGCGGTCCCACAAAGGATAGGGAGTTGGAAACCAGTATGCCGCCGGTGGACACCACCTGAATTTTCTCCTTGGCTGCCAGCTCCAGGGCCACCTTCATGGAATTGGTGAGCACCGTCAGAGGCTGGTCGGGCAGATAACGGGCGATCCACCAGGCACTGGTGCTGGCGTCCAGAATGATCCGGTCCCCCGGCTCAACCAGGCCCACCGCCGCCAGGGCGATCTGCTTCTTCTCCTCCACATTGGTGGTTTCCCGCACGAAGTACGGGGATTCCTGCTGGGTATCCTGCACGCTCACCGCGCCGCCGTGGCTGCGCATCAGCTTGCCCTCCGCCTCCAGCTTATCCAAATCCTTGCGGATGGTTTCCTCCGTAACCCCGCACAAATCGCTGAGCTCGGTCACCCGTATGCTGCCGCGTTCATTTACGAGCTGTACGATTTTTTGAAGCCGCTCCGCCACCAGCATATGTCTTTGTCTCCTTTATTCTTCTGGAATCAGAGTTTGCCCCGTTGCGTCAAGAAATCTCTTGTACGCCGCCTCCCAAGCCTCCTGCTCCTCCGGCTGGTAGGTATCCACCGGATAGGAGCGTTTGATCAGGCTCCGCGCCTCGCGGATATCCTTCACCTCACCCAAAGCGATGAGCTGTGCCGCCACATTGCCCAGGGAGCTGGCCTCTACCGGACCGGCCCATACCTCTCTGCCGATAGCCGATGCGGTCATCTGGCACAGAAGCTTGTTCTGGATGCCGCCGCCCATCATATGCAGACGGGGATAGCGGATGCCCCCAAGATGCTCCAGACGCTCCAGCACCAGACGGTATTGCAGCGCCAGGCTCTCGTAGATGGTCCGGGTGATCTCGCCCACGCTCTCCGGCATAGGCTGGCCTGTACGCCGGCAATATTCCTGAATCCGCTCCGGCATGCCGCCCGGCGGCAGGAACAAGAGATCGTCCGGGTTAATGAAGGACCGGAAGGCAGGAGCCTTGTCCGCAAGCACCACCAGATCAGCGAAGGAATGGTTCTCCCCGGCCTGATCCCATGAACGCTTGCACTCTTGGATCAGCCAGAGGCCCATGATATTCTTCAGGGTCCGTGCGGTGCCGCCCATGCCGCCCTCATTGGAGAAGCCTAACGGCAATACCCGGGGATCGAGGAGAGGCTGGGACAGCTCGGTGCCGAACAGGGACCAGGTGCCGCTGATGAGATAGGCAACCTCTTCATCCGTATCCACCGGAACGGAGACCACAGCGGCGCCTGTATCATGCTCCGGCACAGCGACGGCACGGATGGGAGGAAGCTTCAGTTCCTCGCGGATGGCCTCTGTCAGCTCACCCACCGTCTGCCCGGACATGACTACAGGGGGAAGAATATCGGAGGGAATGCCCAGCTTGGCCAAGAGCTCCTTGTCCCATTCCTGGGTGCCTGCCTTGAGCAGCTGGGAGGTGGACGCAATGGTATATTCACTTTGCTTGACCCCGGTCAGGAGGTACAAAAGCAGATCAGGAATAAACAGCAGCTCCTTCGCTTCACGGAGAGCTACGGAATTCTGCTCTACCGCCGCGTGCAGCTGCATCAGGGTATTAAAGGTCAGGGGCTGCAAGCCCGTCGCTTGGAACAACTCATTTTTTCCTATTATAGCATGGACTTTCTCCACTGTGTGATCCGTTCTTGCATCCCTGTAATGGTACGGATTGCCCAACAGCTCCCCGTCTTCCCCAAGAAGCCCGTAATCCACTCCCCAGGTATCGATGCCGAAGCTTTCAATAGCCCGGCCTTCGGATGCCTTGCGGAAGCCCTGCTTCAGCTCATGCAAGAGCCGGAGGATATCCCAATACAGATGGGCCCCCGCCTGCACAGGCTCATTGGGAAAACGGTGAACCTCTGTAAGCCGCAATACCGGCGCTTCCGGAGCGCTTTTGTCCAAGGTGCCGACCATGGCTCTGCCGCTGCTCGCACCCAAATCAAATGCCAATACATGAACTTCCTTCTTCATCGTAACGTGCACCGCCTTTTGCGGCAAAGGGCTGCCGGAGCGCCCGCTTCTTGCGCGGGGAATCCGGACAGCCCATGCCTGA
Source organism: Paenibacillaceae bacterium (assembly GCA_029256065.1). GTDB lineage: Bacteria > Bacillota > Bacilli > Paenibacillales > NBRC-103111 > Paenibacillus_AR. Next base: position 4,454 of record JAQSYT010000270.1, read on the forward strand.
TTATTGTGCCCGACGCCGCTGGCCCTATTACCGGGTAAACGCCGCAGGCACACCGCCGTCTACAGTAATCATGCAGCCGGTGGTTTTGGCCGACCTGGAGGAGGCCAGGAAGGCGATGGATTCTGCGATGTCATCCGGGTAAATATTGACCAGGAGCGTGGTGCGTTTTTTGTAATAGTTCTCTAATTGATCCGGGGCTATGCCATATGCGGCAGCCCGCTCCTCCCGCCAGCGGGAGTTCCAAATGGCCGAGCCCTGAAGGATGGCATCCGGCAGAACCGTATTGACCCGGATACCGAATTCGCCGCCCTCAGCCGCGATACAGCGGGCCAGATGAGCCTCCGCCGCCTTGGCCGTGCTGTAGGCAGAGGCGTTTTTGCCGGCATAGACGGAGTTCTTCGATGCCACGAAGACCATGCTGCCGCCGGTGCCCTGCTCCTTCATTACCTTGAAGGCTTCCCTGGCCACCAGGAAATAGCCGGTGGACAGAACATTCATATTCAAGTTCCACTCATCCAGCGTCGTTTCGTCGAAGGGGCTGGACGTAGCAAGACCTGCGTTGTTCACCGCCACATCCACGCCGCCATATTGAAGCGCAGTAGCGCGGAAGGCTTCCGTTACCAGGTCTTCCTTGGTCACGTCCAGCTTCACGGCGAAGGCGCGGCCCGGGCCGAATTGGGCATTCAGCTCCTCGGCCACCTTCTCCGCCCCTTCCAGGTTCAGATCGGCCAGGACCACATGGGCCCCTTCCTTGACCAACCGCCGACAGGTGGCGCTGCCGATGCCTCCGGCACCGCCGGTGACCAGCACCACCTGGCGGGAGAATTCCGCCTCCGGCGGAGCCAGCGTCAGCTTATACAGCTCCAGGGGCCAATATTCCACGTTATAGGATTCGTTTTCGCTGAGAGAAACAAACTCGCCCAGGGAGGTGGCGCCCCGCATGACAGCAATGGCCCGGTGGTACAGTGCACCGCTGACCAGTGACATGGCATGGCTCTTGCCGGTATTGATCATGCCCACACCGGGAATCAGAATGACCCGGGGAGCAGGCTCGAACATCTTGTCGCCCTCATTCTTATTGCGCTCGAAGTAAGCCTTGTATTCTTCCTTGTATTGGCTGATGCCTGCCTTCAGGGTTTCCTTCAGGGCACCCAAATCGCCGGAGGCCGGATCCCAATCCACCAGAAGCGGCTTCATTTTGGTATGCACCAGATGGTCCGGACAAGCCGCACCAACCTGGGACAGCTTAGCCGCATCCCTGCTGCCGGCAAACCGCAGCACATCCTCCCCTTCGTCGAAGGTAAGGATCATCCGTTTGCCGTCGCTGACCGCTCCGCGGATGGTTGGCATCACAGCAGCGGCGATCTCCCGGCGGCGCTCCGGAGGCAGCGCCTTTGTCTTAAGACCTCCGAACAGGGCGTCCTCCTTGACCCGGGCTTCAATGAAGGCTTCGGCTTCACCGATAATGGCCAGGGTTTTCAAATACGATTCCTCGGAGGTAGCGCCCCAGGTGACCAGGCCGTGTTTTTCCATAAGCACAAGCTCGGCATTGGGGTTGTCCCGCACGCCTTGGGCAATCATCCGGGAGAGCCGGAAGCCCGGCCGGATATACGGCACCCACACGAAGCGGTCGCCGTAGATTTCCTTGGCAAGCTCCCTGCCGTTATCGGCGCAGCACAGGCCGATAATGGCATCGGGATGAGTATGGTCCACATGCTGAAAAGGCAAAAATGCATGGAGCAAAGTTTCGATGGAGGCTCTGGGATGTTTGGAGTCGATCATGCAGTTGGCCAGATACGCCACCATATCTTCGTCGCTCATATCCTCCCGCTCAAAAAGCGGGGCAATATCATCCAGCCGGAGTCCTGTAAAGTGGCCCGCCTTCATGGTTGCCAGGTCGGAGCCGCTTCCTTTTACCCACATGACATTGACAGGACGCCCGCGAAAATCCTCAACAACGGTCTTCATAGAAGTGTTTCCGCCGCCCCAGTTGGCTACAGACCGATCCGAGCCCAACAGATTGGAGCGGTATACCAGTTCTTCCAACCCCGGCTTTAATCCTGCCGCTTGTTCCATCACCCAACGATTCGCCACCATGCCATATGCCTCCTTCATCTTTGTCCCAATGGGAAATTGATTCTACGAGATTATTCTAACATGGTTTTGTTTCGTTTTGAATAATAATTTTAAACTGATAGTAAATATTTTTCAAATGTAAACATGTGATATGAAAACCCTTTCATACCCCCTTGCCTTTGTTTATTTTTATTATAGCATCCGTTTCCTTTTGTTTCTGTGGATAAGGTGTGAACGAAGACAGAGGATAGACGTCTATCGGGTGTTTGTTGGCGCGTGTGTCGGACCGCCGCCTTCAAGCAATTGTCCGCGTCGGAGTTGAGTTGGAGTAGGGGCCAGGGTAAGCTTAGAGTAGCATTGAGCTGGGGCGCGGACGGAGCAAATTTGGACTAGCGTTGGGCTGAGCGGGGGCGGGGGCGAGCTTGGAGTAACGTTGATTTGGAATGGAGAAGTAGAGTTGGAGCGAGGTCGTGCCCCTAAGGGAACTGAGCGACTCCTAAAGCCGCTTTTGCCACTTATTCCCGTTTTTGCGGAACTGAGAAGCGCTTATTTCCCGCCGCAGTCCCATTCTCCCCCCATTTTCGCCGCATAACACTTCGTAAGAGCTTCCTAGTTCCGTTAAAAATCCAAATCTCCACTTTTGCCGCAATAAGGGTCGTTGAGTTCCGTAAGCAGCAGACCTCCTCCTCCAAAACGCACACTCTACGCCGCTGTCACCAATCCGCCGGGGATCGCTCCGGCAATCACCAGACTTTATACTGCAAA
>JAQSYT010000271.1 GCA_029256065.1 Paenibacillaceae bacterium
CAGCAGGGATTTATCCTTCTCGTATATGGAGAATACACCCGCTCCCGCATTGCCCAGCAATTGATGGAAGTAGGCATGGGGAAGCCGGAGAAATAAGGTACCGATCACCTCGTCATGGATGGGATCATAGATGGATTTCTTGATGTACAGATCATATTGGCCCGGAGGGGAGCCGGACTCTACCACCCGGGACTCCACCCTGAACCATTCCACCACTCCCATTACAGCCTGGGCATAGGGCATGGGGCGGAAGTGTGGTTCGCGCTTGATTAGTGCTTCGTGTTCCTCCATATTGTGCAAACCAACCAGCGGAAATCCCGCCCGATTGACATAGATCATACTGACTTGAGCCAAGGAGAGCTTCCCGATCAGTAATTTGGCCTCCTCATTCACACTGAGAAAAGCCTGGTACTCTTGGAAGGCCGAGAAGGAATTCATATCCCGCAAATATCGTAAGCTGGAGAACAGCCTGCTTTGTGTGCCATTGGAAAATTGATTGACTGTAAATGTAACGTCGTTGGCGGTTTTCGATAGATCATTGGCAAGGATTCCGATAATTCCCTTCATATTGGTCCGGACATTCTCTTCATTCGCTTCCTTGTTCATTCCATACGAAATCCAGGATATCATCAGAAGCGGTAAAATCAAAAAAAGCAGCAGGGCCGCCTGCAATCTGCGGTAAAAGGAAATCCGCATCAGCCAATTCAAGGTTGCTTCCTCCCTTCCCCGTACCTGCTACCGATTTTACCGTGAACTGCCGGACAGGAACAAGGGGAGCCGCTTGCCAATCCGCGGTCCCCTGGCTTTATTTCTCTTATTTTTTATTGCTGTCGATGATTTTTTGGCCTTCGGTCATCATGTACTTTTTGGCTTCCTCAAAGGGAACGTCATCCAGCAGGAATTTGTTGATCCCGGCTTCGGCCACCTTCTTCAGCTGCTGCTGGTAGGGAACGCTGACGGCAGAAGGCTCAGGCGTTCTTACACGGGAGTCGAACAGTACGGTAGACAATGCGTTGATGTCGATCAGATCGGTTTTGTCCCCTAGGAACTTGGTCAGAATGGACTTGCCGTCCGCCTTCTTCCAGCCTGGAATCCGTCCGCCGAACTCCGCCCCCTTCATGGTGGCGAAATGGATAAATTCGAAGGCGGCTTCTTTATGCTTGGAGTTCTTCGCAATGGTCAGGAAGCTTCCGCCAATATTGGTTAGACCGGGCGCCGTATCCTTGGAGGAGCGGGGCAGCGGAGCAAAGGTAATTTTGAAATCACGGGGATACGTGTTTTTGTTGGTGAAGGCTTCATCCAGTGCGTAGGTCGCAATCGGCATCATGCTGGTGGTGCCCTTCATGAAGTCTGTGGGCCAGTTTTGCTTGGACGCCAGGACATCCGCATGGGGCTTTACCGATTTATCCTCCTTCTCCATGGCCCGCCGCATGTTGAACCAATATTCGAAGGTGGGATGGTCGAATTGCAGCTTGCCGTCCTCCTTCAGCTGCGGGTTTTGAAAGTCGGTATACGCGATAATGTTGGCATATTCACCGAAGGTATGGAAGTACGCCCCGAACCGGTCCTTGCCGCCTGTGTCCTTCAGCTTCTTGGCATAGGCTTTGAAGTCATCCCACGTCCAGTCAAAGCCCGGCACCTGCAAGCCCGCTGCCTTCAGATGGTTCTCGTTCAGCGCTACGAACCAGAAGCCGGCGTCTGTCATGGCGCCGTAATACTGGCCATTGTACATGGGGTTTCGGAAGTATTCTTCCTTCGGGTTAATGTTCTTCGCCTTGTAGAATTCATCCAGCGGATAGAGCATACCGTTGCCCGCACGCTCCTGGACAAAGCCTTCATTGGTCAAGAGCACCACATCCACCTGCTCACCCGAGGCGGACAATACATCCAGCTTCTGAAGCATTTCACGGGCATCGTTATTCTGCACTAACGCAATATGCTCCACCTTAATGCTGCCGCCCTGCTTATTAAACGCATCAATGATCTTGATCATCTGCTCATCCGGGTTGCCCTTGGCGTTGGTGTACACCTTCAGAGTAATCTGCTGTTGGGCTGCTCCGGCACCGGCCGAGGCGGAGGGAGCAGCGGTGCTTCCGGAATCACTGTTTTTACCGCAGGCTGAAACCAGAAGAAGCATACAGAGCATAAGCAGAATCGGATATTTTTTCATGTGGCATCCCCTTACTTTTATTTTTGCTGCATCCCAAGCATAAGCGGGAGAACGGTTTCATACCGTGCACTATTCTTGGCAGTTTGCCGTGCAATTTTTTGACATTCACCGTGTCATCCCTTTACCCCGCCGACCGTAATGCCGTTGATGACCTGCTTCTGCAGAATAACGAATACGATCATAAGCGGAACAATCGCCGAAACGGCCGCCATCATCATCAGGGATACGTTGTCGGAAAACTCCTGCCGGAAGGACTGGATGCCCAGCGGCAGCGGAAACAGCTTTTTATTAAACAGGAAGATCAGGGGGTTCTGGTAATCATTCCAGTTCCAGATGAATTTGATAATACCGGCTGTGGCAAGAATGGGCTTGCATAAGGGCAGCATAATGCCCGCATAGATTCTCAGATATCCGGCACCGTCAATTTTGGCCGCTTCAATGAAATCATTATGGATGCCCATCATGAACTGCCGCATCAGGAAGGTGAAGTACATGGAGAACATCATCATCAATATAAGGCCCTCATGGGAATTGTACAATCCCAGCCACTTGATCATAATGAACCGGGGCACCAGGGTGGCCTGCTCCGGAATGATCATAAACGACATCATAATGCCGAACATGATTCCTTTCCCGGGAGCCTTGAGCTTGGAGAGGGAGAACGCCGCCATGGAGGAAAAGAGTAGGGTTGCCGCTGTGGTGGCCAGTGCCAGCTTCAGCGAATTCATATAGTACAAGGGAAACGGCACATTCTCCAGCCATACCTTATGAAAATTGTCCACCCAATTCCACTCCGGCGGAATCCATTGGATGGGGTAAGCCATTACATCGCGTTCCACCTTGGCGGATGCCGAGATCATCCACACCAGGGGGATGACGAATAAAATGGAGAAAACTCCGAACAACGCGGTCAGAATCAGTCTGCTGTATTCTTTCTTCATACGCTTCATCTCTATTCCCCTTATGCCGTTTTTTCCTTGCTTTGGACGATCCAGGTGACAGACGATACCGCAATGACCAGGATAAACAGGACCCAGGAAAGAGCGGAGGCATAACCCATGTTAAAGTTGATAAACCCCTCCTCATAGATGCGGTACACCAGCACCGTTGAAGCGTCGTTGGGACCGCCGTCCGTCAGGAATTTAATAATATCGAACACCTTAAAGGACCCGATAATGGTGGTGATGGTCAAAAATAAGGTGGTGGGGGCCAGCAGCGGAACGGTAATATGCCAGAATTTCTCGATGCCGGTTGCGCCGTCAATATCCGCCGATTCGTACATATCCTCCGGGATTTGGGTTAGTCCCGCCAGGAAAATAATCATCTGATACCCCAGACCCTGCCAGATGGAAATAATCATAATGGCGACAATGGCGTATTTGGTATCCGCCAGCCAGAGTGGAGGGTGCTCGAACCCGATTTGCCGGAGAAGCTGGTTGATGGGGCCGTTGGACGGCTGATACAGAGCAGCCCACACAGCAGCAATGGCCACTGTGGAGCAGATATACGGGATGAAGAACAAAATCTTGAATAAATCCTTGGCATACAGCTTCGTATGCACCACAACCGCCATAATCATGGCCGTGATTAATCCGCAGGGAACGGTGACCGCCGTGAATAACAGATTATTCTGCAGCGCCTTGATAAACTTGGAATCGTCCAGCATCCGGGTGAAATTATCCCAGCCCACCCAATGCATCGCCTCGAAGCCCCCTGCCAGATTCCAATCGGTAAAGCTCAATACCAGTGAAAAGACCAATGGGAAGATGGCCAGCGACACAATTCCGATTGCCTCCGGCGCAAGAAACAGCCAGCCGACCACCGCTTCCTTTTTGTTCTGATTCCAGGACATTCTCTTCAACCTCCTGCATGATGTACCGTCTATAGCTGTATTATAGGAGGCTCTCCGGGGAAAATCGGCTTACTATTTGTACCCGTTTACCGTGTAATATTTTGACCTGGGCCCGCTTTATACGGGCGGAAAGGGAAAATCCCCGCCTGGTTGGGGCGGGGATTGCATGAACATCCTATTCGTTTTCCTGAACGGAAAAATAATCAAAATCGGCATGTTTTCTTTGACCGGAAAGATCCTGGGCGCACAGCCCCACAAAGGTGCCGGTAAATCCCCAGGAGGTGAAAACACCGTCCACGGATACGGTGGCATACTCGTCGGACAGCTTGGCTGCATCCAGTACAGGCCCCGCGTGCTGCCAGTCCTCCCCATTGAAGGAATAATGGAACTGCAGCTCCGGCCCGTTGAAGACGGCCTTCAGATAGATCCGTTTGGTTTCATTCAGCAGGATCGGCTGCTCCAGCAGCTCCCGGTACCGTCCGTGCATGGAGCTGATGAGCTGGAGAATTGGGCCAAACTCCTCGTGCATGGTCACATGCAGATAATAATGGTTATCCGTATTGTAGTAAGCCATCAGCCCCGCCATCTGCCGGTAGCTCTCCGGCTCGAATTCCATACAGGTTTCGAAGGTGCAGTGGAAGGCCTGCAGCCTCCGGGCCACCAGGCTTTGGCGGTGAAGGGAATTGGGCGACTCTCTTCCACGGAGACGGAGCCAGCCCGGACGCTCTTCCACTGTCACCCAGCTTTCATGGGCCGGGTCCCGGAGGGTGCTGTAGTGGCCAGATAGCCGGTTTTCATTGAAATCGTCCTTCACCGGTTCTGCCGGAAATGGATGCGGGGGCAGGTTAGGAGGCGCCACTTCTAATTGGGGGCTCATGCTCTGGCCCACAACCCTGATCCAGCCGTCCTCCGTCCATTCACAGCGCTGCAGAGCAGTCTCGCGCCCCAGATTGCATTCCCCCGCTTCGTTCACCGGGCGGGCGCAGAGATGGGCCAGATACCATTCGCCCGTCTGCGTTTCCACAAGGCTGCCATGACCGGCCTTTTGCAGAGGCAGATGGGGCTTGTCTTTTGAGGTCAGAATAGGCGTCTGGGGATCGGTTTCATAAGGACCGGTAAGCTCTCTTGACCGGGCAACCGTGACGGCATGGCTATACCCGGTCCCGCCTTCGGCAACCATGAGATAATAATACCCGTTTCTCCTGTAGAAGTGGGGACCTTCCGTGCAGCCCAAGGAGGTTCCCTTGAAAATCGTGGTGACAGGCCCGATAAGGCATTGCTTTTCGGTGCTGTATTCCTGAAGCACAATGCCATAGAAGCGGTTTCTGCCCTTGCGGTGATCCCAGGCCATATTGGCCAGCCATTTCCGCCCGTCCTCATCATGGAACAAGGAAGGATCGAAGCCGCTGCTGTTCAGATAAACCGGCTCCGACCAGGGCCCGGTGATCTCCTTGGCGGTAATCAGGTAATTGGGCGTATCCTTGTATGCTCCGGTTAAGCTTTTCACATTGGAATAAATCAGATAGAACTGCTCCCCGTCATGGCTCAGGCAGGGTGCCCAGACCCCGCCGGAATTGGGACAGCCGATGAGATCAAGCTGGCTCGGCCGTGTCAGAGGATGGGTCAGCAGGCGCCAATGCACCAAATCTCTGGAGTGGTGGATTTGCACCCCCGGGAACCATTCGAAGGTGGAGGTGGCAATGTAATAATCCTCCCCCACCCGAAGGAAGGAGGGGTCGGGATTAAAGCCTTTTAGAACAGGATTCTGAATCATCATGAGGATAACTCCTCTCGCAGGGTATATGACCTATAGCTGTATTATAGGAGGCTCCCCGGCAAAAATCAGCTTACTATTTGTACCCGTTGCGCGTGTAATATTTTGACCTGGTCCCGCTTTAAAACCGGTCGTACTCCGCCGCAGCCAGCAGGAACGCGCCTATACCCTTGTGGTCATCCGTGACAATCGGTTCGCTGATATAGTACTCAAACGATCCGTCCCGGCTGGGCTGTCCGGGATTGTACCCTCCCAGCCCGGCTACTGCGCAGTTGCGGATCAACTGCAGCGTACCGTCCTTGCGGGTAATGACGAACTTGTTCAAAATACCGACGTAGCCCTTTTCAGCAGACGTCCGGTAGGCTTCGGGCAGAACACCCAGCCGGATCGCCTTGAGCATAGCGTACACGATCATGCAGGAAGCCGATGCCTCCAAATAATTCCCCTCCCGCGCCCCCTGGTCCAATACCTGCCACCATACGCCGCTCTCCAGGTCCTGGACCTTCACTAACGCCTCCGCCAAGCCGGTAAAAATGGAGACAATGGCCTGCCGGTCCTTGTGGCCTGCCGGCAGATAGTCCAGCACATCCACAATGGCCATGGCATACCAGCCTACTGCTCTTCCCCAAAAATGCGCGGACAAGCCGGTTTCCTTATCTGCCCAAGCCTGCTCCTTGCGCTCATCCCATGCATGGTAATACAACCCTGTTTTCCCGTCCTTCAAGTGCCGGCCGGCCAGCAATAGTTGATTGGCCAAATCGTCCAGGGCCTCCGGCTCATCGAACAACCGGGCGAATTCGGCATAGAAGGGGGCTCCCATATAGAGGCCGTCCAGCCACATTTGATGCGGATAAACCGCTTTGTGCCAAAACCCGCCTTCCCCGGTCCGCGGATGTGTCCGGAGCTGCTCCCGCAATAGATATGCCGCTTCTCTGTATTTCCCGGCGCCGGTTTGGCGGTATAGGAACAGAATGGCCTTGCCGTTATTGATATGATCAATATTATGCTCCTGCGGATCATAACCGCGGATGGACCCGTCTTCCTGGACGAACATGTCCAGATTGTCCTGGACATACCGGAGGTATCTGTCCTCCCCCGTATTGCAGTAGATCTGCTCCATCCCCTTATAGACAACCCCATCCACATAGTGCCACTTGTCCTTCACCCGCGGCATACGCTTAAGCTGGTTTTCGGCCATCCGGACCGACCAGCCCTTAGGCAGCTCCATACCATACCCCTCCCTTTATCTCCGCATGAATGCTAATAAAGTCTGCGCCCGAAGGGATTGGCCGGCTTCGGCCAGTTCTTGGCCGGACTGCACGCTGTCTTCTTCAGCATCCCATTCTCCAGCATGGCATAGTCCCCGTTCTCCCTGCACCAATGAATCAGCTCTGTCCGCATCGTCTCTATGATGCTGCGGATGCCGGGCTCCCCGCTTTTCGCCAAATTATCCAATTCAGCAGGATCAAGCAGCTGGTCATACAGCTCTTCCACACC
>JAQSYT010000272.1 GCA_029256065.1 Paenibacillaceae bacterium
AAAACCGAATTTACGCACACTGGCAATGGATGCCTGATTCTGAGGATGGGTGAGAATGTAAATACAATCTACACCGAGATGGTCAAAACAAATCTGAATCAGCTCCGGCAAAACCTCCGAAACATACCCCTGCCTCCAGAACTCTTTCCACACGTCGTATCCAATCTCGACTTGCTTCCGCTCGTGGTCCCAATAGTGATATCCGCAGGTGCCGAGGAAGACTCCGCTTTCTTTATCGAACATCCCATAGCGCAAGTAGCTTTTTCCGTCCGGCTCCTGGTAATGCTCAATAATCTCCTCCGCTTCCTGCAGGCTGCAGGGCGGCTCACTGAAATAAGTACACATATCGGGATCGGAAAATTGTCTGTATACATCTAACAGATTCTCTGTTTCCAAGAAACGCAGCTTCATCCGGCTGGTTTCAAGACGATCCGGTATTTTCAACATTACATCCACCTCAACCAAGGGGTGGGTCAGCCTCTAACAGAAGGCTAATTCGTTAGAAAATCCTTAAGACAGACTCACCTCATCTATGATAAAAACCATTTGCACCAGCTCCTTTCCTCAAGATTTAGCCAATTTTATCCTATCATAGGAATTCAAGAAGTGCCATAACAGACTGAAGCGCTTGCCTCCATTACTTCGGCTATATATTTGGACACCTCAACATGGATCGGATGGGCGAGATAAGCCTCCATATCCTCCATTGCTGCAAAGCGTGTGATCAATAGCAGATCATAGGACGAAGCACTATGGCGGATATCCAGCTCCACTTGAATACCTGCCAGCACCCCGATTTTTCCCTGCATGCTTAATAATTGGGCTTTTGCTTGCTCGGCATCCGCCCGGTTCCGTTCCTTTAATTTGATCAACAAGTTGTTGGTAATCATATTAGCTGTCACTCTCCTAAACCGTCCGGATAATCCCGCCGTCAATGGTATGCTCGGCCCCGACAATATAGGAGGCACGGTCGGATACCAGGAAGGCCACCAGCTCTGCCACCTCCTCCGGACGTGCAGTCCGGCCAATGGGAATGCCGCCTCGAGAGTCCATCAGGTTTTGCCGGGCAGCTTCGTCATCTGTCCCCCGATTATCCGCCATCCGCTGGATAAGCCGCTGGGCCGCCTTGGTTTCAGTGAAGCCGGGGGCCACTGTGTTTACCCGTATTCCCTTAGGCGCCAGCTCGGTTGCCAGGCCCTTGCTGTAATTAGCCAGCGCCGCCTTCGCCGCGGAGTAGGCCATGGTGTTTTCTCCGGGAAAGCGCCGCTGGATGGAGGTGATATGCACGATCACGCCATATCCCTGCTTGAGCATAGGCGGCAGCAAGCCACGGTCCAAGCGGATGGCTGCGAATAGATTGGTTTCGAAGGTCATCTGCCAATCCGCATCGTTTTGGGCGAGGACACCACCCGTTGGAGCAGAGGAGCCGCCTACATTGTTTACCAGAATGTCAACCCCGCCGAACCGCTCCAGGATTTCATTAACCAATCCGGTAGTTCCGTCAGGTGTGCTGATGTCCGCCGGAATGAACAAATCCGGAGCATTCAGCTCTTCCGGTCTGGTACGGGCCGTCGTGATAACTGCCGCTCCTGCATACGTCAGCCGGTTCACAATGGCTTCGCCGATTCCTCCCTTGGTGCCGCCTGTAACAAGCACATGTTTGCCGGCCAATTCCTTTTCCATAATCATCTTCATGCCACCCATTCTTCATAAGTTTTGGCTTACCTTCACCACGCTCCCCATTATACCGGTGATAACCTGACAGCATAGGGTCAGGTTATCCGCCCTTTTCTTTATAATGTCCCATCATTTTTGCCAACTTTTCTTCCATCCCACAGCGCAGACTTTGAGGTGCCAGTACTTCAAGGTCTGCTCCGAATGATAGCAGATGGTGAAGCAGCCACTCCCCTTCAGGCAGCGAGGCAGCAATCGTAAAGGATCCATCCTCCTGCTTCACGATATCCCTTTCATGAAATTCGTCATACACCCGGTACGCCCCCTGCGGGGAGATCTTCAGTTCCACCTTGATCCACTGTTGAGAGGAAGCTTTTTCGTTTTCCTCACCCTGATTTTCCATTGCCCTGACAACAAAATGGTCTTGGGTTGCCCGGAGATCTGAGGTACGGGATATTTTGAAGGTGCGGTATTCCTGCTTGTCCAGGCAAATCCCCTGCAAATACCAGGCGTTCACCTTATAGATAAGCTTCACCGGCTCAACTCTCCTGCTGCTGGTTTCTCCGGAGGCATTGCAATATTGAAATTCGATGATCTGATTGCTGAGGATAGCATCCTTGAGAAGGATAAACTCCTCCGTTTTCTGTTTTTTGCTTCCCCATGGAGAGAAATCTACTTCAATCCATTGGCCCGCAGTTTTTTGGAACAGGCTGCTCAGCTTCGAAAGCACCTTGTCCGTTTCCGGGTTTTGAACAGCAGACAAGCTTTGCAAGGCGAACAATATCTCACTTTGCTCCGCTTCCGACAGGATGGATTTATTCAGGACAAAATGGTCCATTAATGAAATGCCGCCGCCTTTTCCTTGACTGGTATAAATCGGCACTCCTGCGGAGGATAGGATGTCGATATCCCGGTATATGGTCCGCACCGAAACCTCGAAACGGTCTGCCAGCTCCTTGGCTGTCGTTAATTTTTTATCCAGAAGAATATACACAATTTGAAAAAGCCGGTTTAGCTGCATTCCATCACCTCACTTGCATTATATCCCACGTAACTAGACATTAGCATGTCATGTTTAGCTCTCCTCAACAAAAAAAGCCGTGCGATAGACACGGCTTCAAGACCTCAATATTCTCTTTTTCTAACCTGCATTTTGCCCATAAGGCTCGAATGTTGAAGCGCCCGCAGGCTGTTCCGGTTTTTCCATGGGAAAGTTAATGGACAAGCGGTTTACCTTCAATTTGCCTGTATCGGCAAACGCGCTGGCTCTTAGGGTGAAATTATAGGAGGCCCACTCCTCTTCATTGTAAAATGTATAGACCAGCTTCCCCTGGCCTGCCGAGGTGGAGTCCAGTGTTTTTTTGCCCAACCGTTCGGGATTCTGTTCTGCGTCCAGATAGAAGGTAATTTCATCCCCTTCCGTCGGCTCCAACCATTCATAATCCATCGTAATGGTCACATATGAGCGTGCCGGAAGTGTCAGATACTGCCCGCCGGTTATGGAAAAATAGTCCCCCCACCCTGCCTCAAACAGCTTGTCGCTGATAATGGTCAGCTCTTGAAAAGGGTCAATGATGGATTGGTTCAGATATTGTTTATACATCGTCAGACTTAGCTTCATGTTGCTGTCCGTTAGACGGGTGCGGGTATAGTCCTTGGAAAACAGCTGGTTGTTAGCGGAATGGATGGTATACAGCCGATTGCGGTTATCCAGCTGGAAAACCTCACCCTTGGCCGCCATATAAAACACATCCCCGCTGTAATGGCTGGCGAACAGGACCGGCTCCTCCCTCAGGTAAGTCCGGAAGATGCTTCTGCCAATATCCTCGGAATCTGTCTCCTTATCCACAAAATCCAGAATGGAGCCCTTGAGATCCTTCAATCCGTAAGCCCCAGCATTCACAATCTCGCCGTTGATGGAGGGGGAATAAACCAGGCATAAGCCCCAATTTGACCCGTATGGCTGCCCGGTTACCCCATGGGATTCATCCGAGGTGAAGATGACCATCGTGTCCTCAGCGATCCCGGAGGTTTGCAGGTAATCGATAAACCGTGACAGTGATTCGTCCAGATAGCGCACCGCGGCTTCCTTCCGGTCCGGATACTTCGCCTCCAGCTCCGGCGGAATGGCATAGGGATGATGGGTTCCCACGGTAAGCAGGGTGGCAAACCATGGGCCTTCCCCCTGTTCAAGCTTCTCCAGATATGCGGGAATTTGATCAAAGAAGGCTCCATCATCAATGCCCCAGCCGAAGGAGATCGAGGAATGAAAGCCCTCCGATCCGATGATGGTATCAAAGCCGGCGGTACTCATAAACTGGTCCTTGGACATATAATCCAGCGGCGCCGCTTGAATAAAGGCCGTTTGATACCCTCTTGCTTTCAATTCCTGGGGAAGCATGCTCACACTCTGGGGATTCTGAATGTATTCGTAAGCATCAGGCGTGGACGCATCCAGCTTAGGGTACCCACCGCTCAGGAGAGAATACAGCCCCCTGATTGTCTGATTGTTGTGGGTCAGGAAATTGGGGACCACCAATGTATTTTCCTTGATCCGTTCGAGGCTTTCCAGCCGGATTTTATTGTCCGTCCCAAAAAATTGCTGGTTTGCTTCCAGGTACGCTCCCGGTATACCCTCCATGGCTACAATCAAAATATTCTTCGGTTCCGCAGCTTCCGGAGGCAGCAGCAGTGCCCCGTCCTTAATCTGGGATACCCCATAGATTTGACTGTCGATGTCACTGGGGAATTCGGAGAATACAACCTCCTTCTGATAAAACAAATCCACCATGCCGTTATGGAGGGAGGCTTGGGTAAAACTGACCTTCTCCCAATTATTCCCCATCAGAAAAATGAAGCCCGTCTCCACCGTCAGCAATACAATCCCGTACAATACAAGCTGTCTGAGTGAAACCCGGTATGAACGAAACGCGATTTTCCGCCGGTCCACCGATATAATCAGGAACACCAGACTTGCCAAAAGCAGCACGCTGTACACCGGAAAGCTTAAGCGGGAAAATGTGCCCTGCATGAACTGGGCATCCGCGGCTTGGAACAGGTCCCGTAAATTAATCACGTCGCCCATGGCGTAGATGTACTCCATATTAGCCAGAAACAGCAGCAGCAAGGGCACCGTAAGAATATAGGGTAGGACCCGGTTCATTTTTTTCGCCACATAAACCAATGAAATAATAAAGAATCCGAATAGCATATCCGAGCCTATTGCCAGCAGCAGATTCACATTAAAATGAAGCAGTTGGCTCTCCCGGAGCAGAAGAAACCGGCCCGCAGCCAGAACGACAATAAAGACCAAACAGCAAATAAAAAACCGTTTCGTTTTCATCCGCGCTCCTTTCCTCATTAATCCGATTGAGATGAACTCCAATATACCACCCCAACCTTAAAGAAAGCTTAAAGTCACCATGCAAAAAAATGACCCCAATACCCACTGTACGGTGGATGTTGAGGTCATTTAGAAAACGATAGGGCATCTGATTATTTTGCGGCGGCCATGTCGGCAGCCAATTTTTCCGCGCCGTCCAGAATGGAGTAGCTGTAGCCCCAGAACTGGTTGAAATCAATCACATAGATGGCCTTATTCTTAATGGCATTGATGTTCTGCAGGGTCGAATCGGCATAGAAGGCTTTAATGGAGACCTCGGGATCGATGCCTCCTGTGTACTTGGAGATGAGCAGCACATCCGGATTGGTAGCGATTAATTGCTCCTTGCTGATGGTGCCTGTCACATCGGCATAGCTGTTGGTCAGACCCACCAGTCGGAGCACATCCCCTGCGAAGGTGTCTATGTTGCCGCTATAAATGGCAATATCGCCGCTGCCGCCGTCGGAAACATAGGCGAATTTCTTTTGGACTCCGGCAGACTTGGTTTTTAGTGTGTCCGCCCGTTTCTTCAATTCCGCAATATATTCAGCGGCCTTATTCTGCACATTGAAAATTCTGCCCAGTTGATCAATATCTTTATAGAGGCTGTCCAGAGTGGCCCCTTTTACACTTGTGCTCTGAAGGAAGGTTTTGATGCCAAGCTCATTCAGACCCGATACTGTACCCGCACCCCAATCCGCATCTGCAAATAAATCGGCCCGGCCCATCACCAGGTCAGGGCTGGCGCCTACAACCAATTCCTTGCTGGCATATTTGGGGGAGATAACAGGAATTTTCTTAAACTCCGCAGCCACAGCCGGATCGACCTCGCCATAAAGGGCGGCAACGCCCACCACTTTATCCGTCAGTCCAAGCTTCACCATCAGTTCAGCTGCTCCCTGGGTGTTGGCGACTACACGGGAGGGCGCTTTGCTGAAGGTTTGGCTCTTGGGCTGCCACGGGGTGCCTTCCCCGTTGTTGGTGTAATTCTCAATGGTCAAAGGATAGGTTGTGGAAGCTCCTGCTGCTGCGGCAGTAGATGCCGAAGGGGCAGGCGTCCCGCTAGTCTGGCTTTCATCGGTTTTGGCCGAACAGCCCGCTGCAAGGGCCAGCGGCACCGCCAGCAGTAACGGGAGAAACCTTCTTATCATCTTATTCATCATTCAGTCCCCTTTTCACTTAAGATAACGATAATCATTCTCACTGAATGATACTGTAAGCATATGGATTAGTCAATTACAAATTCACTAGAAATTTCTCGTTGTTTTCAAGAGTTTCTTATTAAAAACAAGACTATTTTTTCGTTATTGACAATGATTATCATTGCTAATATAGTGAAAAGTGATCTTGGAACTTTTAAGGAGATTATAACTCTATGGATTCTTCTGTTTCCCCCACTTCCCATCAACCTGTGGAGATGAAGACGGCTTTTATGTATACCCGCAAGGGCTTTTGGATGATTATAGGGATCTTGCTTGCTGTTCTTGTGCTGTCTATCGGAGCTGCAGTTTCCTTCGGCCAGGTGGAAATCCCCTTCTCCCACTCCTACCGGATTCTGCTTTATCAGATGACGGGGGTCCAAATCGGGGATGTGCAGGAATTAAGCACGGGCTCCTTCGTGGATATTATTTGGAAGATCCGTCTTCCCCGAGTGTTAATGGCCATGCTGCTCGGCATGGGGCTCACTTTGTGCGGCACCATCATGCAGGCCTCCGTCCAGAATCCCCTGGCCGATCCGTATATCCTGGGCATATCCTCCGGCGCCTCCTTGGGGGCTACCTTTGCCATCCTGGTCGGCTTCGGCAGCTTGGGCATTCTGGCCCAAACGGGTATTGCCTTCTGGGCCTTTGCCGGCGCAGTGGGCGCCTCCCTCGTCGTGATGATGCTGGCCAGTGCCGGCGGCAAAATGACCTCCGTCAAGCTGGTGCTGGCCGGCATGGTCATCAACGCCCTCTGTACCGCCTTCGCCAACTTCATCGTCTACCTGGCCAACAATGCCGAAGGAATCAAGACGGTTACCTTCTGGACCATGGGCAGCCTGGCCGCATCCGGCTGGAGCAAGCTCCCGCTTGTTGCTGCTGTCACAATTTGTGCCAGCCTCTTCTTTATGCTTCAAAGCCGGGTGCTGAACACCATGCTTCTGGGTGATGAAGCAGCCGTTACGCTAGGCATTAGTTTAAGCACCTACCGTCGGCTTTATATGATTCTGAC
>JAQSYT010000008.1 GCA_029256065.1 Paenibacillaceae bacterium
TGCGTGAGTTCACCGGGGGTACGTCAAGCGAAAGTAACGCAGCAAGGGACGAAAAGGCGATGAAAGATGCCCTCAACGAGTTTTCAGACACGGCCTAATTGCGGTGCAGGCTATCCTTCGATAGCCCAGGCTTATGCTTACAATGTGAGTTTTGCTGAAGCAAAACTTTTTGGGAGGAAGGAACATGGCGGCTAAAGTTACAGCGGCGGATCAGGTGAGCTACAAGGTCATGACCAAGCACTCTCTGTTGACGTACATGTGGAAATACAGAACCTTGTATCTCATTGCTCTGCCCGGCATTATTTATTTCATCATTTTCAAGTATGTGCCGCTGGCCGGGTCGGTCATTGCATTTCAGAACTACAACATTTTTAAGGGCTTCACCGGAAGCGAATGGGTAGGGCTCACGCATTTCAAAACGATGTTCCAGTACCAGGATTTCCTGCGTATTCTCATCAATACCATATTGCTGGGGCTGTATGACCTGGTGTTTGCCTTTCCGGCTCCCATAATTCTGGCCCTGCTCTTAAATGAAATCCGGCTGGTGGTTTACAAGCGGGTCCTGCAGACTGTTGTGTATATGCCCCACTTCCTGTCTTGGGTCATTATCAGCGGTATCGCCTTGGGCATCCTGTCTCCGTCTACCGGTATCGTGAACCATGTTATCGAATGGATGGGCTTCGAGCCGATCTACTTCCTTGGCGAAAACTCCTACATCCGGACGGTGCTTATCGGCTCCGGCATCTGGCGGGACTCCGGCTACGGCACCATTATTTATCTGGCGGCGTTGGCGGGCATCAATCCGGACTTGTACGAGGCTGCCGAGGTGGACGGAGCCGGGCGTTGGAAGCAGACCATGGCGATTACCCTGCCGTCCCTGATTCCTACCATTATGATCCTGTTCCTGCTGCATATCGGCAAGTTTCTGGATCTGGGCTTTGAGCGGGTATGGGTATTCCTGAATGCGCTGAATACAGGCAACGGTGAAATCCTCGACACCTACATCTACAAGGCGGGCCTCTTGTCCCAGCAATACAGCTATACCACTGCAGTAGGACTGTTCAAATCCGTGGTGGGGCTGATGCTGGTGTTCATCGGGAACTTCCTGAGCAAAAAAACCACCGGCGAATCCCTGTATTAACCCATAACATGATCCGGCCTGCGGCAAGGACCCATGTTATTCCAGGATAGGAGGCTCCTTTTATGAGAGCGCGTTATACCCGCGGACAAAATATTTTTAATATCTTCAACCTGGTGCTGCTGACTCTGATTTCGATGGCTATGTTCCTGCCGTTCCTGAACGTTATCGCCCAGTCCTTCAGCACCTCCGACGCCATCATTAACGGGCGGGTGGGCCTATGGCCCAAGGAATTTACCATGATCAACTATGAATACGTCTTCAGCGACCAATCCATCTGGCGGGCCTTCGGCGTCTCGGTGTACATTACGGTGCTGGGTACCTTCATCAATCTGGCGGCAACCTCCTCACTGGCTTATCCGGTTTCCCGTCCTGAATTTGTGGGACGCAAGTACATTGTGCTCATGGTATTGTTCACCATGGTGTTCACCGCGCCGCTGATTCCCAACTTCATTCTGATCAAGAATGTGGGCTTGATGAACACCCTGTGGGCCCTGATGATTCCCGGTGCCATCAGCGCCTTCAACTTCTTCGTGATGCGCAGCTTTTTCGCCCAGATTCCCTCCGAGCTCATCGACGCTTCCCGGATCGACGGCTGCGGCGAGCTGCGGATTATCTACAGCATCGTGCTTCCCTTGTCCAAGCCGGTTATGGCATCCCTGGGGATTTTCTACGCAGTGGGACACTGGAATGCCTACATGAATGCGCTGTACTACATCAACAAGCCGTCCTTGTGGCCCTTGCAGGTGAAGCTGAAGAAGCTGTTTGAAAGCGATGACATCAGCATCGACCCCGCTTCCTCGGCCTTCAGTGCTCTGGCTCATACCTCCCCGGAGGGTATCAAAATGGCGGTCATTATCATTGCGACACTTCCCATTATCATGGTATATCCCTTCCTGCAGCGGCATTTTGTACAGGGGATGATGGTGGGCTCGGTAAAATCCTGAATGCCCGGATGTGGTACAATAGGACAGATATGCACGTTCGGATTATGAGGACAGACTGTTAGGCCAAACCAACGTCCCGCGGCAACGGCCGCCAGGAGAACAGAGGTACAGCAGAGCAAGTCTGGACACAGCAAAAGGGGGCTTCCAGCATGAGAAAAATCGTCATTGTGGACGACGAGCCGGTTATCCGAAAAGGTCTTTCTGTTATGGTCCGCCAGATTATCGGGCCTGCGGCGGACATCCGCCTGGCGGCGGACGGGGAGGAAGCGCTGGCGCTCATGATGGAGGATCAACCCGACTATTTGTTTACCGATATCCGGATGCCCCGTATGGACGGGCTGGAGCTGTGCCGGCGGCTGGCCGCTATGGACACGGTGACCCAGATTGTGGTGGTTTCCGGTTACGGGGATTTTGAGTATGCCCGCCAATGTGTGTCCTACGGCGTGAAGGAGTATCTCCTGAAGCCGGTAGGCCGGGCGGAGCTGCAGAAGACCATTGCCAAGCTGGAGGAAGCGGCCAATGAGCCCGCAGGCTTCGTGTCGGTAGCCAAGCTGGACGCTTGGGTGGAGCGGCTTCATGATGCGGTTTGGAACCTGGAGCAGGAAAAGCTCCAGTCCGTGCTGCAGGAATGGGAGCAGGAGGTGCTCCGGCACAAAATGAGCCGCAGCCAGCACAAGGAGCTGCTGGAGGAGGGGTATACGCTCTTGATCCGGCGTCTGCACGCCAGCTCCGTGAATCCTGCCCAAAGCCTGCTCCGGTTGTCTGAGGGGACACCCGCCCAGCTTTTCGGGCAGTTTGCCGAAGCAGTAAGGGGAATCCTGCAGGAGCTGCGGATAAAGCGCAAGGGTAAGGCCAAGGACCCGGTGGAAGAGGCCAAGGCCTTTATGGAGGAAAACCTCGCCCGGGAAATCTCCCTGGAGGAGGTAGCCGAGCTATTGGGGCTGAATCCGTCCTATTTCAGCCAGCTGTTCAAGCAGGTGACGGGAGAGACCTTCGTCCATTACCGGATCAGCCGGAGAATGGAGAAGGCCAAGAAGCTGCTGGGGCAATCCCAATACCGGATTACGGATATTTCCTTTGAGGTGGGGTATGCGGACCACCCCCATTTCACCAAAACCTTCAAAAAATATACCGGCCAGTCTCCGTCCGAATACCGCAGCCAGCTGGGGATCGAATAATGCTGCGGAAGAGCCTTTCCGCCAAGCTGTTCGTCTCGTTCCTGACGGTCATTGTCCTGTCCTTGTCCATGGTCGGCTTTATCTCGTACTTCCAGGCCTCCAGCGCCCTGGACCGGTCCACGGAACGGACCATTGCCCAGGTGATCCGCAGCGCCTCCTACCAAACGGATTTGTATTTGCAAAACTATGAAAAGGCCAGCGACTCCATTCTGTCCTACTATCAGGTGAAGCAGTTTCTTGATATGGACCCGGAGGACAGCTATTCCTATTACCAATACACCAACGATATCCAGAAGTATCTGTTCCGTTCTTTGTTTATCCTGTATCCGCAAATCAACCTGATTTATGTCATTAATGAAAGCGGAAAGGCCGTGAGCGACGATAACGGCAATCAGGCATACAGCACCCAGTTTAATGCAGCCGAGCGGTACCGGACTCTGTCGGCCCAAGCCCCGGAGAGCGGACGGATCGCCATCCTCAATACCAATGTGCAAAATGTGCCCGACGCCGGCATTATCAGTATGGTGCGGCAGATCCGGGGCGCATCCTCTTACCGGCCTAATGGCATTCTGGCCATCGAGTTCAAGGCGCAGGAGCTGGCGCGGATCTGGGAGCCGCTGGATTTGGGGCAGGGAGGCTTCTTTTTCATCCTGGATGAATTCGGTAAACCCCTGTATCAGCCTACGGGAGCGGGTCAAGCCCTGTCGGCCGAGCTGATGGCCAATGTGGCCGCCCATCCCAATACCTCCTACATTGAGGGGGTAGACGGCAAGGATTATTTGTTCGTCTCCCGGAAGTCGGAATACTCCAACTGGCAGCTGGTGGTGACCATGCCGGTCAGCGAGCTGCGGGAGCCTATCTCTACCATCCGTACCACTACCATCTTGGTGGGAGTGTTGACTCTGGCGGGAACCCTGCTGTTGGCCACCCGCTTCGGCCAGTCCGTTACCCGGCCCATCAGAGTGCTGAAGGATGGTATGCGGGAGACGGAAAAGGGGAACTGGCAGCGGCTGGAGATTGACGACCGCCAGGATGAGCTGGGTGGACTGATGCGCAGCTATAACCTGATGGTCACCAGGCTGTCGCAGATGATCGAGCGGGTGTACGAAGCGGAGCTGACCACCCAGAAGGCTGCGCTGGAGCTTCAGGAAACCCGGCTGGAGCGGCAGCAGGCGGAGTTTCAGGCTCTGCAGCTGCAGATAAATCCGCACTTTCTGTACAACACCCTGGAAACCATCAAGAGCTACGCGGTGATCCAAGATTCCGACGAAATCACCGAAATGGTGGAGGCCATGGCCTTTATGCTCCGTTACTCCATCCAGACCAATCTGCAGGAGATTACCATCGCCAATGAATTGCGCCATGTGCTGAGCTACATGACCATTCTCAAGCACCGCATCGACCGGGAGTTTGAGATCGATGTGGTCATCCCGCCGGGCTTGCTGCTGGAAAAAACCGTGCGTCTTACGTTGCAGCCCCTGATTGAGAATATTTTCCAGCATGCCTTTCCCGGCGGGATCGAGGACCGCCATGCGATACGGATCGACGCCCGGATCGAGAGCGGCCGTTTTCTGGTGATGGTGGAGGACAACGGCGTGGGCATATCTCCGGAGCGGCTGGAGCGGCTGCGGGAAAAGCTGAAGCTGAACCAGCTGGCCGGCGGGGAGGGAGACTCTCTGTACCACCGCGGCGGCATTGGGCTGATGAATGTGCACCGCCGGATTCAGATGGTGTTCGGCGAGGAATACGGACTTAGCGTGGAAAGCCGCCAGGGGGAAGGGACCAGGATGACCCTGTCCATGCCCGCGGAGCGGCGGAACAGCCAACTGGCCGAACGAAAGTAGGGAGCGGGCGGAGGGAACAGTGGAGTTCCCCCCTCCCTCGGAATTTATATGAAAATGCCGCACCTGCGCTCCCTATTTTCATGATTGGCGATGGCTGTCAGGCCGTGGGCAATTCTAACGGAAATGAGCGCCGCTATTTGGGCTCAAAATGGCTTTTTCGGATTTTAACGGAAGTGAGCGCTCTTATTTGGTGGAGAATGCTCCGAAATTAGCGACTGCAGCGGAAATAGAGGCTGTGGCCGCCGTTAGAAAAATGAAGCAACCAACAATATAAACTCATGGGAGGATTCATCCATATGCATATCGATCTGACAGGTAAAATCGCACTCGTAACCGGTTCCAACGCAGGCTTAGGACGTCAAATTGCCGAAACTCTGGCTGCTTCCGGCGCCAAAATCGCCATCAACTATCTGTACGGTGATCCGGTGGAAGCCGTAGAAGCCATCCGCCAGTCAGGCGGCGAGGCCCATGCCTTCAAGGCTGACGCTACCAACCCTGCCGAGCTGGACCAAATGGTGCAAGAAATTGAGGCCCACTTCGGCGGCACAGTAGATATTCTGGTGAACAACGCAGGGGGCATGATCAAACGTGTACCCAACGCCGAAATGGATGTGGAGCATTACAACAAGGTGATGGACGTTAACTTCAAATCCTGCGTATTCGCCTGTAAGTCGGTGGCAGCAGGTATGATCGCCAAGAAGAGCGGCAAGATCATCAATGTTGCCTCTCTTGCAGCCCACGACGGCGGCGGGCCGGGCGCATCCATCTACGCAGCCAGCAAGGCTGCGGTGTGGTCCTATACCAAGGGTCTGGCCAAGGAGCTGGCGCCGTACGGCATCAACGTTAATGCCATTTCCCCGGGCTTCATCGGCCAAACCGCCTTCCATGCCACCTTCACCGGAGATGCAGCACGGCAGGCTACCATTGCCAAGATCCCCCTGGGACGGGAGGGTGCACCGCAGGATGTAGGACGGGTTACCCTGTTCCTGGCCTCTGAATTGGCCGATTACCTCACCGGCGAAACCGTGGAGATCAACGGAGGCTTGTTCATGCGATGAAAACTCTCCGAGATAAAGCTGCAGCATGGGATTGGTCCCGGCTGGCAGCGGATGAGCTGAAGGCGGAGCTGGCGGAGTCAAGGGACCAACAGCCGCACCGGGAGATCCGGCTGCCTCACGAGCCCGGCGGCTGGTGGCACCAGTATGTGTGCCCGGAGCACCATGCGGAGCTGTTGTTTGATCCGTTGGAGCAGGATGCCGTCCAATTCCGCTGCCCTCACGGCTGTGTGCTTGAAGGCGAGCCGTACCGGGGAGCATGGCTGGTGTTCCGGCATCAGGCTATGGCCCGCTACGCTCTTCAAGCGGCGGCAGTGTATGCGGCGGACGGCGAGGAATGGTGCGCCGGTATGGCCAAGGAGATTCTGGCCGGGTATGCCCGCCAGTTCCCCTTGTACCCCGTCCATCCCGATGCCCAGCCCTGGATGCTGAAGGGCAGAGCCTTCCATCAGGCATTGACGGAGGCCATCTGGTCCACTACCCTCATCCGGGCTTATCTGCTCCTGAAGGACAGCGGAGTAGAATTTGCTCAGGCGGATGAGGAAGCGCTTCAGACCTTTTTTACTATGCTGGAGGAGAGCATGGAGCAGTACCGCCATATTCTCATCCACGAGAAAAAGAATGCGGAAAACAACTATACGGCCTGGCTGAATGCCAGCCTGGCCTGCGTATATGCCGCCAAAGGAGCGGACAAGGCCAAGCTGCAGACGCTTTTGGATGGCCCCGGCGGCTATTATCATCACCTGTCCATCGGCGTAAAGCCTGACGGCTTCGAATTTGAGGGCAGCACCTATTACCATGTGTTTGTGCTGCGGGCTTATTTTATTGCTGCAGAGATGTGCCTGCGCTTCGGCGTGAATCTGTATGATGCCAAGGGGGAAGCGGGCCAGTCTCTCCAGGGTATGCTTCAGGTGCTGGCAGAGCTTAGCGGTGACCAAGGCCAGCTGCCTGCGCTGCATGACGGCCCGTACAATCGTGTGCCTTTTGCGCGGGAAATCATTGAAGTGTTCGAAACCGGTCTTTCGGTGTACGGAAGCCGGGAGCTGCTGCCGGTATTGGCTTATCATTACCGCTATATTTTGGGAACGGACAAACGGGGCGGTCTGGAGGCCCTGCTATATGGGAACGGCCCCGCGGCAGAAGTGAATTTATTCGCGCCGGCGCAAGACGGCAAGGAGCGGCCATCGCTGATGCTGGCGGATTCCGGCTTTGCCGTGCTTCGCCACAAGGGTAATCCCTTATCCGTACAGACGGACTTCGGGGAGCATGGCGGCTCCCACGGACACTTCGACAAGCTGCATGTGTCCATCATGCACCGGCTTGGCGAGGTAGCGCCGGAAATGGGCACCGTCCCCTACGGCTCTGACCTGCGCTTGGGCTGGTACGCTACCACAGCCAGCCATAATACGGTGACCATAGGCGGCAGCTCCCAAGCTCCCCATACGGCTGCCTGCACCCTGTTCCGTGAGGATGAGCAGGGAACCAACATCCGGCTGCGTTCGGAGGGGGCATATCCGGGGACGGTGCTGGAACGGCATCTTCTTTTGACAGGTGAGGTGCTGGTGGACTGGTTCCGCGTGACAACGGAAGGGGAAGAGACTATTGACTGGTGGCTGCACCCTTCTGCTGAGCTTGCTCCTCTGGGAAAAGAGGCTTGGACTGCGCTCACGCCACAAACCGCCGGAACAGAGGATGGTTATGGGCTGGTGGAGCTGCTTTCCCGGTGCGACAACACATCGTCTGAGGCTCAATCTGCGGCGTGGAGTCTGAACGGCGACGGATTTGCAGTTCAAGCGGCGGTTCTGCAGGCGCCGGAAGCGGAGCTGTATGAAATCCGCACTCCCGGTATCGCTGAAGACCCCAGCCAAACCATCGGCGGACTGCTGCTGCGGCAGAAGGGAACAGCGGCGGATTTTGTGGCCGTATACCGGGCAGGCGGTGAGCCTTTGCGGCTGTCGGCGGTCAGTCAGAACAGCGGCGGAGGTCTGGTCGTACAGGCGAATGCGGAGACGGGTGCTTTCAGCGGAAGCTTTGCTGTGGATCCGGTTCTGGGACTGGTCCAGCTGGGCTGAGAACGCGCTTCGAAAGCATACGCTTTTCGTCGCAGTTTCTAAGAGACTGCGACGAAAATAAGTACCGCTAATTTGCCGACAAAACTCCCAAAACCGTGGAGATTTTGTCAGCAAAAGCGGGTACTAATTTCCTCGCAGCTCCTAAGTATGATCGTGGCGACGGATGCCGCCAGGCGTTTATCCTTGACCAAATGGAGGAATTCATATGGCTGCGCCCTTATTTCAGCCTCATAATGGTGTGCTCGACGTGGCTTACGCCCCGGAGGAGCATACGGAGATTACCGAAAATCCGCCCCGGTTCACCTGGATGCCCGCAGCTTTGGAGGGCGGCTCTTATCATCTGCAGCTGTCCGCGGACCCGGGTTTTACCCCGGAGGCAACCCGGGAGTATGCCGGTATCCCTTATAATCTGTTCACCCCGGATGATGTCTTAGCTCCGGGCAGCTATTACTGGCGCTACGCGCTGGAGGGAGAGAGCGGCGTCCTCTCCGAATGGAGCAAGATCAGAGCCTTCACCGTGGCGCCCGGCCTGCCGGAGACGCCCTTGCCCACCCGCGCCGGCAGGTATGCGGCTGCGGCAGCAGCCCATCCCCGCCTCTGGCTGCAGGCGGAGGAGCTGCCCCGCTTCCGCGATGCGGTGAAGCGGGACCCTGAGAGCACCGGCTGGGCCGGGTTCCTGGCCGAAGCCGTCCAGCCTTGGGCGGAGCGGCCGCTGATTGCCGAGCCGCAGCCCTACCCGAACAACAAGCGGGTGGCTTCTCTATGGCGGCAGATGTACATCGACTGCCAGGAGATGCTCTACGCCATCCGGCATCTGGCCGTGGCGGGTGTGGTCCTGGAGGATGCGGAGCTGACTGCCAAGGCCAAGGCCTGGCTGCTCCATGCCGCCTCCTGGAATCCCGACGGCACTACCCACCGGGATTACAATGATGAAGCGGCCTTCCGCATGGCGGGTGCTTTGGCTTGGGGCTATGATTGGCTGCACGGTGAGCTGACGGAGGAGGAGCGGACGTTGGTTCGGAGTGTACTGCTTGAACGCACCCGCCAGGTGGCGTTCCATGTGATCGAACGCTCTCGGATTCACCATGTGCCCTACGACAGCCATGCAGTCCGTTCTCTGTCCTCCGTGCTGATCCCCTGCTGCACGGCCATGCTGGGTGAGGAAGAGGAAGCCCGGGATTGGCTGGACTATGCGCTGGAGTATTTTTCGGCTATGTATACCCCTTGGGGGGGCCAGGACGGAGGCTGGGCAGAGGGGGCCATGTATTGGACCACCCAGATGGCCTTTGTCACCGAGGCGCTGAATCTGGTGCGCAAGTACACTGGCATCAACATGTACGACCGTCCTTTTTTCCGCAAAACGGGAGATTTCCCCTTATATACGCTGAGCCCGGATACCCTGCGGGCCAGCTTCTGCGACCAGTCCTCTCTGGGAGATCCGGTGAATTTGAAGACAGGCTTCAACATCCGTCAGTTCGCCGGGGTGACCGGCAATGGCCTGTACCAGTGGTATTATGAGCAGACGCGGGAGCTGAACCCGGACAGCCAGAAGATCTTTTACAATTACGGCTGGTGGGATTTCCGCTTCGACGAGATGGTGTACCGGTGGGATTATCCGCAGGTGGAGGCGGTGGCGCCCTTGCAGGCGGAGCCGTTGAAATGGTTCAGGGACGTGGGCTGGGTGGCGATGCACCACCGGATGGATGATCCCGCGGAGCATATGATGCTCCTGGCCAAAAGCAGCCGGTACGGCTCGGTCAGCCACAGCCACGGGGACCAGAACGCTTTCCTGCTTCATGCCTACGGGGAGCCGCTGGCGATTGAAAGCGGGTACTATGTGGCGTTCAACAGTACCATGCACATGCAATGGCGCAAGGCCACACGCTCCAAGAATGTGATTCTCATTGACGGCCAAGGCCAGTATGCGGGCACAGATAAAACCAAGAATATGGCCGCTACAGGAACGGTGCTGGAAGCGTGGCACCGGGATGGCGTCAGCTATACCTCCATGGATGCAACTGATGCGTACAGGGAGCATGTGCCCTATATCCGCCGCTATTTACGGGAATATTATCGGGTGGACAGCGCTTAGGTGGTGGTAGTGGATTCAGTGGACCGGGCGCAGCCGGGGAAGGTGGATTGGCGGTTCCATACCCTGTATCCCATGACGTTGAAGGGCCAAACCTTCCTGGTTAACGGGGTCAAAGCCCAGATGGAGGGGCGTTTTGTCTATAGCTCCTCAGGCGATTTGGCGTTGACCCAGGATAGCGGATTTGCTGGCGCCGACCCGGCAGAGTGGGAGGGGCAGCCTGCCCATTGGCATCTGACAGCCTCCACCCGGGAGGCGGCAAGCCACCGGATTGTGACTTTGCTTACGCCGCGCAAGGCGGGTTTGCAGGATTATGTGTCGTATTTTATGGATGACCAGGGACATGGGGTCCACTTATACTTTACTTACCAGGGTGTGAGCCGCCGGGTGGAGGTTGCCAAGCCGTATTAAGCGGCAGGGCAGCGGAAGCATATGCTGCGCAGCTGGTGACGGGAGGTTTACGCCTCTCTATCGGCTTGCCAGCAGCGGAAGGGTTTTCCCGCTATCGGTCCAGCCGGAGTTTACCTGTAACGGAACCCAGTGATGCTTAGAGTGGAAAATCAGCCTAGTTTTAGTTTTAACGGAATTCAGAAGCTCTTACAGGGGGATGACGAGTCCCCAACGCCGATTTTCTCCCGCTAAGCGTCTCCTGGTTCCGTTAGCGCTCTGGCCGAGGGCAGGCTGGGAAAGACGCCGGTCTGCATTATCGGTCCGTATCGCCGGTTAGCAGATGTGGTCCGCAGCTCCGATCTGCAGCTCCAGAAAGTACAGCAGCATGTGGCGTTTTACACGCCGATCTAAAAAAATGACAATCCCACATAGAATCAATCCATTGTGGCAATCCCGCCCCGGCGATAAGATAAAGCCATGAAAGATGAAGCGTTTACAAAAAACGCTTTATACCACTCAGTCATCTGCCTATATGGATAAAAAGGGAGAGGTTCGCAATGAAAAAATGGCTTGGCGTATGTCTCACCGCCGCATTGGCTGCCGGCGTTGCAGCAGGCTGCGGAAACGACAGTAAAGAAGGGGAAAGCGGCACCCCCGCAGCTTCCAAAGCCCCCGAAAAAACCAAATTCTCCATCTCGCTCCGGACATTGGCCTTCAACTACGTGGAGAAGTCACCCGACATCAACAACGACAAATGGGTGAAGAAGATGGAGGAGATGACTAACTCCGATCTGGATATTGTGCTGGTGCCCCATAAGGAATATGAGCAAAAGATGGTGCAGATGTTTGCCACCAACGACATTCCCGATGTGGTACAGGGTGCAGGCGGCGTCAATGGCAAGGAGATGGCCGGCTCTGTAGCAGCTGGCGTGTTCATGCCGCTGGATGATCTGCTGAAGCAATACGGCCCTAACCTGCTGAAGAAAATTCCGAAGGATGCTTGGGATAACGTAAGCTACCAAGGCAAGATTTACGCCATTCCGGAATATCTGTCCAACCCGTCCCGCCGTGCCACCTGGATCCGCAAGGATTTGCTGGACCAAACCGGCCTGCCTGTACCGAAAACCGTGGAAGAATATCTGAACGTGCTGCGTGCCTTCAAAAAGCTGGGCCTCGAGAATCCGTACATGGGCCGCCAGGACTTCAAGTATGCTGATACCTTCTTCGGACCGTATGACGTCTATCCGTACCTGTCCATGTTTGAGGAAGTGAACGGCCAGGTTCAGCCCAAATTTATGGACAACGAAAACATGATGAAGGCGCTGCAAACCTACAAAACCATGTACGACGAAGGCCTCATCAACAAGGAATTTGCCACTATCAATGCCACCAACTACAAGAATGCTATCCTCGCCGGCAAAGCGGGCATGTGGACCATGAACGCCAACGAGCTTCTCCAATGGGAGCAGCAGCTGAAATCCACCATTCCTGGCGCCAAGCTGGAGATCATTCCTTCTCCTGTAGGACCTGACGGCAAGGGCGGCTATTATCTCTACGGCTCCGTTACCCGCGCTTACTTCGTCAAGGAAGGCACCAAGAATGCGGCCGACATCATCAAGTTCTTTGACTGGATGCTCAGCGACGAGGCGGAAAAATTCTTCACCTACGGCATCAAGGATGAAACCTATAAGGAAGAGAACGGCAAAATTTCCTATACCTCGCCTACCGAAGCCAATGGTATTGATGAAGAACGCTACCGCCAGTCCTTCCTGTGGCTGGTCCAGGATACCACCTACAACAAGGGCTCACTCAGCCTGACAGAGGAAGGCAAGAATCTGATTAAGGTATACGACACGATTCTGGCAAAGGAAGGCCGCGACGGCATCCAGTTTGACCCGCGTCTGGACGCACTGGTAAAAAATCCGGATGTTGCTCCTAACTCCGATACTGCACCTCCCGTGCTGTTGACCCACATGGTTAAGATGGTTTACGGCAAGGAGCCGATCAGTGACTGGCCCAAGGCTGTGGATGAGTGGCTCTCCAAGGGCGGCAAGGATGTCATCAAGGAAGCAACCGAGAAGTACAAGAACAAGCTCGGCGTCACCATGTCCCGCAGATAGATTGCGGAGCAGGGGCAGCATCTATACAATCAAAACCGGCACAGGGAAACCTGTCCGGTTTTTTTTGCCGTTCGGCCAAGACAGCCTCCAGCTGCTCCCAGTTCGGATTTTTCCTATATTTCTCCTGCAGACTGTTTCTATAATAAATACCAAGTAATATTATTGGGTTACATAATTTTGTAAGGGGCCAATATGAAGGGAGGACAATGGATGGACAATATCCGACATAGTATCGTGGAATTGGTGGGCGGCACCCCGCTTGTGGAGCTGCACCGGCTGGAGGAGCAGCGGGATATTGAGGCGAGGCTTCTCGCCAAGCTGGAGTTTTTCAATCCGGCAGGAAGTGTGAAGGACAGGATCGCCAAGCACATGATTGAACAGGCGGAAAAGGAGGGCAGGCTGCTGCCGGGAGGAACTGTCATCGAGGCCACCAGCGGCAACACCGGCATCGGCCTGGCCGCTGTGGCTGCAGCCAAGGGATATAAGGCGATCATTGTTATGCCAGATAACCTAAGCGCCGAGCGGATCAGCATTCTCCAGGGTTATGGGGCTCAAGTGATACTAACGCCGGGAGAGCTGAACATGGCGGGGGCCGGAGCCAAGGCCGAGGAGATTCTGGCACAGACGGAGGGAGGCTTCATGCCCCGGCAGGGCGGCAACCCCTATAATCCCCAGGCCCACAAGGAAACCACAGGCCCGGAAATCTGGGCGGATACGGACGGGCAGGTGGATATCTTCGTCTCCACGGTTGGTACCGGAGGTACATTGGCGGGAGTGGGTGCTTTTCTCCGGGAAAAGAAGCCGGAAATCCGGCTTATAGCAGTAGAGCCTGCCGGCAGTCCCCTGCTCTCCGGCGGACAGCCGGGACCCCATCAAATCCAGGGAATTGGGGGCGGAATGATCGCTCCGGTGACCCGGCAGGACCTGATGGACGAGATTATTACGGTTACGGATGAGGATGCCTTTGCCGAGGCGCGGAATTTAGCGCGGACTGAGGGATTGTCCGTGGGCATTTCGGCGGGAGCGGCCATTTGGGCGGCCCTCCAGGTGGCGCGGCGCCCCGAAAACCGTGGCAAAAGCATCGTGGTGATCATTCCCGATTCGGGAGAGCGTTATTTGTCCTCCGGTTTATATGACAGGAATCTATATTCTACAGGGGAGAGATAAGCATGGAGGTTATACGGGTAACGGAGAACTGGCAGCGGGCAGCTGTCTACTGGCTGCGTATTCAGGTTTTTGTGGAGGGTCAAAGCATCCCGCTGGAAATGGAATTCGACGCGCGTGACGGGGACGGCACCCGTTATGTGCTGATTATGGAGGATCACCGGCCCATTGCAACGGCCAGGCTGTACACGGATGATGACGGGGCGGCACGGATCGGACGGGTCGGTGTGGCGGCGGGCAGCCGCGGGCTGGGAGTAGGGCGCAGAGTGATTGAGGAGGCGGAGGCCTGGGCCAGAGAGTTGGGTATCCGCAGGATTATCATAACCAGCCAGAAGCATGCGGTGGGTTTTTATGAGCGTCTGGGGTATTCGGTGAACCCGGACATTGTGTTCCAATCCCGGATTCCTATTGTGCATACAGAAAAGAACCTGTAATTTTCTGTTCCGATTTTTACTATATTTCAATCCGGGCTTATCTTAAACTGTTAAAAACAGATCATGTTACTCGGAATTAATCAGGAGGCTGAAAAAACCATGGCTGAAGTAAAGACTCTCGCATCCGAATTAACCAAGGAAATCGGGAACAACGGCTCCTTTGTCCGGCAGCAGAACCGTTTCACCACCCCCTTCGGGGATGGGCCGGGAGAGCTTCCCGTAGAGGCCGGACGCTACCGGATCCTATGGGCGGCTATCTGCCCATGGGCTCACCGCTCCATCATTGTCCGCAGGCTGCTGGGCTTGGAGGAGGTTATCAGTGTGGGCACCGCCAGTCCCATCCGCACGGAGCACGGCTGGGAGTTCTCCCTGGATAAGGGCGGTGTGGACCCGGTGCTGGGCATCCGCTATCTGCCTGAGATATACAAGGAGACCGATCCAACCTATGAAGGCAGGGCTACCGTGCCTACCGTAGTGGATGTTACCACCCGCCAAGTCGTCAACAACGACTACTTCAGACTCACCAATTATTGGGAGACCGTATGGTCCACATACCATAAACCGGGGGCGCCGGACCTCTACCCGGAGCAGCTGCGCCAGGAGATCGACGAGCTGAACGATGTGCTGTTCCATGAGGTGAACAACGGCGTCTACAAGGCGGGTTTTGCCCGCTCCCAGGAGGCGTATGAAGCGGCTTACGATGTGCTGTTCGCCCGGTTGGACCAGCTGGAGGAGCGCCTGGCTAACCAACGCTATCTGTTCGGCAATGCCATCACCGATTCGGATATCCGGCTGTATGTCACGCTGGTGCGCTTCGACGCCGCCTATTATTCCGCCTTCCGCACCAACCGGAACCGGCTGGTGGATTTCCCCAACCTGTCCGCCTACGCCAGAGATCTGTACCAAACACCGGGCTTCGGGGATACCACCGATTTTGACGCCATCAAGAAGGGCTACCATCTGGGCCAAATCGCCAACAACCCATACCGGCTCCTGCCCAAGGGACCGGATCTGAGCTTCTGGAATACACCACACGGGAGGGAAACGCTATGACAACAACACCCAATGTACGGGTAAGACCCAAGGAAATCGAGCAGGAGATTGACGGGAAGGGCTTTTTTGTCCGGCAAAAGAACCGCTTCACCACTCCCTTCGGAGAAGGGGAGGGGAAGCTTCCCGTAGAGGCTGGGCGCTACCGGCTGATCTGGGCCAAGGGCTGCCATTGGTCCAACCGGGCCTCCATCGTGCGGGAGCTGCTGGGTTTGGAGGACGCCATCGGCATCAATCTGGTGGGGCGCGGCAAGCATGAGCAGGACCTGGGCTGGGAATTTGTTTTCGACGAGGGCGGCAAGGACCCGGTGCTGGGCATCCAGTTTCTAAGCGAGGCCTATTACAAGGCAGACCCGGATTACACCGGCAGGCCCACCGTACCGGCGGTCGTCGATGTGACCACAGGCAAGGTGGTCAACAATGATTATGTGTGGCTCTCCAACTATCTGGAGAACGAATTCGCCTCTCTCCACAAGCCGGGGGCGCCGGATCTGTATCCTGCCCACCTGCGTGAGGAGATCAACGCGTATAACGACTTTCTTTTCGACAATGTAAATAACGGTGTCTACAAGGGAATGTTTGCCCAGTCCATTGAGGCCTACAATGATGCCTTCACCCATTTGTACGCAGCGCTGGATGCCATCGAGGAGCGGCTCTCCACCCGGCGCTTCCTGTTCGGGGATTATGTCACCGACTCCGATGTGCGGCTGTTTGTGACCCTGGCCCGTTTTGACACCTATTACTTCAAGAATCTGGGCCCGCTGCGCAACCGGATTGTGGATTTTAAGAATATTTGGGGTTATGCCCGCGACCTGTATGAGATTCCGGCCTTCAAGAACAACACCTACCTGCGGGATCTGGCCAAGTCCAACGCACGGGGCGACAAGTCCGGCATCTTCATTGACTACAATACCCGCTTCTGGGATCAAATCGATTACGAGGGACTGTGGTCCCAGCCCCATGACAGGCAGACTAAAAGCACCGATCCGGAGCATAAATTCTACGTCAAGTAAAGGAGCGTACACATCCATGAGCAAAACCGGTACACGAACAGCTCCATTCCGTTTTGATGTGGTGGGAAGCTTCCTGCGGCCCTCAGCATTAAAGGAGGCCCGGGCGAAGCATGCCAAGGGCGAGCTTACAGCGGAAGCGTTGAAGGTAGTAGAAGACAAGGCGATCACCGAATTGGTGGAGAAGCAGCGGCAAGCCGGGCTGCAGGTGGCTACGGACGGCGAGTTCCGCCGGAGCTGGTGGCATCTGGATTTCTTCTGGGGTTTGCAGGGCGTGGAGAAAACCGTCTCTGATTCCACCAATGTATTCAAGGGTGTGGAGACCCGGGCCGAGTCCTCCGCCTTAACCGGAAGAATCAGCGGAGAAAATCATCCGTTCCTGGAGCACTTCAGGTTTGTTCAGAGCATCGCCGCTCCCGGTGTGGTGGTCCGCCAAACCATTCCTTCTCCCACCCAGTTCCTGCTGCATCTGGTTTCCCCCAAGAACATTGAGAATACCAGCCTGTTCTATCCCAACAAGGAGGAGCTGATCCAGGACATTGTCCGGGCTTACAAAACCGTGCTAGCGGATCTGTATCAATTAGGCTGTCGGAATGTCCAGCTGGATGACTGCTCCTGGGGGCAATTTTTTGAAGGGCGCTCCAAGGCGTTTAATCCGGACCGCAGCAGTGACGAGGAGCGGAAAGAGGAGAAGCTGCGGGTGAACAACCTGGTGCTGGAGGGACGTCCTGACGACCTGGTAATCACCACGCACGTGTGCCGGGGGAATTTCCGCTCCACCTGGGCTACCTTCGGCGGTTATGAGCCGGTAGCAGAGGCGCTGTTTGCCAGAGAGCAGGTGGATGCCCTCTATCTGGAGTATGACTCCGACCGGGCAGGGGGCTTCGAGCCCTTGCGCCATGTGAGCAAAGACAAGAAGGTGGTGCTGGGACTGGTCACCTCCAAATCACCTGAGCTGGAGAGCAAGGAGGACATCATCCGGCGGATTCATGAGGCAGCCCAATACGTGGATCTGGACCGGCTTCATCTCAGCCCCCAATGCGGCTTTGCCTCTACGGAGGAGGGCAACATCCTGACGGAGGAGGAGCAATGGGCGAAGCTCCGGCTGATCCGGGAAATTGCGGAAGAGGTATGGGGAAGCCGCTGATTGACATGTCAGACTATTAATGAGCTTTATATTTAACGACATCATTCATACATGACAAGGAGACGAAGGACATGAAGCGTACTACATCCCGCTTTTTCACATTGGCAACGGTAATTACCGCCTCGATGGCATTGGTGCTGGCAGGCTGCGGCGCTAAGGAAAGCAACGGGGCAGGCGGCGCCTCCTCAACAGCTCCCGCCGGAACAACCGCAGCTGCAGCAAGCACGGCGCCTTCCGCCCCTGCAGTCAAGACAAAAATTAAGGTGGCTACCGGGGGTTCGCCCCGGCCCTTCTCTTACGTGAACGACAAGAACGAGCTGGAGGGCTACGACATTGAAGTGGTCAAGGCGATTTTCAAGGAGCTGCCTCAATATGAGATTTCCTTCGAGAAGACCGAGTTCACCTCCATCTTCGCCGGACTTGACTCCGACCGCTACCAGATCGGCGCCAACAACTTCGCCATGAATGAGGCCCGCAAGCAAAAATACGTGTATACCAATGCCATCTTCAAAAACCAGTATGTCATCGCCCAGGCCTCAAGCCGTACGGATCTGAACGTCTTCAAGGATTTGCAGGGCAAAAC
This sequence comes from Paenibacillaceae bacterium, assembly GCA_029256065.1. GTDB lineage: Bacteria > Bacillota > Bacilli > Paenibacillales > NBRC-103111 > Paenibacillus_AR. The sequence goes on from JAQSYT010000008.1 coordinate 18,222, forward strand.
CACGGAGGTAAACGCAGGTGTTAACTACACCACCGCCATTGAGAACTACAACAAGAGCCACACGGACAATCCGGTGAAGCTGAAATACACGGAAGCCGACATGCTGGCCACTCTGCAAAATGTGGAAAGCGGCAAAGCCGACTTTCAGCTTATCGACGCAGCGATTCTGCAGAAATACGTTACCGACTACAAGCTGAAGCTGAAGGCTGTTCCCCTGTCTGAGGAGGAAACCAAGCTCATCGGCGCGCCATTCAGCTATCTGATCCTCAGCAAGGGCAAATACACCGAGCAGCTGGAGAAGGACATCAACGGAGCGCTGGATAAGCTGGTCAAGGACGGCACCGTCGGCAAAATCAGCACCAAATACTTCGGCGGGGACTTCTCCCCGAAATGAGCGTGAGGTAAGCCATGCCCAACATATTCGACTTCAAGCTGGTATTTGAGCTGATCCCCAGGCTGCTGGTTTACCTGCCTGTCACACTGGAAATCACAATATTGTCCATGTTCTTCGGGCTTGTGCTGGGTCTGGTGCTGGCGATTATTAAGATCAAGCGCATCCCGGTGCTGTACCGGCTGACGGTCCTGTTCGTCTCCTTCATGAGAGGCACGCCGATTCTGATCCAGCTGTACATTACCTATTACGGCATTCCCATTGCCCTGAAATACTTCAACTATTACAACGGCACGGACTACACCGTGAACAACATTCCGGCTATGCTGTTTGTGCTTCTGGCCTTCACCATGAATGAGGCGGCGTATACCTCCGAAAGCATCCGGGCTGCCATCCAGTCCATCGACAAGGGGCAGCTGGAGGCTGCCAACTCCCTGGGCATGACCTACTTTCAGACCCTGCGGAGGATCATTGTGCCCGAGGCCTTCGAGGTGGCGCTGCCCACCCTGGGCAACACGCTAATCGGCTTGATGAAGGGAACGTCTCTGGCCTTCGTGTGCTCCGTGGTGGAAATGACCGCTCAGGGGAAAATCATCGCAGGGAACAACTACCGCTATTTCGAAGTGTACGTAGCCCTATCCATTATCTATTGGGCGCTGACCATTGTAATCGAGCAGGGCATCAAGCGGATTGAGAAGAAGATGAGCATCAACGATGTGAAAATAGTCAGGAGAAGTGGGCTGCATGATCGAAGTGCGGAATCTGTATAAACGGTTTCGGGAAAACGTCGTATTGGACCATATTGACCTGGATATCCAAAAGGGTGAGGTTGTAGCTGTAATCGGGCCTTCAGGGGCGGGCAAGTCCACCTTCCTGCGCTGCCTCAATTTCCTGGAGGAGCCGGAGGCGGGAAGCATCCGGATCAATGACTTTCATTTCGATGTGCAGAAGCGGAGCCGGGAGCAGATCCGGACGCTGCGGCAGTATACGGCCATGGTTTTCCAGCAATATAATCTGTTCCGCCGGAAGACCGCTCTGGAGAATGTGGCGGAGGGGCTTGTGGTGGTCAAGAAGGTTCCGAAGCGGGAAGCGGAGCAAATTGCCTATGAGCATCTGAAAAAGGTGGGGCTGGGTGATAAAATTAACCACTATCCCCGCCAGCTGTCGGGGGGACAGCAGCAGCGTGTGGGCATTGCCCGTGCGTTGGCTATGGAGCCCAGCATTCTGCTGTTCGACGAGCCTACCTCGGCGCTGGACCCGGAGCTGGTTGGCGAGGTGCTGGATACCATCCGGACGGCAGCCCAAGAGGGGAATACGATGATCATCGTGTCCCATGAGCTGAATTTCGTGCAGCGTGTGGCCAACCGGGTGCTGTTTTTGGCCGATGGTAAAATCATTGCCGACGGCACCCCCAAGGAGGTATTCGAGCATCCGAAAAATGAACGGATTAAGGATTTCCTGGGAAAATTCTACCAGTACCAGGAAACGGAATACACGATTTAAGGTGCGGGAAAGGAGGGGGCGGCCGGTCATGGATGAGGCAGGCCTCCTCCTTCGTTATTATCCATTGGCGATGCAGGGAAAAGCCGCAGATATTTCTTGGGTGTCTCCGCCCCGAATTCCTTAAACTCTTTAATAAAGTGGTTCTGGTCAAAGTAGCCCAGGTCGAGAATGCTTCCCAGGGAGTCCTCCTCCCCGTAGTGACTCAGCTCATCTAAGGCAAACTGGAAGCGGATGATCCGGCTGAACAGCTTGGGCGGCATACCCAGATACCGCTGGAACAGATTCAGCAGATAGCGGGAGGAGTAGCCTGTTTCGGCCGCCAGCTCTCCGATGGGTGCTGCCCCGCGGCTTTGGATAATCCGGCCCGCCGCATAACGGACCAAGTCCGGAACATTGAACTCCCGGGGGTAATACCGGAGATAAAAATCCAGGAATGCCTTGACCCGCCCGTCAAAGCCGGATGCCGCAGCGACCTGCTCCAGCAGCTCATCCGCATGGGGGAGCACGGTCTGGACAGGTGTTTCAAACTCGGTGAATTCGTTGGCGGGCAGCTTGAAGAAGGGCTCCACATAGCCGGGAAGGAAACGGATGGAGAAATACTCGCAATCCGAACGCACAAAAAAACCTTGTCTGCGATGGATCAAGCTGCCGCAGATATTGGCGGACGGCTTTGGAGGGTAGCAGCAGATTACCAGGTAGAGGCAGCCGTCGGGGAAAACAAACATTTTATCCGCGTTATCGGCGTTCAGGCGGAAGCCGGTGAACTGGATGCCGCCGCCGAACAAAGCGGAGGCTGTATGGCCTCCTTCCACATAAGCGGGCAGCAGCTTCTGGAGAAACGGCTGATGCGGCCGGTAGGTTTCTATGCTTGAAGTTACCCGTTTCACTGTCCATCGCTCCTTATTGGCTGCCCGAAGGCGTTGTTATTTTTTTATTATACAATTATTCTCATTAAAATACTTGGTTTATTTTTGGCGAAAAGAAAGGGGACTGTTAGCAATCCATGTCGATTACCGTTCAAAATGACTGCCGGTTTGGAAATTGGGAGCGGGTTGCGGCTCTGCTGTCTCATTTTGGCATTTCCCAGGCGTCCCCGGAGCATCATCAAAGAGCCTTCGAGAACAGCTACTCCGTCACCTTCCTGTATGACGGGGACCGGTTTATCGGCTTTGGGCGGAGTATCTCCGACGGTGTGGCCCAGGCGGCGCTGTTCAATATCGTGGTGGACCCGGACTATCACGGACAGGGGCTGGGGCGGCTGATTATTGATGATCTGCTGAAGGCGGTTGGCCATTGCAATGTGGTGCTGTACACTCATCCCGACACGGTCAGCTTTTACCGGCATCTGGGCTTCAGACGGATGAAGACAGGCATGGCCCGGTACCAGTCGGTGGAGAAAATGGAGCAGATGGATTTTATTGAATGAGGGGATGAGGTGCGAGGTATGGGCATAAGGGACAAAACCGGCATTCCGGGCCAGCACCCCGTTTTCCAACGGGAGCTTGCCGCTGACGGCACATTTACACCACAAACTAATCTGTTTACGGTGCCCTTCGGCTACGGCCCCGGCGAGCACCGGCCGGAGGCCGGGCGGTACCGGCTTCTATGGATGAAGGCCTGCCCCTACGCCCACCGGGCGGTCATTGTACGGCGGCTGCTGGGGCTGGAGGAGGCCATCAGCTTGGGTACGGCCAGCCACTTCCGGACGGAGCATGGCTGGGAATTTTCCTTGGACGAGGGTGGTGTGGACCCGGTGCTGGGCATCCGCTATGTCAAGGAAATCTATGACGCAGAGGATCCGGATTGGCCTGGCAGGCCTACGGTGCCCATTGTGGTGGATGCGCGGACCGGCCGCGGGGTGAACAGCGATTATTTCCGGCTGACCAACTACCTGGAGACAGTATGGGCCCCGTTTCACAAGGAGGGGGCGCCGGATCTGTACCCGGAAGGGCTGCGTGAGGAGATTGACGCCTTGAATGAAATCATCTTCACCGACATTAACAGCGGCGTCTACAAAGCGGGCTTCGCCCATACCCAGGCTGCCTATGAGCGGGCGTACCATACGCTGTTCACCCGGCTGGACTGGCTGGAGGAACGGCTGGGCGGGAGCCGCTATCTCTTCGGGGATGCCATTACCGACTCGGATGTGCGGTTATATACCACCCTGGTCCGGTTCGATGCAGCCTATTACCCGGTATTCAACACAAACCGCAGCCGGCTGGTGGACTTCCCCAATCTGTGGGGCTACGCCCGGGATCTCTACCAAATTCCCGGCTTCGGCGATACCACAGATCTGGGCGCTATCCGCAGCAGCTATCACGCCTCCCCCCATCTGAGGGGCTTTGCCCGAAACCCGTTCGGCATCCACCCCAAAGGACAGGACGAGGCAATCTGGCTGACACCCCACGGGCGGGAAAAATGGAGCAAAGGATGAGTGCTATGTCAGAACAAGAGAAGACCAATAACATAGGAGTGTCGGCCGGAGCGGTGACGCAGCCGTCCGCCCCGGCAGAGATAGCCGGCAGCGGCGCCTTCGTCCGGCAGCCCAACCGCTTCAGCGCCTTCTTCGGCGAGGCTCCCGGCGAGCTGCCCGCAGAGCCGGGACGCTACCGGCTTCTGTGGTGCGCGGCTTGCCCCTGGGCCCACCGGGCCGTCATTGTCCGCCGTCTGCTGGGGCTGGAGCAGGCCATCAGCCTGGGCACGGTGGACCCCATCCGTCCTCCTCTGCCCCATGCGGACTGGGCGTTTACCCTGGATGAAGGGGAGGTTGATCCGGTGCTTGGCATCCGGTACGTCAGCGATGCCTACCGGGCTGCTGATCCGGATTACCGGGGAAGGCCGACGGTCCCGGCGCTGGTGGATATCCCCTCCGGCAAGGTCGTGCAGAACGATTATTTCCGGCTGACCAACCATTTGGAAACGGCTTGGGCTGTTTTTCACGCCCCGGATGCGCCGGATTTGTATCCGGAGCATCTGCGCGGTGAAATTGATGCACTGAATGAGGTGATTTTCCACGAGGTGAACAACGGCGTGTACAAGGCGGGCTTTGCCCGGTCCCAGGAGGCCTACGAGCAGGCCTTCGACACCCTGTTTACCCGGCTGGACTGGCTGGAAGAAAGGCTGGGGAGGAGCCGTTATCTCTTCGGGGACGGCATCACCGATTCCGATGTCCGGCTCTATACTACGCTGGCCCGGTTCGACGCGGCTTATTTCACCGCATTCCGGGCCAACCGCCAGAGGCTGGCGGATTATACCCACCTGTGGGGATATGCCCGGGATCTCTACCAGACCCGCGGTTTCGGGGATACCACTGATTTTGATGCTATCAAGCGGCATTACCATTTGTCCGGCCACCTGAGCGGCCAGGGGAATAGCCCTTACGGCATTGTTCCGCTGGGACCGGACCCGGAGGGCTGGCTTCTGCCCCATGGCCGGGGATAGGAGACAATAAGCAGGGGGAAGCGCAAGCTGCCCAAACGGACACAGGATGCGCTAAACAGAAGAATAGTGGTGTTTTCCATCTGGACGGACACAGGGGCCGCTATTTAGGAGAATAATGGTGTTTTACAATTTAAACGGACACACGATTCGTTAAGTGCCTGAAAGCAGCCGTTTTAGACGGTTTCCAAAGGCAATAACGCACCGTGTGTCCGTGAAATTATCGGAAGTGCTTATTTTGGCAAAATAACGAATCCTCGGTCCGGATAGCCGGAAACCTATGATGGGACGAATCCCAATTCACCTGCACGTTCTCAAACAGACAGCCCACCCAAAAAAACCGCCAGGCAGTTGGCCCTGGCGGCTATATCTCATTGAATCAAGGATTATGGCCGTCCCCAATAGGCCATGGTTTCATTGGGCTGCGAGTAGACCCCGTCCTTGGCATGCCGGTCAAACAATTCCTCCAGCGCCGAAATGTATTCCTGATACCTGGGGTCCCCAGGCTTCAGTGAATAGGAGCCGGACAGGTTGCGCTCAATAAAACCGGTTTTGTCAAACGTCAGATCATTGGAGAAGGTTTCCACCGTAAATTCCTGATGGAAGAAGCCTGCGATTCTATCGTCCAGGTATTCGATACCGCCGCTGAAGCCGGTGAATTCCGGGCAATATTCCCTTAGGATGGCTTCGTTCTCCCGGACGGAATCCCGGTCGTGAATTCGGGAGTTCCAGACCAGTACTACCTGGCCGCCGGGCCGGAGAATCCGCCGGCATTCCTGGCCGAAGGCCTCCGGATCAAACCAGTGGAAGGCCTGGGCTACGGTCACGGCGTCCACACTCCCGCTGGGAAGGATGGTTTCCTCTGCTGTACCCGCCACCGGGGTGAACCGCGGGTTGTCTGCCAGGTCCCGCACAGCCACAGCCCGCATGTCGGCGTTGGGCTCCACGCCATAGACCCGACACCCGAGGCTTAACAGCACCTTGGAAAAAATCCCGGTGCCCGCACCGATATCGGCCACCACCGAGTCTGCTCCGATGCCAACCGTCTGAGTGATGCGGTCCAGCATGGCTTGGGGATACCCCGGTCTGGCCTTGGCGTAAATCTCGGCTTTGCCTGTGAACTTTCCTGTGTTATTCATCTGGAATCCTCCGGTTCTCGTGGTTGGCCGGCCTGTTACAGTGCCCGCGCATGAATATGGAAGTGGCAGCCCTTTTTGCCCAGGAAAGAATGGTCCTCCACATGCCGGAATTGCAGCATCTCGAAGCCGGAGAACAGCTCCGCCGCCTCATGGGCGTTCACGTAGCAATGGGGGATGCCATCTTCCCCGTCCTTCGTATACTGGAGCGTCCGGACATCCAGCCGCCGGTATTCCGGACCGGCCCTGGTATAGTTGGGGCTTAGGGTGGAATTCAAGGTCAGGAAAATCTCCCCGCCGGGGCGGGTGACTCTGGCGATTTCCCGGACTGCCTGCTTAAGACCGTTCATATCCGTGTGGTAGATGCAGTGATAGGAGAGGAGGCAGTCAAAGGCGTTGTCGGCAAAGGGCAGGGCCTGCATGTCCCCTCTCACCAGCTCCATAGGCAGCTCCCGGGCTGCTGCGGTTGCGGCCAGAGCATCCAGCCCCGATTGGGACAGGTCAAAGGCTGTAACCGCAAAACCGGCCTCCGCAAATTGCAGGGCATGGCGGCCCAGACCGCAGCCCAGATCCAGAAATTTTGTGAGCCCAAGCTCCCTCCATCTCCAGGCATAATAATAGCATTCCTGTGCGGGCGTCTCCCAAACAGGGTCCTTGCTTTTGATCCAATCCCATTCCTGAGACAGCACCGTCATCCCTCATTTCTTGTTGGAGTGTAACCTCAACCGTTCCTTTTATTGTGCCACATTCCGCGTGAAAAGGTAAGTGAAAGCGGTGGCGGAACGGAGAGATACTGTGGTGGAGCGGGTCTCGCCGGTGGAGGGGAAGAGGAGGCACACTCACCAAAAAACAAATAGAGCCTGCACGGTGTACGGCAGACTCTCCGGAAATGACGGTTTGGCTTTAGCGCCCGGTCAGGCGCCCGGCCTTGATTTGCTTCACCCAGAAATAAATGGTGCAGCCGACGCAGTAGCCCAACAGGGCTGCTCCTGCCGCACCCAGCAGCATCACGGCGAATACGTAGCCTGCTGCGGACCATCCCAGCAGGAGACTACCCAGGGAAAGTGTGAGAAAACCAACAGCCAGAGAATTGTTGAACCTGAGCAGCTCGGCAGCTTGGGTTTCCTTGCCCTTGGGGGTGAGAAGCTGCCGGCCCAAGGTGGCGAACAGATTCCAGCGGCCACCGGTGAAAAGTCCCGCAACCTGAATCAGCCATAATGCAGCAATAATCCACGGCTGGCGGAACACAAGAAAGGCAATAACCGACAGGACAATGCCGGCTTGGTTGGCTTTAACATATTCGATGGGGATTTCCTTCATAAGGATGCGCCTCCAGTTTAAATCTGATTAAGATGATTGGTTTAATTATAATTATTGTAGCAAGGAGCGGGGCTATCCGTCAATGCAGGATTGAGGTACAATTGGATATATTTCTCAAGGTACGATGACCTGCGGAATGAGACAAATGGAGGGAAGAAAAATGCTATTAGAGGATGAAGTACGCCAGCAAATTCAAGCAAACCGCAATTTTATGAAAAGTATCTTTGGGAAGGATCAGTATGAATCGGACCAAAGCAAAAAACTGCCCCAGCCTCCCCTATCCCACCCCACTAAAGGAACACCGATTATTCCGTTGACCAAGGACTTTGCCGGAGTGGTTAAGGAGGCCGACTATCTGGCTTTGCTCCACGCCCGCAAAAGCGTGAGAGTGTACAAGCAGGAGCCGATTTCCCTGGATCAGCTGGCATTTCTCTTATGGTCCACACAGGGAGTAACCGGCATCCGCGGCAGCGGTTATGCGGCGCTGCGCCCGGTGCCGTCGGCGGGAGCCAGGCATCCCTTCGAGACCTATCTGGCCGTGTTCCAGGTAGAAGGACTGGAGAAGGGGATCTATCACTATCTTCCGATGGAGCATGCTCTGGAGTTTGTTACGGCGGTGGACAATCTGGAGGAAGAGGTAACGGTGAGTCTCTGCGGCCAAGGATGGGCGGCCAAGGGAGCGGCAACCTTCTTTTATACAGCAGTGCCGTACCGCAGTGAGTGGAGATACTCCATCGCTTCCCACCGGGTGATGCTGATGGATGTGGGCCATGTGATGCAGAACCTGTACCTGTCCGCCCATGCTATCGGGTGCGGAACCTGCGCCATCGCCGCTTTTGAGCAGGAGGTGGCAGACCGTCTGCTTCAAGTGGACGGGGACGGAGAGTTTGTGGTCTATGCAGCGCCGGTAGGGGTGCAGCTGTAGGCGGGGGAATCTGCAGAGTAAAGGACAGCCCATGGCTGTCCTTTTTTGTACCGCATCAGGATTTGGAAGATTACTCGCTTTTGAACAGGCTGTTATAAAATTCCTTGAAGCTGTCGGCCACCGGCGTAATGCGGGAGGGACGCAATCCGCGTTCCTCCTCCAGATACTCCAGGTCACCGAAAAAAATCTGTCCCCGCTCCGGACCATGAACGGCCATGCAGATCAAACTGTTCCGGGGGTCGGTGCCGATGGGCAGCAAGTGATCCGGGGCAAGGCGGCCGGCGATGAATTTCCGGTAATATTCCTCCAGGTTTTTTCCCTCATTTCCATTCAAAAGAGGCAGAAACATCATGATAGAGGTTGTGATTTTTTTGTCCTTGGTTTCGAACCGCCGCAGAGCCTTTTTGCCGCCGTTTCGGGCCAGCAGGAAAGCCTTATAATCCTCCAGCAGAGTAAAACCGTGCCGGGTTTCAAACCCTTCGATTTCTTCCGCGCTGATAGAATCAAAAGTAATTTCAAAGCTATCGTCCGGAATACCTCCGCTTGACCCGTGTTGATCCACTTGCACAATGATGGCTTCGCCGCAGGAGCCGGCGTTGTTCATCGGGACAGCAGGATCCTGCGGGCTTTCCGACTCAACAGCTTCTCCCGCATCTGCCGCCTCGAATGATTCTTCATCATCATCTTCAAAATCAGCCGTATCCTCACTGGAACTCAACTGCTCCAGTAGCGCAGTGAAGGTTTCGCAAACAGGCTCTAGGAAGTCCTCTCCTTCCTCGTGATCCCAAAATACAACGGTGGGGTTTTGCTCCGTATGGCGGTAATCAAAGCAAATATGACCACCGAAGGGATCTCTTGCAAAAGGCAAAATCCGGTCTTCCTTGAACTCTTCCACAAACATTCCCATGTTTAAATAAGAGCTTGTAAAGCTGATCAGGTTGTTGAACACCATAGAATCTCCGTCTTCTCCGCCAAAGGAATCCGGACGGGGGTACCCGCCGTTATGAAGCCTCACACATGCCTTATAGTCCTCAGGAAATATGACTCCCAAACGTTTCTCCACGGCTTCTATGACGGAAGCCTCCAAAGGGCCGTCTGTCATGCGCCATTTGATTTTGGCCATGTGCGTTCCTCCTCTATGATTCGATATCCACACACATACAATTTTATATTACTCTTCCAAAATGTAGGCATCAAGAATATTTTTCCACCAATATAAGAGGAGTAGCATTTCAATTACTGGTATTCCTGCGGTGCCTCACGCAGGCTGTCCCCCGGAACCAATCTGCCCTGCAGCCGCAAATGCTCCAAAGGCTCCCCCGGATTGGCGATGCGCCAGATCATCCGGTCGGCGGCCCGCGCTCCGGTTTCCCGCACGGGCAAGTAAAAATAGCAGAGGCCTGGTGCAGGCGGCTCCGCTGTCACATCCAGGCTGACCAGGGAGCAGTCCGCCGGAATGGACAGGCCCGATTGGCTGCACAAGTAATAAATCCACGGAAGATTGCCTTCCACAGCATTGAGCAGGGCAGTGGGCCTCTCTGAAGCCATCAGCCGGGAAAATTCCTCCCGCCAGGCCATCCCGTCTGCTTGAGGCAGCGTCAAATGCTTGGCTGGATCGGCTTCCAGCCCATGTTCAGCCATGGCTTCCGCAAAGGCGGACCAGCGGAGCCGGTAGCCCCGGGAGGAGCGCGTGTCGCCAATGTACAGAATCCGGCGGTGGCCATGCTCCGCCAGAAGCTGGACCGCCTGCCGGACAGACTCGTACACATCCCAGACCACACTGTCCGCTGTAGCTCCGGTAGGGGGAAAGTTCAGCAGAACCCTGGGAAGCGGCAGCTCAAGCAGGCGCTTTTCCAGCTCCGGAGGCGTCATAGGCGGAATAAAAACTCCGTCGGCAAAAGCAAGCCCGCAGCCCTCTGACCATTCCCGCCAGGCATCGTCCGTCACAGAGGCACCGGGGGGAGCAAACAGCGGCGCAACAGAGGAGTGGGTGCCGTGGAACCGCTGGTTCAGCCCCGTCAGCAGCTCCAGATGTATATGTGAGGGGGCAACAGGACGCTCCTGCAGCACCATATAGAACCGTCTTGGCTGGAGCTGCTGCAGGGAGGTATGCTCGAAGACAGAGCTTTCCTTCTGCTCCCGGGTCAGGTAGCCCTTTTCCCCCGCCAGCCGAAGAATGTCCTGGCGGGTCTCCAGAGACATGCCCGGCAAGCCGCGCAGCGCCTTGGACACAGTGAGGCGGCTTACTCCCAGTTCCCGGGCCAGGTCGTCCATCGTTGTTTTTTTGCGGGACATTGGCAGAATCCTCCTTTATGTAAACTAAATGATAACTAAACGTAAGCTTCTTTTTATTATACACTGGAGTCAAACAAAAGCGTACAAAATACAAAGGATACAGCTAATTATGGGAGGTACGGATGATGAGCGGAGGATATCGGTTGCCGGCCAGGGAACTGCCGGTTGTGGCGGAAACGGATGTGCTGGTGGCGGGAGGCGGTCCTGCCGGAGTGGCGGCGGCATTGGCAGCGGCACGTAACGGTGCGCGTGCTCTGATTCTGGAGCAGCGGGGTTTTCTAGGAGGCATGGGAACGCTGGCGCTGGTTCCGGCATTTTGCCCCTATACGGATAAAGAAAAACCGGTGATCCGGGGTATTGGCCTGGAGCTCCTGGAGAAAATGAAGGCGGCCAGTCCCGCATCGTTCCAAGAGCGCTACGGGGAAGAGCTGGATTGGGTTCCCATTGATGCAGAGGTGCTGAAGCTGGTTTACGACGCGGCTGTGATGGAAGCAGGTGTCCAGGTGCTGTTCCACACCATTGTGGCAGATGTGCTGATGTCAGAGGATGGCACCCGGCTGGAAGGGGTAGTTCTGGCCAACAAGGCAGGACTTTCCGTTGTCAAAAGCAAGTATTTCATCGACGCCACAGGTGATGGTGACCTGGCTGCAAGGGCAGGCGCCCCTTTCCAAAAGGGCGGGGAAGCCGGCGAGCTGCAGCCCGGCACTATGTGTTATGTGCTGGCCCGGGCCGACTACAAGCGGTTTATGCAATATCTGGAGGAGAGCGGGGACGGCGGGCAAATCCATCTGGCTGTGGAAAAAGCCCAGCAAAACGGCGATCTCCCCGAGGGACGGAAGAAGGTTTCCGGCTTTGCCTGGCTGGCGGATGACCTGGTCAGCGTAAACTTCGGGCATGTGTTCGGCGTGGATGGGACCAAGCCGGAGGATTTGACCCGCGGGGCCATGGAAGGGCGGAAGCTGGTGCAGGTGCAGGTGGAATTCCTCCGCAAGTATGTTCCGGGCTTCGAGCAGGTCCACGTAGTGGCTACCGGCGAGCAATTGGGCATCCGGGAAACCCGCCGTATTGAAGGGGATTATATGCTTGTCACCGAGGACTTCATGCAGCTTCGCAGCTTCCCGGATGATATTGCCCGCAACTCCTACTTTATTGATGTCCATATGGCCAACAGCAAAGGAAAAACGCAGATTCACCGCCTGAACCCCGGAGAATCCCATGGAGTGCCTTACCGCTGTTTACTGCCTAAGGGGCTGGACAATCTGTGGGTGCCCGGCCGGGCCGCCTCCTCGGACCGGGTGGTCCAGGGGTCGCTCCGGGTGATGCCCAATTGCTTCGCCATGGGCCAGGCATCGGGAACTGCCGCCGCGCTGGCGGTACAGGCGGGCGGCATCACCTCCCGCCAGGTGGAGGTGCCGCAGCTTCAGCGCACACTGGTGGACCAGGGCGCTTGGCTGGGAGAGCAGCTGGCTGCCCAAGCCACGTCCGTCAAGGAATAGACAAGAATTTATGAAGGGATTACTCTTCCGTTGTCGAACAATTCTGATAAACGGTTGTCAAGCGGGTTTTAAGCCAGGCTTGGACCGGATTATCTAGCGGAGGAGTGATTCCCATGAAGAACGAGGTCAGAAGCATTCTGCTCACTGCACTGGAAAAGCGGGAGACGAACACAGATTATATTCAGGGGGAGTACACCCTGAGCCATAATCCGGATAATTTGGAGCTGTACGTATCAGGAAGGCTGGTTGCCAGATACACCTTTGCCGATAAGGCCCTGTTTACAGCGGACTGGAACTACAAGAAGGAAAACCGGTATATGGGTTATCTGTTGGAGCAGAACGGATTTGAGGTGAATGCGGATCCGTTTTTGCTGTAGCGGCTTGGGCAAGGGACGGGGAAGACAATCGGTATCCTATCATTTCATAACAAAAACCGCCGGAGCAAGGATGCCCGGCGGTTTTTCTGCTTTCCGGCCGCTTACTTTACAGCCAGCGCCTTCGTTATTGCGTTGCGCAGTGCCTCGATATCCGGCGCCGCGGCGGCAGGCTCGTCGCTCAGCCTCCGTGCCTCCTTCAGTGCCAATAGCCGTACGACGCTTTCGTCAATCCGCTTCCATGTCAACCGCCCGTCAGCCAGCGCCTCCTTCAACCCGGCCGCAGCCTCCTGCACCTGGCTGTAGCCGTGGGCAACCAGAACCAGATCGCAGCCGGCCTGCACCGCCCGGACGGCGGCCTCCTTCAACGGGTAATGCTTGGCGATGGCGCCCATGGTCATATCGTCCGTGATGACGACACCATTGTAGCCGATTTTGTCTCGGAGCAGCCCTGTGATAATAGCAGGCGATAAGGTGGCCGGATAGTCCGGATCCATGCGGGGCAGCAGAATATGAGCCGCCATAATGGCATCCGCACCTGCCTCTGCCGCAGCCCGGAAGGGCACCAGCTCCAGCTTTTCCAGCTCGGCTAGGGTCTTGTTCACCACCGGCAGCTCCAGATGGGAATCCGTTCCCGTGTCGCCATGTCCGGGGAAATGCTTAACCACCGAAACGATGCCGCTTTCCTGCAGCCCCTCCATAGCCGCCAGACCGTACAGCTTCACCGTTTTGGCATCGGAGCCGAAGGAGCGGCTGCCGATAACGGGGTTGGCCGGATTGCTGTCAATATCCAGCACCGGAGCATAATTCATGTTGAAGCCGAAGGCCAAGAGCTCCTGGCCTACTGCTTTGCCCAAGGCTCTGGCCCGCTCCGGTGTGCCTCCGGAGGCAAGGTCTTGGCTTGCCGGCAGCGTGATGTCCACAGGCAGCCGGCTGACCTTGCCACCCTCCTGGTCCACGCTGAGCCAAAGCGGAATTCCGCTTGGCTGGTTAAATGCCTTTAACCGGTTAAGCAGGGCTACCGTTTGCCCGGCGCTCACCATGTTAGGCTTATATAGGATGAAGCCGCCCACATGCATCTCCGCCACCAGCCGCCGGGCCTCGTCGCCCGCTTCGGTTCCGTCCAGCCCGGCCACCAGCAGCTGCCCCAGCTTTTCATCGGCGGTCATGCGCTTAAGCTTAGCCGCAATGGCTGCGTCTGCTGCACCTGCCGGAGAGGGGCTGGGCCGGGCACTGGAAGGAGCGGGAGTGAAAGTTGCTGCTGCCGGGGCTGTCATGGGAGGCGGCACAGCAGGGGAGGGGGCAGCCGTCGGATCCTTACTGCCCCCCCCTGTGATTGCGGTCAGGGTCAGACAAACGGCAAAGCCCAGCCCTGCCAATATGCCATGTTTATACCTGCGGTCAGCTATATCCGCCACCTCCTTGCAGATTCGGTTTGCCGCCAAAACCGGCTGTTTTCCACCCCATAACGGATCGTCAGTCCGCGTAAAAGTCAAAACGCCGATTTTTCGGGGAATAACGGAATCTGTGTCCGCATGATGTGTTGTTAAGCTTGTGAATTTGAACCATATGCCCGAGTCCTAGTATCCACTATCTCCCGGAAGGTGCCAGCGGATACCTTCCTTTTTACCCATTCTGCAAGAAGTGATCCCCTATGTCTCCTCCATGTTCTCATACCGCTCTATATCCGCAAACAAAAAACACCCGCCGGAGTTTCCTCTGACGGGTGGGAAGGACAGTATATCCGATGCTTGGCGGCGATTAAGCCAGTGTTTTGTCGCCGGGCTTCCAGTTGGCCGGGCACAGTCCGCCGGCTTGCAGGGCTTGGAGCACACGCAGGGTTTCGTCCACGCTGCGGCCTACGTTCAGGTCAGTCACCACTTGGTAGCGCAGGATGCCTTCCGGGTCGATGATGAACAGACCGCGGTTGGCGGCGCCCAGCTCCTCATCCAACACACCGTAAGCGCGGGCAGCCACTTTAGTGAAGTCCGCAGCCAGCGGGTACTTGATATCGCCGATGCCTTTGGCGTCGCGGGGAGTGTTAATCCAGGCGCGGTGGGTGTGGACGCTGTCGGTGGAGATGCCCACAATGTCGCAGTCCAGATCCAGGAATTCCTCGTAAGCATCGCTCAAAGAGATAATTTCGGTGGGGCAGACGAAGGTGAAGTCGAAGGGCCAGAAGAAGACGACCAGCCACTTGCCTTTATAGTCTTCCAGAGCGACGCGTTCTTCCAGTGTCTCCAGGTTCTTGGTGGACAGCAGGTTAAAGGACGGGGCGGGTTTGCCTACTTTTACTACGGCGGTTTCAACAACTTGACTCATGATTTGGTTCCTCCTCAGAATGTTTGTTTTTCTTGCATGCTTGTATGGGGGCTCCCCCAAAAGTACTCGGAATCCACTTCGAAGGTTCTCTTCACTTTTGGGGGATTTTTTATGCCAAAGCGGCGATGGCTTTTTTGATGCGGGTGGGGTTCAGGCCCAGGATAGTCATTTCGCCGATTACGGTCACAGGTACAGAGCTCATGCCCAGATCCTGCAGCTCCTTGGCGAAGTTTTCACTGGTATCGATGTTGCGCTCCTCGAACTCCACATTTTGTTCGGTGAGATATGCCTTTAATTGTTTGCAGAAGGTGCAGTGGGTGCTGGAATATACAACGGCTTTTACGGAAGTGGACATGGGAATGTCTCCTTTATAGGTTATTTGTATTGGGGAATCAGATTGGTGCGGCGGTTGATGAATTTATCTACGGCCATGGCGGCGATGGCGCCGTCGGCAGCGGCTACTACGGCTTGCTTCACGGGTGAGCGGCGGACCTCGCCGGCCCCGAATACGCCGGGAACAGTGGATTGCATGAAGGCGTCCAGCTCCATAAAGCCTGCTTCATCCAGAGGCACCTGGCCTTCCAGGAAGTCGGTGCCGGGTTTGCTGCCGGACAGGAAGACGAACACACCGTCCACCTCCAGCAGCTGTTCTTCGCCGGATGCGGTTTTGAGCTTCACGCCGGAGACCTTGTTCTCGCCGACGATTTCCAGCGGGCGGGTTTTGGGCAGATAAACGGTGTTCTCCAGCTCAGGAAACCCATCTACACCTTGAAGATCCGGCCGGGGTACGATGAAGTGGATTTTAGAGGCGAATTTGGTCAGAGCCACCGCTTCCTCCACCGCTTCCTCGGAGTCGCCGATAACCGCAACTTCCTTGCCTCGATAAAAAGCGCCGTCACAGGTGGCACAGGTGCTGACGCCCCGCCCCAGAAGTTTCTCCTCGCCGGGAAGCATCCGGTTACGGCCCTTGGACCCGGTAGCCACAATCACCGCTTTGGATTCGTACATGCCCTCCGGGGTAAAGACCATCTTGGTCTCGCCCTCCAGATCCACAGCCGTAATCGAGGTGGTTTCGAAGGTGGCGCCGAAGCTTTTGGCCTGCTCTCTGATGGTGTCTAAAAGGTCCTTACCGCTAATTTCTCCCGTTACACCGGGGTAGTTGGCTATTTTGTGGGTCAGTGCCAGTGCGCCTGCTCCGGGTGCCTTGTCCAGCACCAGGGTGGAGAGATTGGCGCGGGCGGTATAAATGGCTGCCGTAGCTCCGGCAGGGCCGCCTCCGATGATAATCACATCATACATGCGATTCAAGCCTCCTTATAAGATGCATTTCATAACATTCATTTCTAATTAATAATTAGACTAAATATAAGTTATGGATACATCTTAACAAGCCTGAATGGAATCTGCATGAAGGTTTGATGAAGAAAAGGTGAACAAATTTTGACGTCCTCTACATATTCTCTTCCACTGCCCGGTACCCGATGCCGCGGACGGTTCCCACGTATGAGGGCTTTTTGGGATCGTCACCAAGCTTTTGGCGCAGGGAGCGGACATGGACATCCACAATATTGCTTCCGCCAAAATAGCCTTCGCCCCACACCTGATCCAGAAGCTCCTGCCGGGACAGCACCTTGCCGGCGCCCTCCAGGATCACCCGCAAGAGATCAAACTCCGTTTTGGTCAGCTCAACCCGGCGCATGCCCCGCTGTACAATATACCGGTTCAAATCCAGCAACAGATCCTTCAGATGAAGAATGCCCTCCTCTTGAAGGGGGAGCGCCGGCCTGCCGGCTTTTGGTGCCTGGGCCATTTGGATTTTGATGGCGGACAGGGCGGTGCTTAATGAAGAAGGCCATGCCAGCGAGGCGGCGGAAACCAGGCGGAGGGATGCACCGGATACAGGCGGAACCAGCTGCAGCAGCCGGGTGCCGTACGTTTCCAGATTGGCTATTCCTTCAATACCGGGCGGATACTCCGACCTCGTGAAATCCAGAATCAAGAGATCCGGCTTAAGCTGCAAAAGAAGGGGATAATCCGCATGGTGAAACACCATCACGTCATAACATGCTGCCGCCAGCTCCCGCACCAGCTCATGGAGCTTCCCCGGTACCGGGCTGACAATCACGATCCGGTTGGTAACGGTGCAGTAGGCTTCCTCCGGGTCCACGCCCGGCGGCAGGAAACGTCTGATCTCGGCTTCTTCCTCCGCCGTCAGCTTGTTGGTGCCCTGCATGAGGCACACACTCCTTTCAGCAATAACTGGTCCTGATCCAGGAGATAGCCGGTTTCCCGGGCCACCTCTTCGGCCCATTCATTAGGGATGGGAGCGAACACCTCGTCCACCCGCCCGCAGGCCGTGCATTGGATGTGGTGGTGATGCTCTGTCCGGGCATCGTAGCGGCAGGCCTCGCCTACCCGCAGCTCCTGTATCTGGCCCGTTTCGGTCAAATATTTCAATGTATTGTACACCGTTCCGTAAGCAAATTGGCTGCCTCTTTTCCGCAGACGGTCCATAATCTCCGCTGCGGTGGGATGGTCCGATGAGGCACATATGACATCCAGAATGGCTTTCCGCTGTGGCGTTAACAGACCTTTGGGTTTCACGGCACAGACCCCCTGGCATTATTAATTAGAATAAGTCTAATTATAAAACCTCTACAGGAAATCTGCAACTTTCACGCACAATGGGAACAGAGAACGGAGTAACGCTCTATCCTTCATTATCCTATATTTTCCTGAAGCCTTCAAATAAATGAAAGTGATAAACCGCATACCTAAGGCTTGCCTAAAAAACTGCGGTTCCGGTGCCGCAAATTAAAAACCCCGGCGGAAGCCCGCCGGGGGAAATGGAAAATTTGCAGTTGCATAACAAAAAATACAGTGCTATAATCAGAAACGATCTGTAAATTTGAAAAAAGGCATAAAAAGACCATTATCAATTTTGTTTCTGTAGTTTAATTTTATCAAGCTGATCGGGATTTGTCAAGGGGTTTGCGTTTTTGCTTCTCTACTTTGGAAGGGAGCGTGCTGTTGAGGATGATGAAGCCGTCGGATTGGAAGCAGGAGCTGGGGTATTTGGAGCTGGTCAAAGGGAAGCTGCAGGGCAGCCTCCATGAATTGGAGCCTGAAGTAGAACGGCTTGGCGGCCAGGCCGCAGATATCCGCATGCGGTTCTGGGAGGAAGTGACCGTCAATACGGGCACGGACGAGGATTTCGAAGAAACCTTTCACAGCATCAGGCAGCAGGAGGCGCTATTGTCTGAGCGTGAGCGCAGCTACCGGCTCCGGCTGCGGCAATGGAAGAGCATGCACCGGCTTCTGGCCTCTCCCTATTTCGGCAGAATCGATTTCCGGGAGGATGGCCAAAGCGCTGTTGAACAGATTTATATTGGTGTGTCCTCCTTTGCCGATGAGGATGGTTTGACGTTTCTGGTTTATGATTGGCGCACGCCGATTGCCGGGATGTATTACGATTATTCCCCCGGCAAAGCCAGCTTCCATGCCCCGGGCGGGGAGATTGCCGGAACCATTGAGCTGAAGCGGCAGTACCAGATTACCGGCGGCCATCTGGAGAATGTGTTTGACACAAGCCTGACTATCGGGGATGAGCTTCTGCAGCAGGTGTTGGGCAAGGGAGCCGATTCCCAGATGAGGAGTATTGTGGCTACCATTCAAAAGGAGCAAAACGCTATTATCCGCGATGACCGGAGCCGGATGGTGCTGGTGGACGGTGTGGCAGGCAGCGGCAAAACCTCCGCCGCGCTGCAGCGGGTAGCCTATCTGCTCTACAAAAACCGGGAAAAGCTGAAGGCCGACCAGATAGTGCTGTTTTCCCCTAACCCGGTCTTCAACAGCTACGTCTCCGCGGTTCTGCCTGAGCTTGGCGAGGAGAATATGCAGCAGGCTACCTTCCAGGAATATCTGGAGCACGCCTTAGGGGATGAATGGACCCTGGAGGACCCCTTCGACCAGATCGAATATACGCTTACGGGACCGGGCTCCCAAGGCTATGAAGCCCGTGTGGAAGGGATGGCCTATAAGGCCTCCGCTTCATTCTTACGTGCGCTGCAGCATTACGGGCTATGGCTGAACCGGGAAGGGATGCTGTTCAACAGCATCCGGTTCCGCGGGCGCGAGCTGATTACGGCAGATGAGCTGCGGACTCAATTTTACAGCTACGATCCGGTAGTCCGCCTGGCCAACCGGGTGGAGCTGCTGCAGGAATGGCTGCTCCGTCAATTGACCCTATTGGAGCGGAAGGAGCGGGAGGAAGCCTGGGTTGGAGAAGAGCTAAATTATCTGGATAAGGAGCAGTATGCCGGAGCGTTCGCACGGCTGCACAGAGCCCAGGGTGTGTTTGATTTTGCGGAAGCCTACGAGGCCGTTCATGAGAAGCAGCAGAATATAACGTTTGGAAAAGAGGATGATTTCGACTTCGCCGACAAGGAGGAGGATATTCTCCGCCAGGTGGTGGTGAAGGAGCATTTCAAGCCGCTGCGGAAAAGCGTGAGGAGACTGGCGTTCATCGATACCCGCGGGCTGTATTCCCAGGTATTCAGCGAAAGGGATGCGTTTCTTCATATGACCGGAGAGACGGAATTACCCGTGTTATGGCCGGAGGTCTGCGCGCAAACCAAGGAACAGCTGGACCGGCAGCGGCTGTTTTATGAGGACGCGACACCATTTCTGTATGTAAAGGAGCTGGTGGAGGGAGGGCGTACGAACACGGAAATCCGCCATGTGTTTGTAGATGAGGGTCAGGATTATTCGGTTTTCCAATATGAGTTCCTT
>JAQSYT010000273.1 GCA_029256065.1 Paenibacillaceae bacterium
CATCTTCAGCGCCTTCTCCACCACCGGCGCCAGAGTGCCCGGCGTAGCCCCGGAATAATCCGTATATTGCAGGAAATCCAGCTGGGAGACATCCTGGGTATACTTTTGGGCATCCGTCCGCTCCGCCGTTCCGTTCTGTACCTTGTAATGGACCCCTTCAATGCCCCACTTCAGCAAATTCTGAATCTCCGGGTCCGCCAGCTTGTCCATAGAACCCAGAACCTGCGTCAGCTCAGCCTCGGATTTGATGCTGGTTTTGGGGAACAGAAACTGGGGCGGGAACACCCCACGGGTGGGCACCCTGGCTCCGTTGGGGCCTTCGATGAGACTGATGACATCCAGTTGGGCTTCAGGATAGGCCTTTGTCAGATCGGCAAAACGGGTCTGAATGTCGTCCAGCGGTCCGATATAAGCCCCCGCCTTGCCTTTATTGATCAGATCAAAGGCGGATTTAACACTGGGGAAGTCCTGGTTGATAACCCCCGCTTCATAGAAATGCTTGTACTGGCTCAATGTCTTTTTGTACGCCTCCGTCAAAAAAGCCGGAACCAGCTTGCCGTTTTCCACCCCCCATTGGTTGGGGCCGCCGTTAAACACCACATAGTTGTTAAAGCCGCCCACATCGGAGCTGGAGCTGATACCGAAGGTGTCCTTTTTGCCGTTTTTGTCCGGGTCCTGCTGGGCGAAGGCCTCCAGAACCTTGTTCAGCTCGTCCAGTGTGGAGGGCGCCTTCAGATTCAGAGCGTCCAGCCAATCCTTGCGGTAGATAATCCCGTCCCGGGCTTGGGGAAAGGACTTATAAATGCCGTAAATTTTACCGTCGATGGAGCTTTCGGCCAGCTGCTTGGGATCGATTTTGCTGAGATTGGGATAATCCTTGAGGTACGGCCCGATCTCCCAGAACATACCCGACCGGAAGGCGTTCACCAGACCGGACTGCTTGTTGGCCCCCACCAGCACATACACCACCTGGGGCAGATTTTGCGAGGCAATGAGGGCGTTCAGCTTGTCGGTATAGGAGGCGGCGGGCACCCAGGCAATATCCAGCTTGGTATTGGTATGCGCCTGAAGCTTCTTAATGGCCTCACTGTCGGCAGCCGGCGCTTCCGCATTCCAATAAGGGATCAGGAGCTTTACGGTCACCGGATCCTTGCTGGCGCTTTGTGTTCCGACCGGGGCCTGGGTACCATTGGAGGCCGCTGCCGTGCCGTCCTTGGAGCCTCCCCCTGCGCAGCCTGCCGTCAGTGCAGCCGCCAGAGCACCGGCACCGATAACCTGGAGAAGCTTGAACCTGTTTGGGAAATAACCTTGCTTCATCATCCTCACTCCTCTACGAATATGCATGTTCAGCCTTTTACTGCGCCCAAAGTCATGCCTTGGGTAAAGTATTTCTGCAAAAACGGATATACCAGCAGAATGGGTGCTGTGGCTACCACAATGGACGCCAGCTTCACCGTTTGTGCCGGTGGTACAAAGCTTACATCGAAGGCGCTGGAATCCCCGATGCCGCCCATGGACAAAATGACGATCTGGCGGAGCAGCACCTGAATGGGCCATTTGGTGGTGTCGTTGATGTACAGAATGGCGTTGAAGTAGGTATTCCAATGTCCAACCGCATAGAACAGGGTGAATGTGGCGATGACCGGCATGGACAGGGGGATGACAATACGCAGGAGAATCATCAGATCGTTGTAGCCGTCGATTTTGGCCGCGTCCTCCAAACCCTCCGGGAACTGTTGAAAAAAGCTGCGCACCACAATCAGATTAAAGCTGCTGATGGCTACCGGCAGGATCAGGGACCAATAGGAATCCAGCAATCCCAGGGATTGGACCACCAGATAGGTTGGAATCATACCCCCGCTGAAAATCATCGGGAAGATCACCAGCAGCATGAAGAAGCGCTGGCCCTTCAGCTCTTTTTTGGCCAGAGGATAGGCGGTTGCGATAGTGAAAACAAGATTCACCAGCGTTCCGGCCACCGTCACCCAGATGGTCACCAGCATACTTCTGCCGAAAACCGGTGTGGAAAAAATGTAGCGGTAGCCGTCCAGAGAGAAGCTGGTGGGAAACAGCACCACGCCCTTCTCCAGCAGCTCCTTGGTGGAGGCGAAGGAACCGGCCAGCACGAACAGCAGGGGCAGCAGGGTAACCAGGCTGAAGAGAATCAGCACGGCATAAACCACCACATCATAGAGCTGGACAGAAGGCTTTTTCCTTATCTGTATCTGCGGCTTCACGGCCATTCCCTCCTCACTAGTAAATTACCTGCTCCCCGAAGCGTTTGGCCAACCGGTTGGAGACCACGATCAGCACCAGCCCCACCAGGGACTTGAACAGATTCACCGCCGTGCTGTAGCTGAACTGCCCCTTGGTAATGCCCACCCGGTAGACATAGGTGTCGAAAACCTCTCCCACATCGCTGTTAGCCTCATTCAGCATCAGATAAATCTGCTCGAAGCCGCTGTCCATAAACTTGCCCATCTGCAGGATGAGAAGCACGATGATCACCGGCTTCAGCGCAGGCAGAGACACATGCCAGACCAGGCGGAGACGGCTGGCCCCGTCCATGCGGGCGGCTTCGTACAGCTGCGGGTCGGCTCCGGCCAGAGCGGCCAGGAAGATGATGGTGCCCCAGCCCGTCTCCTTCCAGATCACCTGGGACACAATCATGGTGCGGAACCATTCCGAGCTGGTGAGGAAGGGGATTTTCACCCCGGCAAGCTGCTCCAGAAAGCTGTTGATAATGCCGTCCTCCGTGGTAAAGAACACATACGCAATCCCCACCACAACCACCCATGAGATAAAATGGGGCAAATAAATCACCGTTTGGATCAGCCGCTTCACCGCCGCCTGCCTCACCTCATGGAGCAGCAGGGCCAGAACAATGGGCAGCGGGAAAAAGAAAATGATATTGTAAAACGCCAGGATAAAGGTGTTTTTCAGCAGCATAGAAAAGCCCGGATCATGGACCAGCCTTGAGAAGTGCTCCAGTCCCACCCACTCGCTGCCTCCGAAGCCGAGAAACGGCTGGTAATTCTTGAAGGCAATTAAGACTCCCCACATGGGCAAATACCGGAACAGGATAAAATAGAGCAAACCGGGCACCAGCAGGCCGTACAGCCAGCGGTTTTTGAGAATGTAGAGGACAGATTTCCGCAGGCGCGGAGCCCAACCGGTCAACGGCCGTTTTCCCTCGCGGGGAGGGTTTGAGTAAACAATTTGTTTCCCCATTATTCCTACCTCATTACTATAATTTAAACTGTATGTTCATATTACCTGTTCCTTTCGGGGATGAACATATCAAATTGTCTAGTGGCGGTTTGTCATTTTGTCGAGTGGAACGCAAAAATAGGCCCCGGCTTTAAGGGCCGGCGCCAGCGGGAACGCGAGGGGTTATGTTAGCCGAAGTTGACGGCGGTGGAGATGCTATTGCCTCCTGAGCAGGCTGTGGAATTCTAACGGCGGTGAGGGACGCTATTGGCATCCTGAATGGGGCGGTGGAATTCTAACGGCGGTGAGAGACGCTATTTCGCGCAAAACGGTTTGTTTTGACCAAAATATGCATCAATAAGAGCGCTCACCGCCGTTAGAATTGGAAAGAGCCAAAATCAGGCATAATAACGGCGCTCACTTCCGTTAGAATCTTGGAGCACCTGTTTCGACCAGAGTTGGCGGCGGCTCTCTCCTTCTTATCAAATTCGCAAGCACCTTATTTCGACCAGAGCAGCGGCTCTCGTTACCATCCCCCTCCCGGTTTTCGGAAGCTCCCATCCTTCCCCCACCTTACCCCTTTACCGCCGTGCCCGACAGCCCCTGGATAATGAACCTCTGCCCGGCCAGGAATACCAGCAGCATAGGGAGAATCCCCGCCGAGGCCGCAGCCATCATGCCATTGTAGTCCACATTGTACTCCAGCACGAAGTTTTGCAGGCCCAAGGGGACGGTATATAGCCTGCGGTCTGTGAGGAAAACCAGGGCATTCTCAAAGTCATTCCAGTTCCACGAGAAATCCAGAATGGCCAGAGTCGCCAGAGCGGGTTTGGCCAGAGGCAGCATCAGCCGGAAGAAGATTCTGCCATGCCCCGCCCCGTCAATAAAGGCCGATTCGGTAATCTCCTTGGGGATCCCCATGAAAAACTGCCGCAGCATAAACACGCCGAAGATGGTAAACAGGCCGGGCAGGATCAGCGCCAGGTGGGTATTGTAGATGCCCATCCAGTCGAACATGATAAACTTGGGCACAAACAGCACCTGTGGCGGGATCATCATCATAGACAGATAAAGCAGAAACAGCGCCTCGCGTCCCTTGAACTCGATCCGGGAAAAACCATAGGCTGCCAAGGCCGACAGGAAGGTAGCCCCCACTGTATTGATGGAAGCGATTTTGATGGAGTTCAGATAGTACATGCCGAAGCTGTTCGCGCCGGTCCACACCTTGATGTGATGCTTCAGCTCCAGCGTGGAGGGCAGCCAGCGGCTGTAGTCGAACACCTCATTGGGTGTTTTGAAGGAGGTGCTGATCATCCACAAAAAAGGGAGAATCATGCCAAGGCCCAATATGCCCAGCAGGAATGTGAACACCAGTTTTTTTGCCAAGGAAGCCTGTGATGTCATGAACTCATCCCTCCTAATAATGGACCCATTTTTTTTGGCCGTACCACTGAATGAGCGTAATCAGGAGCACGAAGGCAAACAGCATCCAGGAGATGGCGGAGGCATAGCCCATTTCGTAATAGCTGAAGGCGGTTTTGTAAATGAACAGGGACATGACGGTGGTGCTGCTGCCCGGTCCCCCTCCGGTGATGGCCTGGATAATGCCGAAGGATTTAATGGCGCCGATCAGTCCGGTGATGAGCAAAAGAAAGGTCGTGGGGCTGACCAGAGGCCAGATGATCCGGCGTATTAATGTCCAGGTGCGGGCGCCGTCCATCCGCGCCGCTTCCAAGAGCTCCTGGGAAATTTCCTGAAGTGCCGCCATATAGATGATCATATTGTAGCCCAGGCTGGCCCACACGGCGATGACGTTCAGCGCCAGCATAGCCGTATCCGTGGAGGCGAACCAGCCGGGCGGATTGTCCATACCCAATGCCCGCAGCAGCCCGTTGATGGGGCCCTGGCTGGGCTGGAACAGCAGCATCCAGACGAAGCCAACAGCCACACCGCTGGTGATATACGGCATAAAGTACATGGAGCGCAGCATGCTTTTCAGAAAGACGCTCCGGTTCAGGGCCACTGCCACCAGGAATGCCCCGATGAGAGAAACGGGTACCGCCGTCAGGTATAGCAGAGTATTCTTAATGGCAATAAAAAACTTCTCATCCTGGAACAGCCGGGTAAAGTTGTCCACCCCGATAAAGCTGTAATTGGGATTGGCAAATTGGTAATTGGTCATGGTCAGCCCCAGAGAAAAGACTGCCGGAATCAGGAAAAATACGATAATGCCCAGCATGTTCGGCAGGATAAACAGGTACCCCATCATCCGCTGCCGCTTCATCCAATTTCCGCCCATTTGGAAATTCCTCCATCCGTAGCCGGTTTTTAAGTAAAGGAAAGGGAGGGTCCACCTGGGAATGCCCTCCCGCGACAACCGGTTTATTTTTTGTTTTGTTTGAGGAAATCATTATGCCGTTTGGCCATAGCCTCCAGTGCGGTCTTCAAATCCTGCTTGCCCAGGAGGTACTTCTCGTACTCCTCCTTACGCAGATCGATTACCTGCTGCTCCAGGCTGGACACATAGGTGGGGAAGGTGCCGAATACGACTTTTTTCAGGGAATCCAGGTCATAGGTGCTGTCCACACCGTTCAGGAGAAGCTTGATGGCATCATCGGCATTTACCGCCTTGGAGGAAGGAATCCGTCCGCCGGAGGCCATGGGCATCATCCCGCCGTCGGCGTACCACTTCAAGAACTTCCAGGCAGCATCCTTGTTCGGGGATTTGGCGTTGACGGACACCACGTCCCCGAGGCCCGCGGGATATTTGAATTCATTGGCATTTTTGGTCAGCTTCGGCACGGTGGCGAAGGCAATCTTGAAGCTCCGCGGGTTATCCTTCAAATTATTGGCGTTGCGGAAGATGTATTCCCCTGCATACAGCATGGCGGCTTCGCCCTTCAGGAACATGGTGTCCGTGGGCATCTTGGAGGTCATCTGCTCGCCGTAGGCGGGCATGGTTTTGGCCTTTTGCATGTCGTAGGCTACCTCGTAGCCCTTGGCGGCCAGCGGGTTGTTCAGGTTGGAGGTGCCGTCCGGCTTCACGAAGCCGACAGCGGCTGTACCCGAATCCACCTGCTCCATGTAGTTGGCCTCGTGCTGGAGAAGGCCCCAGCGTTTGTCGGTTTTGAGCTTGGCGGCATACTCCTTCATATCGTCCCAGGTCCAGTCCAGAGCCGGCACGGGAAGCCCCGCCGCATCCAGAGCATCCTTGTTCAGCCACACGAAGGACATGTTCTTCTTGGTGGGAATGCCGTAATACTTGCCGTTAATCTGCCAAAGCTTGGCGTCGGTGCCCATTTTGTCATCCACGTTATAGTCGGTGTAAGCGCTTAAATCTAACGCCAGCCCGGCATCCTTCCGCTTCTGCAAGCGGGAGTAGGAATAGTTGACGAACAGATCTGCATCCTGGCCGGTCATGAGAGCCGTATCCAGCTTCAGATTTCCCGCATCGTCATTGACAAAACGTTCATAGGCCACCTGGATGTCCGGATTTTGCTTGTTCCACGCATCCACTACGGCTTGGGGACCGGATTCCGCCGGTACACCGCCCCACATCTTCAGCTTCACTGTTTTGCCGGAGGCGGTGGATGCCGCCGGGGCCTGGGAGGTGCCCGCCGCTCCCGCCGATGGGGCTGCCGTGTTCCCGCTGCCACTATTGCTGCCGTTGTTATTGTTACCGCCGCTCCCGCTTCCGCCGCATCCTGCCGTTACGCCCAGCACCATCATCAGACTTAATCCGCCTGCCAACCATGTTGCTTTTTTCAATTGTCTCATCCCCCTTTGGTTCGGTCATCTTGAGTTCATCTTACCATCCGTCCGTGCAGCGGGGCAGACACGGGGTTTGGAGAATGATGCAACGATTTTTGGATATGGCGCCGGTAAGATAGTCAGCCATGCTGCGGTTACCGCGCA
>JAQSYT010000274.1 GCA_029256065.1 Paenibacillaceae bacterium
ATTCCGATCCGTCCAAAATCATCGAGGTGGTGGCTATTGGCAAGCAGCTGCTGATGACCCGTGGTGCGTTGACCACCTTCAGCATCGCCAACGATATTGCCAAATACTTTGCCATCATTCCTGCCATGTTCACCCTGGCGATTCCGGAGATGAATGCCTTAAACGTGATGGGGCTGGGCTCCCCAAGCTCCGCCATTCTTTCGGCGCTGGTATTCAATGCGATTATCATCCCCCTCCTGATCCCGCTTGCCATGCGGGGGGTATCGTATACGCCCATGAGCTCGGTCAAGCTGCTCCGGCGCAACATTTTCGTTTATGGACTGGGCGGGATTCTGGTTCCGTTTATCGGCATCAAAATAATTGATCTGTTTGTAAACATGTGGTTGTAGGAGCGTGCATCAGCATGATGGAAAGGATGACAAAAATGGATATTCAAAAAGCAGCTGCAGCCAGTCAAAAGCCGGTTTCCAAAACGAATCTTCTGTTTACGGCAGTAAGGCTCAGCGCCGTGTTCATTGTACTCTGCGGGATTATTTACCCGCTGGCATCTACGGGGCTGGCACAGGTTCTGATGCCTGACCGTGCCAACGGGAGCCTCTTAAAGAATAGCGCAGGCCAGATCGTCGGCTCCGAATTGATTGGGCAAGCCTATGAGGATCCGGCCTTGTTCCAAAGCCGTGTATCCAGCATTGAATATAAGGCTGAGGCCTCAGGCTCCAATAATTACGGGCCGTCCAACCCAGATATGCTGAAGCGGACAGGTGACTCTATTGAAGAGTGGAAAAAGGCAAACCCCGAGGTTCCTGTCAGCCGGCTCCCCATTGATCTGGTGACTAATTCCGGCTCTGGTCTGGACCCCCATATCACTCCGGCATCGGCGAGAGTGCAAATTCCCAGAATTAGTGCCTTAAGCGGCATCTCCCGGGAGGAGTTGGACGAATTGGTCATCGCCCATACAGAGGGGCGGGACTTGGGAATATTCGGGGAGCCGCGTGTCAATGTACTAAAGCTGAATATGGCCCTGTTGGAGCTGGGAGGTCATTAACGTGGCTGTCGCCAATGTAAACGGAACTACGATTTATTATGAAATTCAGGGCAGAGGGATGCCTGTGATTTTCATTCATGGACATGGCATGACCCATACTATGTTTGGACCGCAAAAAGAATACTTCTCCGCCCGTTACAAAGTAATCACTTGCGATCTGCGGGGAAACGGGAAATCCGGAAGACTTACGGAGCCGCGTCAGGAGATTATCGAGACGCAATGCTCCGATTTGATCGTGCTGCTGAACCAGCTCCAAATAAGGGAAGCGGTGTTTGTGGGTGTTTCCTACGGGGGGCTGCTTGCACAGCACATTGCATATGCCTACCCGAACCGGGTCAGCGCCATAGTGGTGGCGGACAGCTTCTACCGGGATGATCCGTCAGCGGTGGTTAGAAGCCTTCAGGCGGCCGCAGCCTATTGCAGCTGTCTGACCTATTATGCGCCAAGCGATTGGATTCTCCCCTCTGTCCGTTTATCCTACCAGCGCTGGGAACAGGCATACCGGGTCATCCGCAGCAATCTCCTGGAGAAGCGGCCCGGTGAGCTGTACAAGCAAAGATTGGCCATGACGGGTGTAAATTATGGGCAGGAGCTAAAGGAAATCGGCCAACCAGCCTTGTGTCTCGCATCCGGCGATTCCGGCCCTAATGTCCTGTATATGAAGGAGCTGGCAGCCATGCTGCCCCAAGCGCAATTTGAGCTGATTCCGGATTCCCTGCCGCCGGGCAATCTCTGCCAGCCTGAGCTGTTTAACCGTTTGCTTGCGCAATTTCTGGATACACTGGCCGTACAGCGGGAACGGCGCGTAGGAGGATGACTGGTGGCCCCTTATAAACGGAAAACCCCGGAGGAAATTCTCGACTCGATCTACCGCCTCCACAGGGGAAGACTGAAGATTCTGATCGGGTCCGTCAGCGGCTCAGGCAAAACCTATCACATGCTTCAGGAAGGCAGGCTGCTGCAAAAGCAGGGTATTGATGTGGTGTATAGCGCAGTCACTACCATGCAGCGGGCGGAAACAGTCCAACAGCTGGAGGACTTGGAGCGGGTGCCCAGCATTCACTGGTGGAAGGATGGACAAGAGCAGAAGGATTTGCCTTTAGAGGCTTTAGTGGAGCGCAATCCGGAGGTGCTGCTTGTAGACGGACTGGCTCACCGCAACCGGGACGGGGCCCCATTCCCCACCCGGTTGGAGGATATCCGTTATTTGATGGACAAGGGCATAAGTGTCATTACCACCATCAATGTCTATGAGTTGGCGGGAGTGGGGGAAGAGATTTATAAACTGACGGGGATCAAAGCTGACGAGACCGTGCCCATGAACACATTGGAGCTGGCTGATGAAGTGCGCCTCATCGATGTATCGCCTGAAACCATCCTGAAGAGGATGGAAGAGGGAATTTTGGGTGACCGGGCACATCCGGCTTTATCCCGCAGAGGCAATTTGGGTGTATTGCGGGAGGTAGCCTTGCGGTTGGTGGCGGAAGGCGTCAACGACTCTCTGGAAAAACACCGTGAGGAACAGGGTCTTATTGGCCCGTCCGGGGCTTCGGAGCGGATATTGGTCTCCGCGCAATATCATTGGAACGGCTCACTTCATATCCGCAGAGGCCAACAGATTGCAAAACGGTTGGGCGGTGATCTGCTGGTGGTCAGCTTCGTGCTGGCCCGACGGCAGCTGACCAAGGAGCAGCAGGCCTTCAGGCAATCCATCAGCAAGCTGGTAAAGCGGGTGGATGGCCGGTTTGAGGAATTGCCTCTGCCGCGGATTCGGGCTCTGCCGTCCGTTCTTGTACGGTACGCTATTCAAAACAATGTGACGCGGATTGTTATGGGCCACTCCCAGAAAAGCCGCTTGCAGGAGAAGTGGCAGGGCTCCATTGCCAACCGGGTGCTGCGCAAGACACGGAACATTGACGTTTTCCTGATGGCGGACAGAGCCAGGGAGGAAGGGGAACGGATTCTTCCTGTCAAGTCGGGCAACCAGAAGAAAGCCCAGCGGTTCCACCGTTTAACCAGCCAGGAAATCCAGAACCGGGTGGAAACCATCCGGCACGGCACCTTCAAGGTGTATATCGGGGCTGCACCAGGGGTGGGGAAAACCTATAAAATGCTGCAGGAGGGCAATCTTTTGCTGGGTAGAGGCATTGATGTGGTCATCGGTCTTCTGGAAACCCACGGCCGGAAGGAAACCCTGGAGCAAATCGGCGGGCTGCCTATTATTCCGAGGGTAAAGGTTCCTTATCAGGCGGTCCAGCTGGAGGAGATGGATACCGACGCCATCATCGCCCGCCATCCGGAGGTGGTGCTGGTGGATGAGTTGGCGCATACCAATGTGCCG
The DNA here is from genome assembly GCA_029256065.1 of Paenibacillaceae bacterium. GTDB lineage: Bacteria > Bacillota > Bacilli > Paenibacillales > NBRC-103111 > Paenibacillus_AR. Next base: position 3,387 of record JAQSYT010000274.1, read on the forward strand.
GGAGTCGCCACGCGGAAGCGTTATGAGGACATTATCCGGCTGTTGGAGAATGGCATTTCCGTCATTACCACAGTAAATGTGCAGCACCTGGAGAGCCTCAATGATGCCGTTGCCCAATTGACGGGTGTCCGGGTCCGGGAGACGGTGCCGGACTATATCCTGAAGATGGCCAATGAGGTGGAGCTTATCGACATCACACCCCAGATGCTCCAGGAGCGGATGAAGGAAGGGAAAATATATGCAGCCGAGAAGATTAGCCAGGCGCTAGAATCCTTCTTCAAGCTCGGCAACCTGATTGCCCTGCGGGAGTTGGCCTTGCGGGAGATTGCCGATGATGTGGATGAACGGCTGGAGGCTTGGGAGCGGGATGCTGCGCTGCGGGGGCCATGGAGCAGGCGGGAGGTGATCTTCGTGTGTGTGGATCTGGAGCCCCGGGCGGAGCGGCTGATCCGCCGCGGCTTCCGGATTGCCCACCGGCTGAAGGCAGAGTGGGTTGTCCATTATGCCCAATGCAGCGGGGAGCTGTCCTTGGAGCAGCAGAAGCAAGTGGACACGCTGCGGCAGCTAACTGAACGGTTGGGGGGCAGGATGGAGACTGCGGAGGCGGCAAGCGGCAAGCACCTTCACCGGCATTTGCTTGCGCGGATGAATGAGGTGCAGGCCACCCAGCTCATCATCGGGCACTCCCGTAAGCCCTTATGGCGGACGTTGTTTAAGGAAACCTTCGTCCATTATCTCCTTCGGAACGCCCGGCATATCGATATGCTGATCTTAGCGGATTATGATCCCCATGTGGCGGGGCAGACTTGAGGGTGGGTTGGCAGAGATTGGAAGAGGATGAATCAGAAAGGCTTTGGAACGAATATCTGGCAGATGTAAAAAGCTCTTTGACGGAAACTAGCGGGAATAGAAGCACACAAAGTCTTTTTACGGAAGCTGGTATTGTTGGACTGCCTGCTTTGCTCCGACAGCACATTATCAATGGGGGCTATTTGCCAAGCACGTTCAGCTTTTCCGTTCCACCGGGGCTGAAATGGATCAGGGGCAGTTGATAACGGCGCTTGCAGACGCTGTATATATGCCAGCCTTGTTTTTACAGGAGTATGTGTCATGGGCAGCGGTTGACGGCCGCACTGTTGAAGGTGATAACATGGAAGGGTGTTTCGGTAAGTGTAAGCTGGATGCTTCCGGCGGGCGACGATACATATTTTGTGAGCGATCACATTGAGGTTCAATACTCAATAAAAGAGGCAAACATATAACCTAACGGCGGTGAAAGACGCTATTTGGCCATAAAATGCCCCTCAAGATTTCTAACGGCGGTGAGAGACGCTATTCGGGTCAAAACAGAGAAATACACTCTGTTTGAAGCCCAATAAGGTCTCCTGCCGCCGTTAGAATTTCTCATGTAATGGGCAGAACGCTTAAGATGACCCCGCCTGCTTTCCTAGCGAGCTTCGGCAGTAAACAAATACCCGCTGTAAGGAGGGAGATTCAGCCGGATGGAGGTCCCTGCCTCCCAGGTTTGTCCGGTCAGGAGCTCTCGGATGCGGCGGCCATGGAAGGAAGGAGGGAGCGGCAGCTCGATCTCCGCCTCGCAGGGGTTATTGTGAAGGAGAACGGCGATTTCTCCGCTGCTGCTTCTCCGGATGAAGCCTGCCTGATTCTGCGCTTCGTCTGCCACCCAGACGGTGAAGGAGCCGGTTTGCAGCTCGCTCCGTTCCCTGCGCAGGCGAGCCAGCAGCTGATAATAATGCTTCAACGGCAAATTTTGACCGGCCGGCTCCCATACCATCGGCTTGCGGCAGCCCGGGTCGGTTTCGCCCTCCATGCCGACTTCCGCGCCGTAATAGATCATCGGGATGCCGGGATAGGTCATCAGGAACAGCACAGCCAGCTTCAAGCGCTCCTCTGCGCCGCCTCCCGGCTGCCAGCCCCAGCCGCCCTTCCGGCAGGAGGTGAGGAACCGTTCCGTGTCATGGGAGTCCAGCAAATTCAGCATGGCCAGGGAGGAGCTGTCCGTGCCGCGGATATAAAGCCCTGCCGCCTGCTCCATAAAGGCCGCTGCCCCAATGGACTGCCGGGCAAAAAACTCCAGCAGCACATCCCGTAAGGGATAATTCATCGTGCCGTCAAACTGGTCGCCGCGGAGCCAGGGCAGGGCGTCATGCATCACCTCGCCGATAATCAGCGCATCGGGGTTCTTAGATTTCACCAGTTGGCGGAACATCCGCCAAAAGGAGGGTGGCACCTCGTTGGCCACATCCAGCCGCCATCCGTCCACCTGGGCCTGATCCATCCAATAGGCCGTCACCTGGAGCATATACTCTTGAACTCCGGGATGCTCCAGATTCAGCCTGGGCATAAAGGGCAGGTTGCTGGCGAAGGTTTCGTAGCAGGCCACAGGCTGCTGCACCACCGGGTACCCCTTGATATAGAACCAATCCTTATAAGGGGAGGCTTCCCCGTTGGCCAACACATCCTGAAAAGCGAAGAAACGGTCGCTGGAGTGGTTAAATACTGCGTCCAGCATCACCCGTATGCCCAAGCGGTGTGCTTCCTGGACCAGCTGGCGGAACAATGCCTCGTCGCCGAAATGGGGATCGATGGTGTAATAATCCACTGTATCGTATTTGTGGTTAGAGGGTGAGAGGAAAATGGGCGTCAGGTAGACGCAGGTAACCCCCAATTCCTGCAGATAGGGCAGCTTATCGAGGATGCCCTGCAGATCTCCGCCCCAGAAGGAATCCGGTGCCGGACAGCTGCCCTCGATCCAATTCAGGGCTTCTTCCGGATCATTCTGGGGATCGCCGTTATGAAACCGCTCAGGGAAAATCTGGTACACAACTGCTGAAGCGGCCCACTCTGGCAACGCATGCACCTGTGACGGAGTGATGATGGGGCAATGAAAAACATTGGTATGCTTCCGTTCGCTATAAGCGCCGTTTTCCCCGTACCAAACCCGTTCCCCCAGACTGTTTTCCAGAAGGAAGCAATAGCGGATGCGGCGGGTTGGCGTTGGGATGATGCCTTCATAATAATCGTGGAGCCCGGTAGATAAAACATGCTCCAGCCGCAGCGGCACCTCCCGGCCGGGATCGGCGTACCGGTCCGCATGCACGACAGAAACCCGTTCCGCATCCCCCTTGGCACAGCGTATTCTTACTTTCCACTCATGCAAACTGACGGCAAATGCAAAGGGTGCATCGCACGTATGATAGATGGAGTCCAGCCGCATTGTGATCACCCCTTATTAGCACCTTGTGTAAGTCCTGCAACCAAAAAGCGCTGCAGCCAAATGAATAACAGCATTATCGGTAAGGCCACCATTACGGCTCCGGCGGCAAAGCTGGTGAATTCCGTCGAGTTCTGCCGGCTGACCATATCGTACAACCCTACGGCGAGGGTGTATTTCTCTGATGAGCGGAGAACCAGCTTGGCGAAGATAAAATCGATCCATGCCCCTGTAAAAATCATCAGGCTCACATAGGTCAGCATAGGACGGAGGAGGGGAATCATGATCCTTCCGAAAACGGTCCAGTGGCTGGCCCCGTCAATCCGGGCAGCCTCCTCCAGACTTTTGGGAATGGTATCATAGAAGCCCTTAGCCACAAACACATTGCCGGCGAAGGAGCCGGAGCTGTACACCAGAACCAGCGCCCAATGGCTGTTCATCAGATTGATCTGGGCAAGTAGAATGTAGATGGCCACCATGGACATGAAGCTGGGGAACATG
>JAQSYT010000275.1 GCA_029256065.1 Paenibacillaceae bacterium
ATCCGCGCTGCCTGAGCCAGTATGTCATCGGAATACACCATAGCCGCAAGACGCTGCCGGGAGGCCTCGATCTGCGCCGTCAGCTCCGCCTGCTCCATGTGGTAACACTCCAGAAATGCCCCCGGGTCAGCCTCGAAGGCAAGCCTGCGCCGTATAACCTCCATCCGCAATTCCACCTCCGTCTCCCCGCCTACCTCCACGAACAAGCCGAACCGGTCCAGCAGCTGGGGCCGCAAATCCCCTTCCTCGGGATTCATGGTGCCTACCAGAATAAAGCGCGACGGATGGGAATGGGAGATGCCCTCCCGTTCTACGGTGTTCACACCTGATGCAGCCGCATCCAGCAGCACATCCACAATGTGGTCATCCAGCAGATTGATCTCATCGACGTATAGAATATTCCCGTCTGACTGAGCCAGCAGCCCCGGCTCAAACCGTTTTTCCCCTGCGGCAAGGGCATGCTGGATGTCCAGCGTCCCCACAACCCGGTCCTCTGTAGCGCTGACAGGCAGGTTTACCACATCCACTCCAGGCACCAATTCGGCCGCCGCCCTTACAGCAGTAGATTTTGCCGTCCCCTTCTCCCCTTGGATCAGCACACCGCCAAGCCTGGGGTTGATCAGATTCAATATCAACGCCGTTTTCATCCGCTCCTGGCCGACAATGGCGCTAAACGGATACATCTCTTGCCTATTTGCCATATCATCCTCTACTCCTATCCGGTAATTTTGCCTTGAATCCGGCAAAAGGGCTTTCCTGAATCTCTGTCCTTACTAACCAGTGCCCTGACCTGGAACACCTCCTGCAAAAGCTCTGGCGTCATCACCTGCATGGGCTCACCCTGGGCGTGGATGCTGCCTGCCTTCATTACAATTAGCTCGTCAGAAAACTGGCAGGCCTGATTCATGTCATGGAGCACCATCAGAATGGTCATGCCGTAAACCCGGTTCAGCTGCTGAAGCAGCTCCAGCACCTCCATCTGGTGGCAGATGTCCAAATATGTGGTAGGCTCATCCAGCAGCAGCATTTCCGGCCGCTGGGTCAGTGCCATAGCAATCCACACCCGCTGGCGCTCGCCTCCGCTCAAGGTGGCCACATCCCGCTCCGCCATGGCGGCAACCGAAGTGGCTTCCATGGCCCAGGATACGATCTCCCGGTCCTCATCTGTATGGCGTGACTGGCCCAGGGAGCGGTATGGCGTGCGCCCGTACGCCACCAGATCCCTTACCTTCATCTCCACCTTTTCCTGGTTTTGAGCCAGGAAGGACAGCTTCCGTGCCGCCTCTTTGGGCGGTGTCCGGAACAGATTTTTCCCTTCCAGCAGCACCTGTCCGCCGGAGGGCTTCAGCTGCCGGGATAGAGCACGCAGCAGGGTGCTTTTACCACAGCCGTTGGGTCCGATAATGCTGTACACTCTGCCCTTGGACAGGGAGAGAGACAAGCCGTTGACGACGGCCCGGCCATTGCCGTAAACAAGCCTCAAATCTGTGGTTTCCAGCATACTCACATGGTTTGCCTCCTCAATAAATACAGAAAGAACGGCGCTCCGACTGCTCCCATAATGATGCCCACCGGAAGCTCCGTAGGCGCCCAAAGCAGTCTCGCCAGCGTATCGGAGAAGGTGACCACGGCCGCCCCCAGCAAGGCCGACGCAGGCAGCATCAGCCGGTAGTCATTGCCGATCACCAGCCGGGTGGCATGGGGAACGATCAAGCCCACAAAGCCCAATAAACCCGCAACGCTGACAGAGCTTGCCGCAAGCAGGGTGGCTACCGCGGTCATGGACAGGCGGACCCACTCCACCCGGACGCCCAGATTGCGGGCTGCCGCATCCCCCAGCATCAGCAGATTCATCCTCCCTGCCCCAAGACCGGCCAAGAGCAGCCCAACAAGAGCATAAGGCACAATGATTTGGACATGAGGCCAGCTTTTGGCGGACAAGCCCCCTACCATAAAGATCAGCGCTCCGTGCACCCGGTCACTATAAAAGATCATCAGCCCCGAAATCCCCGCCCCCAAAAAAGCCGAAACCGCCGCTCCTGCCAGTACGATCCGGACCGGATGAATCCCGTCCTTCCAAGCCAGCATGTAGATCAAAACAGCTGCAAGCGTGGCCCCCGCGAAGGCGGCAGGCGGCAGCAGATACTCATACTCCTGGAACACGATCAGGATCAGGATGCTGAACAGTCCCGCACCGCTGGATACTCCGATCACTTGCGGATCAGCCAAAGGATTGCGCATGACCCCCTGCAGCAGCGCCCCGGAAACCGCCAGGCTGGCGCCTACAAGCGCCCCTACTATAGCCCGGGGAATGCGGATATTCCATACAATGGACCGGAACGGACCTTCGAAGGAAGCATCCAGAATGTACCGGCTAATGTCCTCCAGTGGAACCTTGACGGCGCCGCTGTAGATGCTGAACAGGACTGAGGCCATAACGCTGCAGCCGAGAATAGCCAGTATGAACAGCCCCCAAGCCGGTCTGTCCCGCAGCGGCAGGTGTTCATTCTCCGGTCCGGTGTTGTCCGGCTTCAACTTAGAAGAGATGCCCATGCTACTGCGACTTACCCGCAGCAGCAGGCTGCCCGAAGCTGGCGGGATACACGTATTGGCCCAGATACGTCATGGACTCATCATATTTCAGACCCGGATTGGTCAGGAACAGCTCCGATGGCATAACAATTACCTTTTTCTCCTGAACAGCCTTCAGGGAGGACCAGGCCGGGTTACTCTCCATTTCGGTTTTGATTTTCTTCTCTCCGGCTTCTTTGCTGCCATGGATAATGAGGAATATGTAGTCAGGATTTTTTTCGATGAGCTTTTCAAGACTGTAAGGCAGCGTGCTGGCATCCGGCTTGTCTGTAGGCAGATCCTCCGCCGCATTGACCAGATTCATCCTCTTGGCAATCTCCAGCCCGGCCATATCGGTCCGTTGGATGGAAACCACTCCTGGGGTTACATTCAGATTGACAAAAGTGGGCTTCTCAGCAGGCAGCTTCTTTATTACCTGCTCCACCCGACTGTCCAGGTCAGCCAGCGCCTTTTTGGCCTGCGCTTCCTTCCCGGTGAGTCGCCCCAGCAGCTCGGTTTTGGCATGAACCTCCTCCAAGGAACCCAGCTTCAGAAAGGCAACAGGAATGCCGCTGGCTGTCAGGGTCGGCTCCATATCTTTATGAAATACAGGCTGCCCGATAACCAGATCCGGCTTCAGCGCCAGCACCTGCTCCAGGCTGACCTGTCTCATCTGCCCTACACCAGGGACAATCTCCGCTCCCAGGGGAGGGGTAATGCCTGCGGCCTCCGCCCGTCCGGCCGCAGTACCGCCGATGGCATACAGCAGCTCCAGCATTTCCGGCGACAGCACCACGATCCGTTCCGGCTTTTTGTCCAGCACCACTGTACGTTTGAGATCATCCGTCAGGGTAAGCTTGGTTTCCGCCTTGGGAGACGGGGATTGAACGGCAGGAGACTGGGATGCCTGCGCGGATGAAGCGAATGCTGTATTGGGCGATGCCCCTTGTGCTACATCATTTTGTGCCCCGCAACCCGCCAGTGCCCCTCCAATTAATAGACTGATGGATAGAACTGCAATGCTTTTTTTGTTCATAAATGATCCTGCCTCCGGTCTCTTTCTTTTTTTATCGTAATTTTTACTATTATAATTCTCTTATAACTGTAAATATTACTATTTAATTTGTCAACATAAAATTCTTCCTTTGCCGGGCTAACCTTCTGGGGTAGGGTTGGTCAATGGTAAGACAAGCAGGCTTGAAAAAGCGGGGACGAAATTCTAGAGCGAGGGCGGAAACCAAGAACGGGGACGAAATTCAAGAGCGAGGGCGGAAACCAAGAGCGAGGGCGGAAATCAAGAGCGAGGGCGGAAATCAAGGATATGCAGGAAAAATCCGCACAAACAGAGGCTCCAAAGGAAGAACTTCTTTGTGTAAGCGTCAACAAATGTTCGCTATTTCAGCAATCAAGCCGATTTTCTCTAAATAGCATACCTAAAATGTATGCTATTGCTCTTTTTTTCATATAAAACCACCTAAATCAGGAGCTTAGCATACAAAACATGATCGCTATTCCGCAAAAAAACCTTTCGATTCCTCAATAGCGCTCATTTGTTGTACGCTATCATCTGCAGCAGTATTCCTCGTGCAGTATCTGTCCAGTATCTATCCAGTATCCGTGCAGTATCTGTCCAGTATCCACGCAGTATCCCTCCAGCAGCTGCCTTCCCTGAAACCACTTTATGGACGATCAAAGAGAGGCCTTTTACTCTGCCATCCCCTTCCCATACCTTGCCGACACAAAAAACCGTCCCTCTTCAATGCAAAGAGGAACGGCATGCCCTTCTATTGTCCGCCGTAAGGGGAAACCAACTCGGCAGCCCCCTTTGGCCGAAGCAAGCGGGAAATCTGACCATGCTTGGGAGAAAACAGAAAGCTAACCAGGAACAGAACACCGGTGGCAAATGCCATGGAGCCGGAGATGGAGGTATCCAGCCAAACAGCCAGATAATAGCCCGAGATGGCAGAAATGACACCAAAGGCGCCGCTTAGCACCATCATAACCGACAGCCGGTCCGTCCAAAGGTAGGCAGCCGAAGCAGGCGTAATCAGCAACGCCACCACCAGAATGGCTCCCACGGCATCGAAGGACGCTACTGTGGTGACGGACACCAGGGACATAAATACATAGTGCATCACCATCACCGGCAGCCCCAGACTGGCCGCCAGAGCAGGGTCGAAGGAGGTTAGCTTCCACTCCTTGAAGAAGAGAGCAATGACCAGCACCACCACCACGAGAACCGCCGACAGCAGCACCACCGCCTCCGGTATAGCACCGGCCAGTGGAAGCTCCACTGTCTCCCAAGGGATGAAGGTGATTTCCCCCATCAGCGCATGCTTTACATCCAAGTGGGCATTCCCCACCTTGGTGGCAATCAGCACCACTCCCAGCGCAAACATGGTGGTAAATACAATACCGATGGAAGCCTCCTGCTGGACACCCTTGGCATGAAACCACTGGACCAGCACTGCCGTCAGCAGGCCGGCGGCAACGGAGCCAATCAGCATATGGAAGCCGCTCAGCTCTCTGGTGATGAGAAATGCCGTCACAATACCCAGCAATACCGTATGGCTGATGGCATCGGCCATCATGGCCATCCGGCGCAGAATCAGCAGCACCCCGATAATGCCACAGGACAATCCCACTAGGGAAGCGGTAAGAATAATCCAGCCGCTGTAGCTCATGAGCCTACCCCCTCCTTCATCCGCCGGGGTTCAACCGTTTCTCCAGCCAGCCTTCTCCGCTGGGACAGCCGCTCCAGATACAGTACCAGAAGCCCCTTCCGCACTCCCAAAAACATCGAAACAATAAACATTCCGGAGGCTGCCAGCACAATAAAGGGACCTGTGGGCAAACCCTTGCCCATCGTGCTGGCCAACGTTCCGAGCATTCCCGCTCCGCCGCCGAATGCTCCCGCCAATACCACCATTCCTCCGAAGGAATGGGTCCAATAACGGGCACTCACCGGTGGGATAATCAGCAGCGCTGACATGAGAATCACCCCGACAGATTGGATGCCGATGACGATAACCAGCACCAGCACCGCCATATACAGACTGTTCATCCAACGCCCGGACAACCCCAGCCCTTGGCCGAAGGCCCCGTCGAACAAAAACAGCTTCCACTCCTTAAATCCCACAACAGCCACTAGAATAACCAGTAGTGCCAGCCCTGTCATTGTCCAGACATCCTGCCTGACCATGGAGGCAGCCTGCCCGAAGATAAAGCTGTCCAGTCCGCTTTGGTTGCCGTTTGCCATCCGGTTGGCGAAGGTCACCAGCATGATGCCCAAGCCGAAGAATACGGACAGCACAATCCCCATAGCCGCATCCTCCTTCACCCTGGAGTTGGAACGGATCCAATGGATGAGGGCGGCGCCCAGCAGCGCACTGGCGGCTGCTCCCCCAATCATGGCAGGCAGGCTTTTGGCACCTACTGCCATAAATCCAGCAACCACACCCGGCAGTGCAGCATGAGACAAGGCGTCACTCATCAGACTCTGCCGCTTCCAATAGGCGAAGCAGCCGATAACCCCTGCGGCAATGCCCAGAATCAAGGTGCTGAGAAGGACCCATTGCGCATTATGCGACAGCTGTATCATCCTGATTTCTCCCCCATCCAGCGCAGCACGCCTCCATACGTATTGGAGATGTTGGCCTTGGTAAAAACCTCCTGCGTAGGTCCATGCACAACAACTCTCCGGTTCAAAAGGAGCAGGTGGTCGAAATAATCCTCCACTGTTTGCAGATCATGGTGGACCACCAGCACGGTTTTCCCGTTTTCCTTTAACGTCTTCAAGGTATGCATAATCGCCCGTTCTGTAGCCGCATCCACCCCTGCCAGCGGTTCATCCAGGAAATACAGCTCCGCCTCCTGGGCCAGAGCTCTGGCCAGGAATACCCGCTGCTGCTGGCCTCCCGACAGCTGGCTGATTTGCCGTTTGGCATAATCCGCCATACCCATTTCGTCCAACGCATGCATAGCCTTCTCCTTATGCCGCCGCTTGGGCCACTTCAGCCAACCAATCTGCCCGTATAGCCCCATCAATACAACATCCAGAGCATCCGTGGGAAAATCCCAGTCTACCGAGCCCCGCTGCGGAACATAGCCAATCCGGGATTTCACCTGGTTGTAGGAGGCTCCGAAAAAAGACACCTCGCCCGCCAGCTTGGGATGAAGCTGGAGCATTACCTTCAGAAGAGTGGATTTTCCAGCCCCGTTAGGTCCCACAATTCCGGTCATGGTACCGGGACGAACCTCAAAATCTACCCCATCCAACACCTTGTTGCGGTGATAAGATGCACTTAATCCTCTGACATTGAGTACCGGCAGCACAGCTATTCCCCCTTTCCGCTTAGCGCCTTATAGATGGTATCCACATTATGACGGTACATGCCGGCGTAGGTGCCTTCCTTGGTTCCCGCTGCACCCATGGCATCGGAGAACAGCTCCCCGCCTTGCTTCACGTCCAATCCCTTCTTCTTGGCTCCTTCAATTACCGCCTGTATGGAAGCCGGATTG
>JAQSYT010000276.1 GCA_029256065.1 Paenibacillaceae bacterium
CGCTTCTGTGAACCGCCGCTTCAGATCATCTGGCACCTGAAACAAGTATTGGGTCTCCCGGGAGTACCCGTTAAACAGCCAACCGCGCTGCTTAAACCGGGTAACCAGCTCCCTCGGGTTCCATTCCCCTCCTTCCTTTTCCTCCGGCCGGGAGTTGTTGGCGCGGGCCATCAGATCCTCCAGGCTGAATGCCTTTCTTTCTTCGAATAAAAGTGAATTAAGAAATTGGATATCCGCTTTCTCCATACCGGCTACAAGATCATCCAGTACACGCTGACGCCCCACGGTGGACAAAATCGACTGAATCAGCTCGTTTTTGGAATGGGTGCTGCATTGGCAGTTATAGTTCCGGGCGATGCGGCCCAGTTCCTTAATGTCGGTATAATTCAGCATCTCTGCCAGGTTCATGGATCTCCCTCCTGTCATAAGCGGTAGGCGGTCAATCGCCTTGGAGTGAAGCGCCGGATGTGCTCTATGGTGCCGGACCAGCATTTATTACCATTATGGAACGATCGGGCGGGATGTATACGCGGCGGAATTGCCGGCAACAAAAAAAGCTCTCCCGAAGTGGGAGAGCCTGAGGCAAAGGGACGAATCCCTTTTCTGGAAAGCTGATCCGAGCGTTGCGTTACGCTCTGGTCCGGGAAAGCCAATTCATAATCAGAAGCGTGGAAATCAGCCCCAATATGGATAACGACAGCATATAGTCGGGTATGGAGCGCAGCGGTCCGATTTTTACTGGATCAATAATCGTAGGGCTGACACTGGCCATGGTGGTATTCGGCATGGAATGCACATTCAGGGAATCCGCCGGATTGATGGTCGCTTTGGCAGCCTGATTAATCCCGTAATCCTTGGTGGGCACCGGTTCCGCTGAATGCTGGGTATTGTAAGCTGTATGGAGAAAGCTGACCAAGAATAAGGCGACGAAAAAAGCGGCCATCACCGTAAGCTTCCGCCTCAGAGCGAAGGAAATGGAGTAGATCCGGTTGGGGATAGGTGTCCTCCATGCTTCCTGCTGATATATCCGCTTCATTACCTGATCCGTGACCATAGGGGAGCTGTAGAGGACAGGTTCAATTTCCTCGTGGGAAAGCCGGATTAAATCGGCGCTTTCTTCCCATATGCGGAATTCTTCCCTGCATGTCTCGCACTGCCGGATATGCTCATCCACTGCAATGCGGTCTTCGTCCTCCTCAGGCAGGTCAAAGTAGATGCCCAGCCGTTCTTGAATATCTTCGCATTTCATCGTTGATTCATCCCCTCAACCTCTTCAAAGATCGGATCGGAAAAATACGGCTCCAGCTGAAGCTTCACACTGGCCCTAGCCCGGAACAAAAGCGATTTCACGGCACTCACGGTCTGACCCAGAATGTTCGCGATCTCCTGGTAGTCCATCTGTTCGTATTCCCTCAGGATCAGTGCCGAACGCTGCTTCTCAGGCAGATTGTTGATCGCATTCCGGACCATGCTCACCTTCTCATTGCGGAGCATGCTCTGTTCGGGCATAGTGTCCAACGGCGCACGGGGAACATGACCCGATTCATCCAGGGACACCCGGACATGCTTCTGCTTCCGCAGCTCGCTTAGCACCGTATTACGGGCTATGGTGTACAGCCAAGTGGAAAAGGATGCATCCACCTCCCGGAAGGTTTGCAGACTGCGGTAAGCTTTATAAAAGGTCTCCTGGCACAAATCATCGGCCATGATTTCCATATGGGCGCTCTTCAGCATGTGGAATACAAAGGCGAGTATTTTCCGCTCGTAACGACGCATGAGCTCGGCATAGAGCTCCACATTGCCATCTTTAATTTCTCTGATTAACTGGGAATCGGTCATTACAAGCAACCCTCCTTGCTTGCATCCGTCCCAGGTTTTGACTTCACACATAAATACCCCTGAGACGGAAAAAAGTTGCGCAATCTTTTATAAAAACCTTTATCTATGTAAGCTATGGACAAATTTTTAGATTCATGACATCCGCATATGCTAGCGGTGCAATACCATGCAACAATTATTCTAGATGAGGGGTCAAAACTCCTGCTGACTTCGACAAAAAAGTACATGCCACACAAAACTCCCTCAATCTGGAAACTCTAATCAATATACAAACCAGCAATATATACGCAGCCACGTGGCTGTTGTAAGCCTGACGTAGCGGACTTTCCCGGTTTAGCTCTTTATCTATACGTAGCCGGTGGGCAGAAGGGTGCAGCTCCGCCTTACATTTGCACGGCCATAAACCATTCATACCCGTTCCCGACCAAAACATCTCCCGAATGTGACACAATGCCCCGAGATTAATTCAGTGGACCAGCGAGAAAATCCCCTTTATATTCACGCAGCCACTTTTTCGCAAAAAAAAACCGCCGTTCACACGGCGGGTGCACATTGTGCAATTCGGATAGGAGTGGAGAGAAACCATACTGTACTTTTATTATATGTATACGTTTACAAATTGTCAACCCCTTTTTTGAAAACGATTCCTTTTTCTTTTGTAACCGCTATTGAGCCGCAATAATTCAACTTCACCGGTAAATCTTATGGAAAAGCTCCTCCAGAGGATCATCCGGAAGAGCTGTTGGGGAACGCTCACATATGAATGGGATAAAGGGGCTTCAGCAGCTCTACGGCACGGTCCTGATCCACCTGGTTGCGGAATGACAGACGCATGATGCCCGGCACATCGGCACGGCTTTCGATAATTTGGATGTTGCTCAGGTTAACCCGCTGGTCCCCCAGAATGGAAGCGATATGCCCGATAATGCCCGGATGGTCGGGCACATCCACATACACATCGAACAAGGATGTCAGCACACCCTTGCGCCGCTCCGGCAGACGTTTGCGGAATTCCCTTGCGGAGCCGAAGGCATTTTCGATTCCCTCGCCGTCCTCAAACTCCAGCATCCGGGCGAAACGGTCCATTTCCAGCCCCCAATCCTTCAAGAGTCGGAGCACTACCTGCCTGTTGTTCAGCAGGATATCCCGCCATATGCCGGGTTCGCTGGAGGCAATCCGGGTGATATCCCGGAAGCCGCCGGCGGCCAAGGACTCATAAAGGGAGTCTTCACGGTTGTATCCGGCAATCTGATTCACCAGCGCCACCGCAATGATATGGGGCAAATGGCTGATGGCACCGACAATATCGTCATGCTGCCGGGCATCCACCCGGACAATTTGGGCCTTGGTCAGACGCAGCAGCTCCTCCAGGCGGCCGTAAACCTCCTCCGGCACCTGCTCGGAGGGGGTTAATACATAGAAGGCGTTCTCGTAGAGATAGGAGGTTGCCGCCTCCACTCCGGAGCGCTCCGATCCGGCCATGGGATGGCCGCCGATAAACCAGGCTCCCTTCCAGTCCAGCCGGGCTGCCGCTTCCGCTACAGATCCTTTGGTGCTGCCTACATCGGTAATAATGCACCCGGGCTTCAGATTGAATTGCTGCAGCTCCAGCAGATATTCCTCCAGGCTGCCTACAGGCACACACAGGAAGATGAAATCCGCCCCCTCCGCCGCTTCCCGCATGGAGGTGGTCCCTTCGTCCACCACCTCGCGCTTCAGGTATTTATCCACGGAGGCTTGGCTCCGGGAATGCCCGACCACATGGAGCCCCGGCTTTCCCTTGAAGCATAAAGCCAGGGAGCCCCCCATCAATCCCACTCCGAAAATGGCAATTTTGGTCATAGCGGCCGCCCCACTTCCTGAACTTCCGCTAAAGTCCGCTCTAATGCAGAGATGAAGCCTTCGTTCTGCTCCCTGCTGCCAACCGTTATCCGGATCATAGTAGGGAAATCCAGCTTATGCCCGCCGCGGATAATGTAGCCCTTCTTCAGGAGTGAGTCGAAGACCTGGCCTGCCGGCCGGTTCAGCTCCACCATAATGAAGTTTCCGTAGGCGGGGAGCCAGGTCAGCCCCAGCCGTGAGAATTCCCCGGTTAGGAACTGCAGCCCCTCTCTGTTACGCTCCCTGCATTCCTCCACAAAAGCCTGGTCGGAGAGCGCCGCTTGAGCCGCCACCTGAGCGAACCGGGTAGTATTGAAGGGCTCCCGCACCAGATTAATGGTCCGGATCACATCGGGATGCCCGATGCCGTAGCCAATCCGCATAGAGGCCAGTCCGTAAATTTTGGAGAAGGTCCGCAGAAGGATCACATTAGAATGCTCCTCAAGCAGCTTCAGGCCATCATGATAATCCGGGCTGGTAACGTATTCGGCATAGGCCTCATCCAAAACAACCAGCGCTGTTGCAGGCACGGCTTGAAGGAACGCCTTCAGCTCCTGATGGGTAACCATGGTGCCTGTGGGGTTATTGGGGTTGCAGATCCAAATCAGCTTGGTCTTAGCGGTTACCTTGGCCAGCATCCCCTCCAGGTCATACGTGTTATTCTTCAGAGGAACCTCGTGAATCACGGCATTCTCGATTTCGGCATTATGCTTGTATTGCCCGAAGGTATGGGTGGACATGACCGTTTCATCACCTGCCACCAGGTAAGCTCTGGCGATCATAAGGATCACTTCATCGGAGCCGGCGCCGAAAATGATTTGATCGGTGCCCACTCCCCAGAAGGCGGCTACCGCCTCGGTCAGGTCAACAGCTCCCCCATCCGGGTACAGAGCCATATGCTCCATTTCGCGAATAAGAGCATCCTTCACTGCAGGAGAGGAGCCAAAAGGATTTTCATTGGAGGCAAGCTTGGTCACCTCTGCTAACCCCAGCTCACGCTTTACTTCTTCTATAGGCTTACCGGGCTGGTATACCGGCAAGTGGATAATATTCGGCTTTGGCTGCATGTTGTCAACACCCCGTCTTTTTGTTTCTGGCCCGCTTCTTAGAGCAGGACCAATTTCGCGCTTTAAAGCAGGTATGCCTCTAATTGTCGCACAAGGGATGCCGGAATGTAAATAGAAAATGTAAAGGAAGATCACCCGCTGAGGTTTGCTTCGTCTCCGGGATAGCCGGCAATCATGGGTGGGAGATTCTAATGGCGGCAGTAGCCGCTATTCGGCGAAAAAGAGGGAGTGCGGAACTCTAACGGAAGTGAGCGCCGTTATTTCACCTCCAAAGAGCCTCCGGCAGCGAATTTGCCGGAAATAACGGCCGTGGCCGCCGTTAAAATTTCGGAGGCGTCCTTTTGGGGCAAATAAGGTCACTCACCGCCGTTAGCTCTGCTCCCTCCCGCGCGGGAAAGCCAAAAAGCCCCGGCCACAATCCGGCCGGAGCACTTGTAAACTTCACCTTAACCCTTGAGCGCCTGCACAAACTCCCGGATGCGGCCTAGTCCCTGCTCCCGTGTACCAGCGTCCGCCAGAAGCTCCTCCGCTTCGCCTACTGTCCGCACAATGGCGCTGCCTACCACCACGCCGTCACACACCTTCCCGAAGCGCTCTACCTGCTCCCTGCTGGAGATGCCGAAGCCAACCGCCACCGGCAAATCCGTGGACCGCTTCACATCGGCAATAAACTCCTCCACGCCTCCGAAGAACTGGGTCCGGGCCCCGGTTACGCCCAACGAAGAAACGCAGTAGATAAAGCCCTGGGCGGTTTCCGTAATCCGCCGGATCCGCTCCTTGGAGGTCGGGGCTACCAGAGGGATCAGATGGACCCCGTGGGCCTCGCAAAGCGTGCGCACCTCCTTATTCTCCTCGAAGGGCAAATCGGGGATGATAGCGCCATGCACGTCATTTTCCGCCAACAGCCGGAAAAACCGGTCAAAGCCCAGCTGCAGCACGGGATTGTAGTATGTGAAGATGATAAAAGGCAGTGTGATGCCTTGCTTCCTGGCCTTTCCAGCCACCTGGATACAATCTACAATACTGACCTTATGGCGCAGCGCCCTGGAGGAGGACGCCTGGATAACCGGGCCGTCCGCCAGCGGGTCGGAATATGGCACACCCAGCTCCACAATGTCCGCCCCTGCCCGCTCCAGCTCCCGGAGGATATCCACGGAGGTGTCCAGATCAGGGTCACCCACCGTAATAAACGGAATCAGCGTCAGCTTACCCGTAGCCCGGTTTTTTTGAAAAGCCGCATCTATCCCGTTCATTGCAAGCCGCCTCCCAGATACTTCATAATCGATTCCACGTCCTTATCGCCGCGGCCGGACAAGCTGACAACAATAATCTCATCCTTGCTCATGCCTGGCGCCACCTTCATGGTTTGGGCGATGGCATGGGCACTTTCCAATGCAGGAATGACCCCTTCCAGCCGGCTCAGCAGCTGCAAAGCCTCCAGCGCTTCCGCATCGGTAATGGGCACATACTCGGCTCTGCCCGTATCCTTCAGATAGGAATGCTCCGGCCCTACGCCAGGATAGTCCAACCCGGCGGAGATGGAATGGGCCTCTACCACCTGGCCGAATTCATCCTGCAGGAGATAGCTCAGCGAGCCCTGGAATACCCCATGGGTGCCCTTGGACATAGTGGCGGCATGTTTGTCGGTGTCCACACCCTTGCCTGCGGCCTCCACACCCATCAGCCGTACGGCTTCATCCTGCACGAAGGGATAGAAAATTCCCATGGCATTGCTGCCGCCGCCCACACAGGCGATGACCAGATCGGGCAAACGCCCTTCCATCTCCTGAATCTGGGCGCGCGTCTCGTCGCCGATTATGCGCTGGAAATCCCGCACAATCATTGGATACGGATGCGGTCCGACCACGCTGCCCAATATGTAGAAGGTATCCTCCACGTTGCTGACCCAGTAGCGCAGTGCTTCGTTTCCTGCATCCTTCAAGGTACGTGAACCGGAGGTCACCGGCACAACCTCGGAGCCCAGCAGATTCATCCGGAAAACGTTCAGCTGCTGGCGTTTGGTGTCCTCCTCGCCCATAAATACCTTACATTCCATTCCCAACAGCGCGGCAATGGTAGCCGTTGCCACACCATGCTGGCCGGCTCCGGTTTCGGCAATAACCTTCTTTTTGCCCATCCGCTTGGCCAAGAGTCCCTGTCCGATGGTGTTGTTGATCTTGTGCGCCCCGGTATGGTTCAGATCCTCACGCTTCAGATAAATTTTCGCCCCGCCCAAATGCTCCGTCAGCCGCTCGGCATAGTACAAGTTAGTAGGACGTCCCGAATAAT
>JAQSYT010000277.1 GCA_029256065.1 Paenibacillaceae bacterium
GAAGGCATACAGCTTGAACGGATAAAAGGTGGCGTTGTCCTTTTGGATATGCACCGTTTTGGCGGCGTGTATGGAATGCGACAGTCTTGCGGGCATTTGACTCATACTGCTCACTCCTTCAAAAAATGTATGGATGGATGCCAATGAGCCCCAAGGTGCAGGAGGGGGACAACCGGAAGGGGACCGTCTCTTTTTTGGGAGAAAAAGAACGGGCCTTCTGCCGCCGCAACGGGCAAGCAGATCTGTCCGGTTACACTCCTCCTGTAGCCTGGGGCAATTTACGGTTGCCTGTAGAAACGCCCGTTCCGCATTAACGGGCTTATACAAGATGGGAGACAACTATATGTTAGGTTATGTCACACAAATTTCTTTTTTAGTATCCTAACATCCTTGAAAATTCTTGTCAATAGATATAAGTAGGGTATATTTCTTCGCGGAAAGTGGGCGTTACTTCGTATTGACACCGAGACTGCAGCGGTTTATCATTAATTTCAATTAATACGTAATATAATCTAACATCACCATTGCCAAGGACGGAGTGATGAGTGTGAGCGTGATGAAACCTGACGTGAATGCCTTGATGCCGCTTCCTCGAGACTGTACATTTACCGAGAATGATTGGCGGGTGTTAGCCCAATATTGGTATCCGGTCGCCATTGCAGATGAGGTGAAGGATGCTCCCGCAGCTGCCAAGCTGCTGGATATGAATCTGGTCGTCTACCGCAGCAGTACCGGCAGGGCTGTTGTGGCCCGGGACCTGTGCTTCCACCGCGGCGCGCCGCTGAGCAAAGGCTGGATGGAGAACGGGGAGATTGTTTGCCCGTACCATGGCTTCAAATATAATTGTGAGGGGGCCTGCACATCGGTGCCTGCCCATCCCAACAGCAAAATTTCCCCTAAGCTGAAGCTGGCCATGTACCCGGCGGTAGAACGGTATGGTCTGATCTGGACCTGTCTGGCTGGAGGTGAGCCCCAGCTTCCAGATTTCCCCGGTTGGGATAATCCTGACTTTATCCGGATTTTGCCCCCCAGCTTCGATATTGCCGGCTCCGCAGGGCGTCAAATGGAAGGGTTTCTTGATGTATCCCATTTCGCTTATGTGCATACGGAAAGCTTCGGGGACCCCAATAACACCGAGGTGCCGCAATATAAGGTAAGGCGGGAAGGGACGGAGCTGCTGGCCGATTATGTGAGCACCGTCAGCAATTATGGCAAAGGGCAGAACATCCCGGTGCCCGAGGGCTTCATGTGGCTGCGGGCCTTCCGGGTTTTCCCGCCGTTTGCCGCATCGTTGACTGTCCATTTTCCCGGTGAGGGCAAGCTGATGATTCTCAACTGCGCGTCTCCCGTCTCCGCCCGGTATACCCGGCTGTTTTGTCCCATTGCCCGCAATTTCGACAAGGATGCGCCGGTGGAGGATGCCATCCGCTTCAATCTCCAAGTGTTTTCGGAGGACCGGGAGATGGTGGAGGCCCAGAAGCCGGAGGATCTGCCGCTGGATTTGCTGGAGGAGGTCCATATCCCAGCCGACCGCACCTCAATTGCCTACCGTCAGCTTCTGTCGGAGCTGGGGCTGGGCCGCAATTATACCTCATAGAGTCCGGAGGAGATAGCAGCTCAACTCATAAGCAGATCTATCGTTCAGATGCCCGACTCCTATCTATCCGTTTGTTTGCCGCTCGCAGTTTGGGGCGGTTTTTTCATGTCCGGTCAGCTATGTAATTGGAGGGGCAGATCATAATTTATACTTGTGAAATTAATCACTTTCTTTTCTTCAAAATAGAGGTAATATAAACATAGGTTAAAAATACCTAGGTACAAATAACATAGAAATTATGGAGGAATGGATAATGGAGTTCAAACATGCATTTACACCCGGCACCATCGGCCAATTGACCTTGAAGAACCGTTTTGTGCTTGCCCCGATGGGCTCCGGCATGGCGGACAATGAGATGATTACTGATGAATTTATCCGGTATCACGTGGCCCGGGCCAAAGGCGGCGTCGGCATGAATACCATCGAATATACGGCGGTGCACCCCACCACACGGAATGCATCTATCCCTTCCTTATATGAGGAGCGTTTTATACCGGGGATGCGCCGGTTAACCGATGCCGTACATGCGGCCGGAGGCAAAATCAGCACCCAGCTTTGGCATGCGGGCAGGCAGACTTCCAGTCAGTTTACCGGTTTGCCCATCATAGCACCTTCCGCTATACCCAATGTAGCGTACCGTGAGATGCCTACGGAGATGGATCAAGCCATGATTGATGAGATCGTGGAGGCCTTTGGAGCCGCGGCGCTGCGGGCCAAGCAGGCGGGGTTCGATATGGTGGAGCTGCATGGCGCCAGCGGTTATTTATTGAACCAATTCATGAGCCCATACAGCAACAAACGTGAGGATTCCTACGGCGGTGATCTGGTCAAACGGACACGGTTTTGCACAGAGGTCATCAAGAGCATTAAGCGTCAGGCAGGAGCGGATTATCCCGTTTCCTACCGGCTCACCATTGAGGAATTTGTGGACGGCGGACTGGTTCCCGCAGATATTATGGAGATTGCTCCGATTTTGGAGGCAGCGGGGGCCGATATCATCCATGTGACCAGCGGCTTATTTGAAACCGTACACAAAACCATTGCTCCCTTGGAGGTAGCTCCCGGCTTTAATGCGGGGTACACGGCACAGTTGAAGAAGCTGCTCCACATCCCGGTTATGGTGGTGGGGCGGATCAACGATCCGGCGGTGGCGGAAAAAATTATCGCGGAAGGCCAGGCAGACTTTGTGGCTCTTGGCCGGACGTTAATTGCCGATCCGGAATTTTGCTTGAAGGCGGAGCAGGGCCGGGTGGATGAGATTATCAAATGCATCGGCTGCAACCAATCCTGTGTCGGTGGACAACGGCCCGACCGGGAGCTGGCCGGACATAACGGACCTGTGTGCTTGCGAAATCCCGTTACTGGCCGGGAAGACCGCTTCGATGACAAACCGGCGCAGACACCCAAGAAGGTTCTAGTAGCAGGAGGTGGAGCAGCAGGCATGACGGCAGCTATTCATCTGCAAAACAGGGGGCATCAGGTTGTCCTGTGCGAAAGCTCCAGCGCTCTCGGCGGCCAATTATTCTTAGCCGGCCAATCTCCCTCCAAGGGGGAAATGGCGGAATCTGCCCTTCAGATGGGCCGGACAGCAGTCCGGAGCGGGGTGGATGTACGTTTGAACACCTCGGTTACAGGCGGACTTATTGAAGTGCTGCAGCCGGATGAAATCATTATCGCCACCGGCTCGGTTCCGTTTGTCCCCAGCATCCCTGGCGTGGAAAATGCCCATGTGGTTACGGCTCAAGCTGTGCTGCGCAGGGAAGCGTCTGCGGGCTGCCGGACAGCGGTTATCGGAGGCGGTTTGGTAGGTATTGAGGTAGCGGAGCTTCTGGTTTCCCAAGGTAAGGAAGTGGTTATCGTGGAAATGCAGGATGAGGTAGCCAAGGAACTGGTGCATACCCGGAAGATTTTCGCTGTTGATTTTATTGCCCGCCATGAAATTCCGGTGTACGTGAGCACCCGCTGTGTATCCATCGCAGAAGGGGAAATTACCCTTGAGAAGGATGGTACGGAATTTAAGCTTGAACACATTGATACCGTTGTACTGGCTACTGGCTCTAAATCAAGGAACGAATTAGAGGCAGTGGTGAAGGATTCAGGCATCCCGTATCATGTGATCGGCGACGCATTGAAGCCGCGCAAAGCGCTGGAAGCGATTTATGAAGGCGCGGAAGTAGCCCAATTGATTTAATAGCTTATGCCGGAGGCTGCCGGGCAGGGAGGATGATTCCTGACCGGTGGCCTCTTTTGCTCCTTCGGCGGTTTTTGTATACTGGGAGCATAAGCCAACGTGGAAACCAGCAAAGGATGCGTGAACCAAGATGTATATTGATATTCTTATATTGTCCCAATTGATGCACAGCCCCAAACACGGGTATGAGATTAAGAAGAATGTAGCGTTTTTATTGGGCAAATCCAATACCATCAACAACAACTATTTGTATCCGACCCTTAAGCGCTTTGAGGAAATGGGGGCCATCACCAAACAATTGGAGCTGCAGGAAAACCGCCCCAACCGGCATATTTACTCCATTACAGAAACGGGGAAGGAATTTTTCTACAGCCTGCTTAACGAGTTTCCGCCAGAATTTGCCCGGAATCAGGATGAGATTTTTAACCGGCTGGCATTTTTTGAGCTGCTGGAGCAGGAAACCAGGGAGCAGGTCATTTCCGGACGAATCCGGTATATTGAAGAAAATTTGGCCCATATTGAAGGATTGGTCCACAGCCTGGAGGACAACCGGTTTCTGCCCATGTCGCCTATCATGCACGAGTATTCCAAACTGCAAATGAAGGCTGAGCTGGATTTTTTTACGAGGCTGAAGGAACGCTCAGAAATCTGCAAAGATCCGGAATAACGGATTCTTGCGGGAAGTCAAAAAGGCTGTGATTTGCACAAAATATGATGTAGATTTAATGAAATTTAAAATAGAATCATGCTGAATTCTGTCATATAATTGATATAACGTTCTGATGGGTGGATCCATCGCGTGAAGGGAGCTGTTCATCTTACGATGATGTGGAAAGAAAAATACAAGATCGGCGTGGAGCTGATCGACGAACAGCATCTGGAATTGTTCAAACGTGTGGAGGGCTTTTTGCTGGTGCTCCGCTCCAAGGAAGATTGGAACACCAAGGTGGAGAAGGTTAAGGAAACACTGGAAT
This sequence comes from Paenibacillaceae bacterium, assembly GCA_029256065.1. Lineage (GTDB taxonomy): Bacteria > Bacillota > Bacilli > Paenibacillales > NBRC-103111 > Paenibacillus_AR. The sequence continues at coordinate 4,763 of JAQSYT010000277.1, forward strand.
TTATGAAGCTGTATGTAGTCAAGCATTTTCATGACGAAGAGCAGTATCAGCGTGAGGTTTGTTACCCGGATTGCGCCAGACATTGTGAAATGCATGCTCAATTTACGTCTGACGTGGCGGATTTTGTAAAGCTGTTCGAGGAACAGGGCTATCAGGAGCCGCTCGTGCAGAAATTCGCCGGCAAGCTATTGGCTTGGCTGATTAACCACGTAGCCGCTTCCGACCAGAAAATCGCCGATTATCTGGAAAGGCTGAAGGGGGACCCCGCATATGAACTCTGATTTTGCGAACCCTTTTTATATGGCGACCCGGGAAGTATTCCGCCTGATGCTGGATCTGGAGGTCCAACGTGGAGCCGATCAACTGAAGCTGGACGGTTTAGCCAACAAAAAAGCCTGTGTCAGCATTGGCATCATTGGCGATTTGGAAGGCACCATCCAGTATAATTTCCCCGAAAGCATGACGCTGGAGATGGTGCGGATCATGTCTGGAATGGAAATGGAGGTTGTCGATGATTTTGTCGCCTCCGCCCTTAGTGAAATCGTCAATATCATCAGCGGCAACGCCATGACCAGCTTGTTCGAAAATAACTATTCCTGTGATATCCTCCCGCCAACCCTTCAACTCATTGAAGAAGTGGCGGAGAGTCCTTCCGATAAAGTCATTTCCCTTCCGCTGGAGACCATTATCGGTCCGCTCAGGGTGGAAGTGGATTTGCGCAAAAAAGGGGCATAATGCCTGCATTCTCCGCTGGTTCCCTTGGGAAGCTGGCTTTTTTATTTGCAAAAAAAGCCGCACCGCAGCGGAATAGGTCTGAGGAAGTACCTGTTTCGCATGATTAGCTCCATGATCTGGTGGTATAATAGACTGGAAGCGCGGTCCAAAACCGCGGCTCTAGTAAGACGCTTGGGGAGAGGAGCGGAATGTTATATGGACCATCAGGACGAAAGGAATGTGCAGAAGGAGCTGGCCACCTTTGCGGGAGGCTGCTTTTGGTGCATGGTTAAACCCTTTGAGGAGCTTCCGGGAATCCTCCGGGTCGTTTCCGGTTATACAGGCGGACATAAGCCCAATCCTACCTACGAGGAGGTCTGCTCCCATACCACCGGACATACGGAGGCGGTCCAGATTGAATTTGATCCCGAACGGTTCCCCTATGCGAAGCTGGTGGAGCTGTTCTGGCAGCAAATTGATCCTACGGACGCAGGCGGCCAATTCCACGACAGAGGGGATTCTTACCGCACCGCCATCTTCTATCATAACGGGGAGCAGCAGCGGATTGCCGAGGATTCCAAGCGTAAGCTTGACGAGAGCGGAAGGTTCGATAAACCCATTGTGGTTCCCATTGTACCTGCCGAACCCTTTTATCCGGCGGAGGAATACCACCAGGACTACCACAAGAAAAATCCGATGCACTATAAGCGTTACCGGATGGGCTCCGGCCGGGATGATTTTATTGTCAGCCATTGGTCCCGCAAAACCTATGACACCAGCCATTTAACGCCGTTGCAGGTTGAGGTGACCCAAAATAGCGCAACGGAGCCGCCATTCCGAAACGAGTTTTTTGACCATAAGGAAGAGGGGCTTTACGTGGACGTTGTTTCGGGAGAGCCTCTATTCAGCTCTCTGGACAAATTTGATTCCGGCTGTGGCTGGCCCAGCTTTACGAAGCCGTTAGTGGAGCATGTGGTGAAGGAAAAGTCCGATTTCAGCCATTTTATGATCCGCACAGAGGTACGCAGCAGCGAGGCTGATTCCCATCTGGGTCATGTTTTCGATGATGGGCCGGAGGATAAGGGCGGCTTGCGCTATTGCATCAATTCCGCTGCCCTCCGTTTTATCCCCAAGCAGGATCTGGAGAAGGAAGGGTATGGCGAATTCCGCAGACTGTTCGGTGAACAATAGAAATATCCCAAACCCCGGTCTTATGGCCGGGGTTTTTAGGTTGAGGGTGAGTGTAACATATGTCACAATGTTCAAAAGGCGAAGAGGCTATAATTTACGGGTCCGTTGTTTCCCGGCCATCCCGAGCTTGACGGCAGATGGAACGTCTGGACAAGAACGGTAAGGAGGAACCAAGACCCATGGCTTACAAGTCGCTTGAACTGGTAAAACCTGAACGATATAAGCTGGAGGGGCTGGAGGTGGGGCTGACCTCATCCTGCAACTTCAAATGCGATTATTGCTGCGCGTATCAGCGCAATGACGGAGAAAGCCTGGATGGCCGCGAGGTAATCCGGGTTCTGGAGGAGCTGCCCGGACTAAAGCGGGTGCGCCTGTCCGGCGGTGAGGTCACCATGAAATACCGCGAT
>JAQSYT010000278.1 GCA_029256065.1 Paenibacillaceae bacterium
AAAACCGCTGGAAACCGCCTACCTGCCCTCTGTACGCGGGCTTGCCTTCAACAGCCAAGGCTGGATCGACCTGCGCCAAATCTGGTTTCCTCCGGAGCCCCCTTGTCCATAGAAGGGGCAAATTGGGTAAAGATAAGAAAGGACATTTCCCAAGGAGGCATCATGATGAAACCGGAAAAAACCGTTATCGCCGCTATTCTCCTGTCCACCGGCATCGCCGTCTTAGCCGGCTGCAATGACGGCTCCACAGCATCTCCCTCCACGGCGCCCACCAGCGCCACCGCTCCGGCTGCATCGGTTTCGCCGCCTGCAGCATCGGCAGCGCCTGCCGCCTCCCCGGGTGCCACAGCTACCGCGGCCGCTTCGCCAAAACCGGCGACTGCATCGCCCACTGCCTCACCGGCGGCGGACAAGCAGCAGCTCCTTCATGAGCTTCTGGAGCTGGCCAAGCAGGGCAAGGCTCCGGGCGTGGAATTCGCCGCGCATACCGGCTTGATCGAGGATGTGGAAAAGGCCTGGGGCGAGCCGGACAAGAAGGAGTCCGCCGGTCAGGGCATTTATTCCACGTACAGTAAGAAACATGCCGTGTTTGGCTTCAATAAGGGAAGCTTGATCTTCGATCTGCGATCCAGCGCGCCAAACCTGCAGGAGCTGAAGCTGGCCGATATTGAGGCGGCATTGGGCAAGTCGCAGGATATCCGCAAAAATGGTGACGACACCATCTATGTCTACCCGGCCGGGAAGGATTTCGAGCTGAAGTTCATCATTCCCGCAGCTACCGGAAAGGTAAGCCACATTTCGGTATTTTCGCCGCAGGACTCCAAGAACAATATGGCGGGGTGATGGATTCTAACGGCGGTGAGCGACGCTATTTGGCCGAAAATAAAGACTCCCACCGCCGTTAGCCTGTTGATGCCCCTCTACTACTCCCGGAACAGCTCCTCCAGAATCTTCTTCGGATGCTGCAAAAAAGCCTTCGTCAGCGTATAATGCTCCGTCTCCTCATATGGTGTCCGCACAGGCCCATCCTCCCCCAGCACCAGAATGTCCGCCTCCGGATATCCCAGCAGTATTGGGGAGTGGGTGGCGATAATAAACTGTGCCCCTTCCTGCACCAGGTCCCGCATCCGGGCCATCATCGCCAGCTGGCGCATGGGCGAGAGTGCTGCTTCGGGCTCGTCCAGAATGTACATGCCCTTGCCCCGGAACCGGTTCATCAAAAGCGACATGAAGCTTTCGCCGTGGGACTGCCGGTGCAGGGAACCGCCATAGCTTCCCCACAGGGCAAGACGGTCCACCTCCGACGCCACATTGTAGAAGCTTTCCGCCCGCAGGAAGAAGCCGTCCTCCGCTCTGTATGGCCCCTTCCACAGCGTGAGAAAATCGCCCAACGGAGAGTGGGTTTCATAGGTGGAAAAATTGAAGTTCCGGGAGCCGCCCTCCGGGTTGAAGCCGTAATTGACGGCAACCGCCTCCAGCAGAGTGGATTTTCCGGTGCCGTTTTCTCCGGCGAGGAAGGTTACCGGGCTGCTGAAATCCAATTTGTCCAGAGTACGGACAACCGGCAGACAGAAGGGATACGCCGCCCAATCCTCCACCGTCTCCCGCTTCAGCACCGCACTGCGGATGAACAGGCCGAATTGCGCCATCGCATGTTGTTTCACATTCAACCCCCTCTTTTGGTATGCTAAGTGATGAGATGAATCCATTTTACCAGAAGGGGTGCTTGTCATGAAAACGATTGGACTGGCAAACGGAGCGCTTCACGCCTCGGAGGTTTCCCTGGGCTGCATGCGGATCGCGGAATTGGATGTAACGGAAGCGGGGACGCTGATTCAAACGGCGCTTTCGGAAGGGATCAACTTTTTTGATCATGCGGATATTTATGCGAAGGGTCGGTCGGAGGAATTATTCGCCGAAGCTGCTGCCCGGGAGGGGATTGGCCGGGACAAGCTGCTCCTGCAGACCAAATGCGGCATCCGTCCGGGTTTTTTCGATTTCTCCAAGGAGCATATTCTGGCTGCGGTGGAGGGCAGCCTGAAGCGGCTGCGCACCGATTACATCGATGTGCTGCTTCTGCACCGGCCGGACACGCTGGTGGAGCCGGAGGAGGTGGCTGAAGCCTTCGAGCTGCTGCACCAGAGCGGGAAGGTGCGCCACTTCGGCGTCAGCAACCAGAACCCGATGCAAATCGAGCTGCTGGCCAAATATGTAAAGCAGCCCCTTATCGCCAACCAGCTGCAGCTGTCCATCACCAATACCGGCATGATTGATGCCGGCTTCAACGTCAATATGACCATCGACCGCTCTGTGGATCATGACGGCAGTATTCTGGACTACTGCCGGCTGAAGGGCATAACCATCCAGCCCTGGTCCCCTTTCCAATACGGCTTCTTCGAGGGTGTTTTCCTGGACAACCCCAAGTTCCCGGAGCTGAATGCCAAAATTAATGAGCTCGTCGTAGCCAAGGGTGTGCCTAACACAGCCATCGCCATTGCCTGGCTGCTCCGTCACCCTGCCCGGATGCAGCCCATTGTGGGCACCACCAACAAGCAGCGGTTGAAGGATATTAGCCGGGCATCGGAGATTACCCTCACCCGGCCGGAATGGTACGAGATCTACCGGGCAGCAGGCAATAAGCTGCCGTAATGCATAAAGAAAGGCCGGCCTCCGGGGCGCCAGACGGAATCCTCTTCCGCCGCCGCATCCTCAGAGCCGGCCTTTCTTCTATTCCAGCAGCGCCTGCTCCAGCACCGGAGCAATATCTCCCGCCTTCACAGGGAATAACAGGGAAATTATGGATGTGCCGATTTTATCTGATTGCACCCGGACGGTTGTTCCAGCCCGCCAGAAAAGCCTCCAGCTCCTCCGGCGGCAGGGGACGGCTGAAGTAATAGCCCTGAATCATGTTGCAGTCCTGCTCCACCAGTTGGTCCAGCTGCTCCCGCGTTTCCACTCCTTCAGCCACCACGGACAGATTCATGCGGCGGCCGATGCGGATTATCTCCCCTACAAGAGATGCTTGGGGATGGTCTGTGGACAGAAGGTCGATAAAGGACTTGTCAATTTTTAGAGTTGTGATGGGCAGGTGGGTCAGATAGCTTAAAGAGGAGTAGCCTGTTCCGAAGTCATCCAGAGCGATGCCCACCTGCCTGCCTCTCAAGGCTGACAGCTTGGGCAAAACATGATCATAGGACTCCAGCAGTACCGTCTCTGTCAGCTCCAGCTCCAAATCCCGGGGGGATAACCCGGAGGAGGCCAGCGTACCCAGCACCATCTCATAAAATTCCGTCTGCAGCAGCTGCTGCATGGAGATGTTCACCGACATGGTCAGATCCCGGAAGCCCTTCTCATGAAGCTGCTTCAGGTAGCGGCAGGCCTCCTCCAAAATCCATGCCCCCAGCGGAATAATGAAGTGGGTATCCTCAGCCACCTTGATGAACCGCATGGGAGAAACCTGCCCCAGCTCAGGGCTGTCCCACCGCACCAGCGCCTCTAAGCCCTTCACCCGGTTGCTCCCCGGATCCACTTGGGGCTGGTATACCAGGCGAAATTCTTTATTTTCCATGGCGGCATAAAGCCGGTTTTCAATCTGCATCCGCTCCGCGAAGGAATCCGTCAGCCAGGATTCGAAAACAACACAGGTGCCTTTGCCCCCGCTCTTGGCTTGATACATAGCGATATCCGCATATTTCACCAGCTCCTGAATATCCTTGCCGTGCTCGGGATACAGGCTCATTCCCATACTCATGCTGATGCGCAGCAGGCTTCCGTCAATATCCACCGTTTCCTTGAAGGCGGAGAGGATCTCAGCGGCGGCGGTATCCGCCTCCTCCCGGGACAAGGCAAGCAGTACAATAAATTCATCCCCGCCAAGGTGGTAGATGCCGCCCCTATCCCCGACAATCTCCGCGAGGCGGCATCCGGTCCGGTGGATCAGCCGGTCGCCGAAGGCATGGCCCAGAGTATCGTTAATATATTTGAAATTATCAATATCCACAAACAGCAGGGCAGCCCGAGTGTCCCCTGTCTCCAGCAATTCCTTGCCGGCCAGCTCAAACAGCGCCAACCGGTTGGGCAGGCCTGTCAGCGGATCGTGGTATGCCAGATGCTGCAGCTTTTCTTCACTCACCGCCAGCTTCTCCTGATTCTCGATGAGCTGGCTGTATTGGGCCCTGATCTCATCCTCAGTGGCCACAATTTCCTCATAGGCAGCCTCCAGCCGTTCATGGCCGTCCACGGCATCCTTGTAGGCCAGCTCCAGAAATGCCTCTTTCCGCTTGATTTCCACGAGCATCCGGAAGATCAGGCTGAAGATCAGCACAGCTGTCCCAAGTACAAAGAACCAGCCCTTGATCATATTGACTTTGGTAATCCACTGCTCATTAAGAGCAAGGACAGCCACTGCACGGTCCGTGAACAGAATCCACAGGCAGCCCAAAACCAGGTAGATCAATGCAATCCTTCCTGCCCCCTTCAGCGGACTGAACGCCTGCTTGGATAGGGGAGCCAAGGGCAGCTCACCGCCGCGCTTTTTATTCTTGATGTCCGGTTGATGGTCATTCCGTTGTATCCGCGGCATGGACTCCCTCCACCCTGATGTACGAATGATTGCTTTCCCCAATTATTCTACAAAAATTTTCAAATTCCTCTATATGTTATGCATTTTTTTGGAAAAACAGAGGAATAAGGGGAGAAACGATCAATGTTTTGGAGTCCGTTACCAGATTCATCTCAACAACAGCAAATACAGGAATATAGCCGCAATGGCCACAGTAGATAAGATTGAAACCGATTTAAAAAAGGTTTCCATAGTGAGCTTCAAACGAAAGCACCTCATTACAATGTTATAGTTCCGGTTATTTATACATTAAATGTAAAAACCGTTTAGAAATACAACGAGACATCCCGTTTGATTTATACGGAATGCCTCAAGTATTCACACACAATAACATAGAGTGTCAGGGCTGTCAATTTGATTCTGGAGGATGCTTCGGGCCCACAAAACGGGCATGAAGACCGGCCAGATACAAACTCATCATTTCATCGAAACTCTGATCCTTGTCAAGGGGAAGTCCAAATCCTCCCTGCCGCTCCAATGAAGCAAAACCGTGCAGCAGGCTCCGCAGGGCGCGGGCGGCATGGATAGAAGCATCATCGTCCAAATGGTACGCCTCCAAGGCACGGATAACCAGATTTACTATATCCCGGGCTGCCTTGGCACGCTCCGCGTCCTCCGTCCCGGGAGGATGCAGGGTCAGCTCATAAAGGCCGGGATGGGCCCGCGCAAAAGCGAGATAGGCAGCAGCCATCGCCCGGATGGCAGCCTCCCCCGCTCTGCCGAAGGCGGCATGCAGCAGCGCGGACCTCAGCTCCTCCAGCCCGTGGAGTGACAGCAGTCTGCGGATATCGGGAAGCCCGGCAACGTGATTGTACAGAGAAGGAGGGCGGATTTCCAGCCTCTGAGCCAAAGATGCCAGGGTCAACGCCGCAACCCCCTCCTCATCGATCATACGCACCGCTGCCTGGAGAATCAGGTCAGGCTTTAATCTGTTTTTGGCAGTCATATGCTACTTGCCCCCAGTCTGCAGCCGGCTGAAGGCAGGATCGGCTTCCGCCTCCGCAATGACCCGGTCAAGATCGCTGCCGGGCTGCGCAAGCATTCGCCCATGCCCAACAGCCAGCAGGGACGGTTCAAGCCGGCGCAGTTTTTGAGCGCTGGCCAGTGCTTCCCGTTTGCTCCAGGTTGCCATAGCAGGAAAGGGGAACAAGGGCATCAGCTTGCCTGAGACCGCCAGGCCGCCCCGCACCTGAATGGCATCCCCCGCAATGAGGATACGGTTGCGGACATCGAGAAAAGCCATGGACCCGGGAGTATGGCCGGCAGCCGCCACCGCCTGAAGGGAGCCGATCATGTCCCCGTCCTGAAGAAGAACGTCAGGCTTCGTTTTGATTCCTTTAGGCACACCACCGCGGACGGGCAGGTTCGGCTCATGGGACATCAAGGAGACGTCTCCCGCCAACAGCCGCGCATCCCGGGCGGAAATATAGACTTGAGCCTCCGGCAGGGCATTCTTCAGCCCGTCCAGTGCTCCCACATGATCCTGATGGGCATGGGTCAGTACAATTCTCCGGATCGGCTTGCGCAAGCGGGAAGCCGCCTTCAGAATTCCATTTTTGCAGAAGGGCATGCCGGCATCAATAAGGGTCAGCCCTTCCTGCTCCTCCACCAGGTAACAGTTAATAGGAAACACACGCGGCAAAAACGCCAATTGGGTCACAGTTTGAACAGTAGTGGTTTTCATCAGCACTCCTCCTATTTCTGCTGAAAAAATAATTGAGCATACTTATTTTCATAAAAATAATGTTATTAACATTTTAACTAATGTAATTAGTTTTTGCAACAATTCCGGCACTATCTATTCCGCAAACAAAGAACCGGAGGCATCAGCCCCCGGTTCTTCCCAATTAACAAACCGTTCCACCTTATACGCCTTCATGGCCATGCGCAGCTCCTTCAGGGTGGGGCGTTTGCCGTACATCAGCTCCCCCAAGCAGTTATCCAGGTACCGCGGCGTAATTACTCCTAACTTGATTACAGGGTATTTAAAGGATACATTACGGAATTCAATCCGGTATTCGTTTCCGCTGCTTTTCCCGACTTTCTGCTGACCATTATGGGAATAGTCGGAATCGAAAACCCGGTTTAATTTGGAGAAGGCGCCTGGCAAAAAGCAGGTTTTACAGGCAATATTGGAACTGGAGATAACAGTGCTCAGCGTTACAAGAGCAATGGACAGCAGCAATATGAAATCTGCCTGGGCAGTATTGGAAAAATTCACAAGATAGGTTTCGCCATGTCCGCCCTTCTCGACAATAACCAGTATAATAAACCATGAAGAAGGAATCAGGGATATTTACGGGACATTTTCTTTCCGTTATCCATTTTTTCCAGTAGAATGGTCTGCTTTGATATAGCAGGCAATGACGTCAAGAGCCTGTTTGGTCGGTAGAGATCCATTCAATATCAGATCTGCCCGCCATTTTGTGGGCTCTACAT
>JAQSYT010000279.1 GCA_029256065.1 Paenibacillaceae bacterium
CCATCTGTATCCACGCCTTCCAGCAGCACTGCATCCGCCATGTGAAGCGCAATCTCCCGGGTGCGGGCCAGAAGCGCTTCGTCCCCCAGCACCTCCGCTGCCTCCAGCAGCAGCCAGCTTCCTTCAATATCATGGCCATACGAGATAATATCGGAGGTGCTTGCCCAAGCATCTTCAAAAAACAGGAGAAAATGCCCGTTCTCCACGTTGACAATATGCCGGAGTGTATCCTCGAGAAGCCGCCTGAATTGAGTTTCCAGACGGGGGTTTTTGCTGACCCGGAAGTAATTGGTGTACGCCTCCAGAATGTGCAGATGGGTGTTCATGGTTTTGTCGGCGTTCTGGTCCTGATCGGAGAGACAGAGCCTGTCGTCTATCGTCCAGTCCCTGGCGAACACATCCCGGTAACCGCCATGAACAGGGTCGAAGCTCCGCTCAATAACGGTGAATATCTCCTCCGCCAGCTCCAGCAGCTCCTCCTTCCCAGTAGCCAGAATGTACTCTGTGATTCCGTACAGATAAAAAGCCTGGCCGTATATTTGTTTTTTGGTGTCCAGCGGCAGCCCCAGATAATCCACCATCCAAAAATAACCGGAATGCTCCGGGTCTTGGAACCGGGTCTCCAAATAGTGGAGAGCCCTGTCCGCCATCATCAGATATTCCGGACGGGGCTCGTGCCGGTAAGCCCGGGAGAAGGTCCAGAGAATCCGGGCGTTCAAGACAAGACCCTTGGGCGCTTGCGGATGCACGGTCATGTCGCAGTCAATGCGGCCTACGAATCCGCCGTTAACCTGGTCTTGTGTATGTGTGAGCCAAAACTGCAGAATGCGGTCCAGCTCCACGGACATTTCCTGTTTCAGCTGCGAGGGTTGCATTGGGATTTCCTCCATTTTGTTAGCTTAATACGCTTAGTGTAAACCAAATATTTTGCTAACGTCAACCTGTTTTTATGCTAACAAATTTTCTTGTAAACAAACGCCGCAGCCGTTAGTATAGGAGGTATGGAAACATACGGGAACAAGGAGGGCAAAGCCATGGGCAATAAAGTCAGCATGCAGCAGATTGCGGATATGGTGGGCCTGTCCAAATATGCTGTATCCAAGGCATTGGCGGGGAAAGGCGGTGTCAGCGCCAAAACCAGGGAGAGGATCATCGAAACCGCAACCCAGTTAGGTTACTTTAAGCAGCAAAAGGCTCTGAAGAATACAGGGGAGAGTCCCAATCAAAAAGCTGGTGGTACAGGCGCCCAACCCAGTGAAGCGGGTGCCAGGTCAGTGGTAGCTGTTCTGATGCCTAACGTTAGGCTGCAAAATATGGAGTCCGGTTTTTGGGGGGTAATTGTCAACGGGATCGGCTTTGCCTTGTCCCGGCTGAATCTGGGGATGCTGATTCTGACAGAGCAAACGGCAGAGCAGCTGGAGACGCTGTTAAAGCCGGAGCGGCTGATCGGGGTCATCGGCGTAGGAGAAATATCAACCTCTATGCTGCTGGAGGTGCAGCGGCTGGGACTGCCCTTCGTATTGACGGACCATGAGGATTCCCTGGTGCCGTCCGATACGGTTTTTGCCTCCAATATGGACAGCATGGCTGCTTTGACCGGGCATTTGCTGGCCTTGGGCCATAGCTCCTTCTGGTTTCTGGGGGATACAGGATTCTCCAGAAGCTTCGCCGACAGATGGATGGGCTACCGCAAAGCCTTGGAGGAGCAGGACATCCAGGTGGACCCGCGCACGGGCAGACTGCCCTTGTCGGGTACAGACCGGGAGGGCAATATCCGCTTTCTTCAGGAGCTGCTGGACGGGCCGGCAGGAGGGGAACAACCCATGCCTACAGCATGGGTATGTGCCAACGACGAGATTGCTCTGGCGGCTTTGACGGTTTTGGAGAAAAAAGGGCTTAAGGTGCCGGAGGAGGTGTCTGTCACCGGCTTCGATGATATCGGGGAGAGCCGGCTGGCTAAGGTTCCGTTGACGACTGTCCATGTCAAGAAGGTCCAACTGGGGGAGAGGGCTGTAGCTGCCCTGCTGGACCGGGCCAGGGAGCCGGACAAGCCCTTCGAAAAAATAAGCCTGGCCTGCGAGCTGGTCATCCGCAGCTCCGCCGCCGGGCAAAAATAAGCCTTTATGCTACAGGCATCTGTCTAAATGCGCTAAGAGGAGGGATTCAAACCGGGCTTTGGTTTGGGCGGTTTCCCGCTTTATTTCCTCCATATGACGCACGCTTCCGGCACGGTCATGCTTCCGGTACTGCACGGGTGCTTTTGTCCATATAGTAAAATTCCGTCCCGGACAAGAGAAGCCGGCACCACATATCATAGTCATGGGTATATGGAAGGGATTTGTTAAACAAATTGAATTTCAACAACAGCTCTCTGGATATGACAATGGTGCACCCGTTGATCAGATTGCCTTCAAGCATACGCGGGAATAAATCGGGTTTAGAGGGAAAGTTGGCTGCCGCGGACGTCTTGATCAATCTGCTCGCTTCATCGATCACATCGAAATCCGTGAAGCTCACTGCCGCCTGATGCTCCGCCATGAAGGCAATTTGGGCTTCCAGCTTGTCTGGAACATACAAATCATCGGAGCTAAGCCATGCGATATATGCTCCCTCTGCCAAGCGGATACCCCTGTTCAGTGCGCTAGCCGTTCCGCCGTTGGTCTTGCGGATATAGCGGATATGCTTAATATAAGGCCAAATCGGGTTGAACAGCGAGGGGGCCACCGGCACTCCGCGTGTCATCATGACAGGGACCATGTCTGTACAACAGCCGATTACGATCCCCCCATGGCTCCCGTGCTGACGTACACAGCATATGTTTCGGCCAACCTGCTGGGTACGATCCGTGTAGGTCCCGAGAATTTCAGCGGCATCCTGATCGCAAGACGTAGAGGCAACCGGCTGATTAAGGAAGCCATACAAGAGCATATGATAAGCCGGAAACAGGTGAAAAACCTGGCTCCGGTTTTTTCATTTGTCCGAACACGGAACATACATTCTCATTAAAATATCTTAAATTCCCGCATATCAAACTGAAAAAACCGCATACTAAAAATTTTGGGGGTATGATAGTCTTAAATCACGGAAGGAGAACCGGCGCTTCACAGGGCGCAGGACTCCGGAAGGAAGCTTGATCATTTAAGGGGAGGCTAAATACAAATGGCACTTACCAAAAAAGCTCTGGCGGTATCCGTATCCGGCGCGATGGCCCTTTCGCTGGTCCTGACTGCATGCGGCGGAGATAAATCCTCCGGCACTGATGCCAGCCCGGCAGCATCTACAGGAGCAACGGCGGCAGCAAGCACGGCACCGAAGAAAAATGTAACCTTCACCATCGGTTATGCCACCGGCGATCCGGCCACCAAACAAGCGATGGCTGATGCAGTAGCGGCTTTTACCAAAGCAAATCCCAATATCAAAATTACTGACCTGTCGGAAGGCGGCATGGCCTCCTATCTGGATTGGCTGAAGACGAAGGACGCTGTCGGCGAGTTCCCAGATCTGGTGGAAATGCGGGACACCCAGCTGTTCTCCGAAGCAGGTAAAATCGCCGAGCTTCCCGCCGAATGGCTGGCCTTGTTCAATGATGCACCGAAGCTGAACGGGAAGAATTGGACAGCTCCCATTGCAGGGAATACGCCCCAAGGCATCATTTACAGCAAGAAAGCGTATGCAGATGCAGGAGTAACCGCAGAGCCTAAAACCTATGACGAATTCCTCGCGATTCAAGAGAAATTGAAGGCGAAGGGAATTACACCTCTGACATTTGGCGGCAAGGATATTTTCCACTGGGGCTTCTGGGTGAATAAATTCCTCATGGACGGCATGCTGGCTGATGATCCGAACTGGAACTCCAAACGCACGAAGGGCCAGGCCAGCTTCACCGACCCCGGACCAATGCAAGCCATGCAGGACTTCAATGAGCTCTTCACCAAGGGTTATGTGGAGAAAGGCTTCCTGAGCACGGCGGACAATCAGACGGCCTCGATGCTGGTTACCGGCAAGGCGGCCCAGCTGTTCTCCGGACCGTGGATGTTCTCCCAGATCAGCCAGGCTGATCCGAAATTCGATTATGGCTGGTACCCGGTACCGGACCGCACGGGCAGAGTTATAGTCAACGGCTTGAACACGCTGCAGGGCTTCTCCATTTCCACCAAGGCCAATGGCGATGCGGATAAGAAGGCGGCTATTACAGAATTCATCAAGTTCTTCTTCTCTAAGGATCAATATACCAAATACATGAAGTCTGTAAACGGCATTCCTACCACCAAGGAAACCATCACATATGACGCCGGTCCGCAAATGAAGCGGGTGCTGGAGGTTATGAATGACAGCAAAACCATTAAGAGTCTGATGATCAATTCCTTCTGGGGAGAGAATCAAATGCCGCCTCAATGGCGCAACTGGTTCTACAAGCTGGCCCAAGAGTGGCTCACAAAAGGTGACTTCAGTGTGGAATATATGAAGAAGGCCGATGCTGAATGGGATGCTAGCATTAAGGCTAACGCAGCAGGGAAGTAACAGGTTAACAGGAAAACGGGCAGTCCTCCAGGCTTACAGCAGGCAGGCTGCCCTTTTTTATAAATAGCGGTTCTTTAGGAGTGAGAGTATGGCAACTACAGAGACCATTCAAGCTGCGGCAGAGCAAAAGGCGGCGTCCAAAAAAAAGAAGTGGCCTGCATTTTCAATCTTGTTTATTCTGCCTTCCTTTATTCTGTATACCTTGTTTGTGATTTATCCGACCTTAAACAGCTTTAATCTCAGCTTCACCAATTGGGACGGCGTAAGCGACACCATCCATTACATCGGCTTTGACAACTTTGTGGAAATGTTCCACAGTGAGCGTGTATATAATGCGTTAAAAAATACAATGATCATTTCTGTCTCGCTGGTGGTGCTGGAGAACATTCTCGCTATCCTGCTGGCTATGCTGGTGGACCAGGTGAAGTGGTTGAAAAACCTGTTCCGCAGTATCTTTTATTTCCCTGTTTTATTAAGCGGCATTGTAATGGGCTTTGTCTGGGCGATTATCTTTAACTATAATTTCGGCGTCATCTCCCAGCTTCTGGACCGGATGGGACTGGAAAACCTGAAGATTGACTGGTTGGGCAGTCCCAATTATGCCTTGCTGGCCATCATCATTACCACGGTCTGGAAAGGCGCAGGGTATTACATGATCATTTATCTGGCAGGTCTGCAGGGAATTCCGCCGGAGCTGCATGAAGCCGCTGCAATCGACGGTGCCAACCGTTGGCAGCAGTTCCGTCACGTAACCTTCCCGCTATTGGCAGGAGCTATGACCGTGTGCATTATGCTCTCCATGATCAGCGCGCTGAAAATCTTCGATCAAATTGCGGTTATGACTGACGGCGGGCCGGGTTTTGCTACAGAAACCCTGACCTATATCGTGTACAAGGTCGGCTTCGGCGAGCTGCGGCAGGGCTACGGCACAGCCTTATCCCTGGTGCTGTTCGTACTGATCCTGGTTGTGTCACTGATCCAAATCAAACTGCTGCGGAAGCGGGAGGTGCAAATGTAAGATGAACAAAAGTCAAAAATGGGTTGATATTGGATTATTGGCTGTAGCGGTTGTGTTGGGCATCTTCTTTTTCTTCCCGGTCTACTTCAGTCTGATTTCGGCCTTTAAATCCAACGGCGAAATATTACGGGATGCCATCGCTTTGCCCTCGGGCTTTTATCTGGAAAGCTTCAAATATTTGCTGACAGAAACAGATTTTCCAAGAGCTATGCTAAATAGTCTAATATTAACGGTTGTGTCTATCATTTTCATGATTTTGCTCATTCCCATGGCCGCGTATGCTATTGAACGGACCAGGCGGAAGTGGACCAATGCCATTTACGTTTATTTTTTGGCCGGCATGATGATCCCGTTCCAGGTATATATGATACCCCTTTTTAAGGAAATGCGGACGTTAGGCTTGTATGGCGGCTTGACGGCTCCGATATTGATCTACATCTCCGGCTCGGTTGGCATGGGTGTCCTCCTGTTCACCAGCTTCATTAAAGGCATTCCATCGGAAATCGAGGAGGCGGCTGCCATAGACGGCTGCTCCCGGTTCCGGATTTTCTGGCAGATTGTTTTCCCGCTGCTGGGACCTTGTACAGCAAGCATGGTGGTGCTTCAGGGTCTCGGAATCTGGAACGACTTCCTGATGCCAAGCCTCATTCTTCATTCCGATAAGCGGACGATGATCGTGGAAATTTTCAAGTTCGTCGGCGAGCTGGCATCCCAATGGGATATGGTCTTCGCCGGAACCACCATGTCCATTATTCCGGTACTGATTGTTTTTGTCGCTTTGCAAAAGTATTTTGTCAAAGGGATTGCCGCCGGCGCTACAAAGGGCTGATACGCATAAGCCGCTTCTGGACTATTCGGGAGCGGTTTTCCCGCTTTCGCATGAAAATTCGGGGTGATCGTTAAAAAAAGCCTCCTGATGGCTGTCCTGCCGGAAGGTAGAATAGGTTGAAGTCTGATGTCCAAAGAGAGAGGAACCGATCTGATGAGCAAACTGGTTGTCTATGAAGCTCCCAAAGGAGCAGCGGGCCGTAATGATTTCGCCGTCCGCGTCCGGGTGCCCGGGGAAAAATGGCAGGAGCTGTTCGTGTATGAGGTAAAGGTGGATATGCATGAGGTCCGGCGCGCTTCCATGGTTTATTTTGATATGGAGGGTACTGTGGAGGTAGAGGTGGAAAGCCTGTCGGAGCCTGTGGAGCAGGTGATGATCCGGCCGCTGTCGGTTGGGATGATGCACCGGCAGGAGGAGAACCGGATCAGCTTCCGCTTGGACCGCCCACAGAAGCTGTCCATTGAAATCAACGGGCAGCGCTTTTCTAATCTACATCTGTTTGCTAACCCGCTGGAGACGGATGCTCCCGATCCCAGTGCGGATCATGTGCTGTTCCTGAAGCCGGCCATCCACCGGACGGAGGATATCTACCGGTTGGCCAGGACTCCCAAGGGACCGGAGAGCAAAGCCCCGGACACGCTGTATTTCGGACCCGGCCTCCACTGGCTGGAGGAGGGGATTCTGC
>JAQSYT010000280.1 GCA_029256065.1 Paenibacillaceae bacterium
CCTCTGCAGGCCCAATTCTCCGGGCTGTTGGCCGAATTGCAGGCGTCGGTCCGGAGCCGGTTTACCTCCCGCTCCAGATTGCTCTGCGATCAGGTGATTATATACCTGCAGCAGAACTTGGCCCGACCCTTTGATGCCAAACACATGGAGCAGGCGCTGCATTTCCATTTTGACTATCTGGCCCGCTGTCTGAAGCAGCATACAGGCATGAGCCCTTTGCAATATCTGCATGACCTGCAGGTGAAAAAAGCCAGGTCGCTTCTGGAGAGCACAGGCTTCTCCGTCTCCGAGATCGGTCTTCAGGTTGGCATTGAAAATGTGAACTATTTTATCCGGTTGTTCCGCACCCGGACGGGAATGGCACCGGGACAGTACCGGTCCATGCGGATGGGCAAAGTCTAAAGGCAGGTATATTGCCGGTTACCCTAACGGCGCAAAGGGAGGTTTGATCCAGGATGAAGATCCTGATTACAGGAGGAACGGGATTTATTGGCAACGCTCTCACACAAGCTTTGTCCGAGGCGGGGCACAGCGGCTGGGTAATCAGCCGGAGAGGGGCGGCTCCGTCCGCCGCGGCAGGCGGGAGCGGAGGGGTGTTTCCCTTGGTGGGCTGGGAGGCGCTGGAGGCAGAGCCGCAGCAGCTCAAAAATGTTGACGCTGTTGTGAATCTGGCGGGGGAAACCATCAACCAGCGCTGGACTGCTGCCGCCAAGGAGAAAATCCGCGATTCCCGGGTGGAGACAGCTGACCGGCTGTCCCATCTGCTGGAAGCGGCAGATGCACTCCCGGAGGTGCTGGTCCAGGCCTCCGGCGTCAATGCCTACGGCTTCTCCCGCTCCGCATCCTTCACGGAGGAGAGCGCAACGGGGGAGGGAGATTTCCTCTCCTCCGTGGTCCGGGACTGGGAGGCTGCCGCTGCCTCCATTCCCGCCCGGCGGAGGGCAGTGCTGCGCTTCGGCATTGTGCTGGACCGGGAAGGCGGCGCACTGCCGCTGATGCTGCTGCCCTTCCGGTTGTTCGCCGGAGGGCCGATGGGAGACGGCGGGCAGTGGATGTCCTGGATTCACCGCCGCGATCTGGTCCGGCTGATCCTGTTTGCCCTGGAGAATGAGGCCATGTCCGGCGTCATCAACGCAACGGCGCCCCAGCCGGTGCAAAACCGCGACTTCGCCAAAGCCGCGGCGGCCGTCCTGCACAGCTCCGCTTGGCTCCGTGCGCCAGGGGCCCCGCTAAGGCTGGCGCTGGGGGAAATGTCCGCCCTGCTCCTGGAGGGCCAGCGGGTCCTCCCCGCCAAGGCACTGGAGGCGGGCTTCCACTTCCTTTACCCGGACATCCGCTCTGCGTTGGAGGAGAAGTAGGGCGCTAAAGTCCTTCACCTTCCCTTTCCGCCTATTATCCCCTTCACTCAGGTTTCGCCCGGAATAAAGTTACCCAACCTGAAGTAAGGGGATTCGGCGGATCTTACCAAATCTTAGTCTTATGTGATACTTCGCGGTGAATGCTCCTTCCGGCCTGAGCCTAGGGGATAGTATCCCAAAGGGTGGTTTCCCGGCACATTCAGGGGGACCCGAGAGGAGGGGCTCCGCGGCTAACGGCGGCCAGAGACCTTATTTGCCTCCAAACACCCCCAAAAAAAATCTAACGGCAGCCACGGCCGCTATTTTCGGCCAAAATGCTTCTTTTGGGGAATTAAACCGCAAATAACGGCGCTGGCTTCCGTTAGATTTCTCCGTGGCTCCAATACGCTCACCAGCATCTCCCGCTCCCGCCTTCCGCCATAGCTCAGCCGTCACCGGTCTCGTATGAAAGAACCGTTTAGAGCTGTACTCTCCCATGCGGCGTTTTCCATCTTCTGCTAAACTGGAAACTAAATATGCCTTTAACGGAGGAACACGGCACATGCATGTAAGGGAAACGATCCATAACCGGAGATCCGCCCGGAGCTTCAAACAGACGCACATCGGCGAAGAGGTTCTCCGGGAGATGCTGGAGGCTGCCCGGCTTGCCCCGTCCGCCGGCAACGGTCAAAGCCACATATTCGGCATTGTGGACGATGCCGATACCAAAACCGCATTGGCCAAGGCGGCAGGGTCACAAATGTGGATTGCTGAAGCGCCCGTAGTGATTGCCTGCTGCGCCAGGCTGGAGGCGGACCTCCGGGATTTGCCGGAGGAGGATTTTGGGCTGATGGTCAACCGGACCCGGTTCGGCAGGCCGTTCCTGGACTATTTGAACGCGTATGGGGACCGGACAAGCGTCGGCACCCTCTTCGCCAATGCCGCCCCGCTGATTCCGGCGGAGCATATGTTTCTGACTGCAGTCGCCCACGGATTGGCGGCGTGCTTTGTCGGATACCTGGACGTTGCAGAAGCCAGCCGGATTCTCCGTCTGCCGGAGGACACCGTCTGTCTGTATCTGCTCCCGGTGGGTTATCCAGCCGATGAACCCAAGGAGAAAGCCTGCAAGCCCGTTCAAGAAATTTCCTTCCGAAATACATACGGCATACTCGCCGAAACCGCCGAATTGCCGCAAACAACATCCGCAGAGGAAGCGGACAGCAGCCGTACCATATGCCCGGCGGAAAGCCCTCCGTCATCCGCTCCTACCGGCAACGTTACCGTAAGGCACGCTCAACCCGAAGACATCCAGGCTCTTTACGAAATGAATGAGCTCTTTAATGGTCCAGGCACCACGACAATGGAGCTGCTGGCTGATGGCATCCGCCACAACAACCGCGAAACGGTGCTGATTGCCGAAGCAGACGGCCAGCCCGCAGGCTTCTGCTGCGTGCAGCTTACCACCTCCATGTGCTACAGCACCAACTATGCCGAGATTACCGAGCTTTTTGTCCGGGAGGAATACCGCAGGCAGGGGGTGGCTTCCGCTCTGATGGACCATGCGGAGAACTGCTTCCAGGATCAGCAGGTGAGAAGCTATCAGCTGTTTACCGGCAAAACTAATACCACCGCCCAGTGCTTCTACGAGCAAAACGGATATATCCGTTCGGACGAGCTGATGTACCGTAAAAGACTATAAGCCCAAGATAGAGGAGAGGAATTGCCATGAGCACACATGAAGCATTACCTGCCCCTGAGATTTTGAAGGAACACCTGCGGTCCCTGGCAGCGCTGGATATAATCATGATAGACGGTGAGGATGAGTACCTTAGAGTTCACCACTTTTATCCGGAATTTACCGAAGGAATGGATATGGTGAAGATAGACAATGGATCAGGAGACCATATGTATGTGTTGTTTTCCAAGGAAGGCACTTTGATCAAGGGCTTCGACCATGAGTCCGCTCTGTCTCCTTATGCCAATGAGGAAGAGGCGGTTGCCCTAGGTATCTACGATGACGTGCCCGGCGTGCTGCTGGATCTGCTGGGAGAAGAAACGGAACGTGAGGATGTCACCTTTTGTCTTTGGAGAACCGCTGCGGACTCTTCCTGGAAAAAAGGCGATGTGGTGATTCCCGAGGATGAGGATGATGGCGAGGGTTTCCTCTTAGGCTTGATTTTCGAGGATGCGGAATCCTGGCTGGACTGGGCCAAGGTTTATTATGAAGTGGAATTAGGGGATGCACAGCTGGAGGCGGTGGAGGCAATTTACCGGCAGCTCCCAGTTTCGGCTGAAGCCATTTCCGGACTGAATTCTGCCAGAGACAGTACCGCTGCGCTGGAGGAACTGGCGGCCATCCGTTATCCGGTTAAGTAAAGAATGCAGATCCAATAGGCTTCAAACAACTATCTACCCAAGATGAAAAGGTCCTTCGGCCTTTGTTCAGCTTGGGTTTTTGGTATTGGGTTGACGGAGCTGCGGGATTACGTTAAAATACTTATGACCATAAAAATAATTTTAGTCACAAAACAAGAACTGCATATAAAACCAAACGGAGTGAGTCCCTTTGCCCAAAAGCTTCAGTGAGCACGAAAAGCAAAATATCCGCGGAAGCCTTATCGACAGCTGCAGGTCAAGCTGGAGGAATTACGGCTACAAACGGACCAATATTGATGAGCTGTGCCAGAAGGCTGGCATCTCCAAAGGCGCCTTTTATATTTTCTTCCCGTCCAAGGAACAGCTTTTTTATGAGACTCTGCTGGTGGTGCAGCAAAGCCTGTATATCCTGATGGAGGAGATTCTCTCCAAGGAGCCCGGTAAGCCCGGATTGGCCAAAGCGCTGAAGGCGGTTTACGCCGAATACGATAAAAGCCCGTTCCTCTACGACACAGCAAGTGCCGACTTTACCGGATTTATCAACAAGCTTGCCCCGGAAGAAAGAGAAGCCATCGGCTTTGACAGTCTGTCCGGCGCGAAGAAGCTGCTATCCAAGTCCTATTTGACCCTGCGAATTCCGGAGGAAATGGCCTTATCGGTGCTTGCTTCCCTCCTGAATATTGCCGCGAACAAAGAAAAGCTCTTGTATGACCACTTCCGGGTATTTGAGTTTATGCTGGATAACGTGATGGATGAAATTTTCGAATAGGGGGATGAAGATGAAAAAGTTTAATTTGAAGGCCCACAACGAAAAAATGGCGGCATTCACCAAACGTGCGGCAAACGGAACCTACCCTTCCCGGAAAGTGGCCCAAACCGGCTCGTACATTGGCAGTGCCATCGGCATCATATTGCTGGCGGCAGGAGCTGTCGGGTGCATTACCGGAAGCGTATGGGGATGGGGGAGCTTGTTCGCGGGAGTGGCCACCCTGATTTCCAACATGATCAATCTGCGGCGGATCAGCAAGCAGTCTCATTGAAACGAACAAGCCCATTCTCCCGATCCGCATTCCGGGCTTGACGGACGGGCTGACTACCCGTTGCGGATGCGGCGGACATGCAGCTTTTTGTCAATGGTAAAGCCGTGCATCCGGCAGGGTATGCCTGCATTACATCAAAACAGCCATCCTCCTCCGCCTCTGCGTTCAATCAATCCCCGTGTTGTCCCATTAGAGCTGGAGCCCAGGATGAACCGTGCGTTTGTTATGGCTGTCCGCCGGAGGCCTCCGGGGACGCAGCCGCCAGATTTTTCTGGCTGTTCCGATAGTTCTCGCCCCAGTTGTAAATGGCCAGGATAATGGGGGACATGGACTGGCCCAGCTCGGTGAGCTCATACTCCACCCGGGGCGGCACCTCGGCGTAAACCGTCCGTTTCAAAATGCCGTCGGCCTCCAGCTCCCGCAGCTGCAGGGTCAGAGTCCGGTGGGTGACATTGGGCATCCGCCGTTTTAGTTCATTAAACCGCAATTTGCCGCCAAGCAGCCGGAACAGAATAATGCCTTTCCATTTGCCGCTGATCATGTTCAGCGTAATCTCCACAGCGCAGGGCTGGCGCTGGCATTCGGCTTCGTCAGGATGCTTCATCATCATCACTCCAATAGGATAAAAAAGATACTTAGGATATATAAATTATATTGTATATCAAAAATGTGCGTACTTCAATCTGGTATCCGATTGTGCTAAGGTAATGGCATACCAATTGAGAGGCAGGTTTTGATGATGTCAACTATTTCCACAAAAAACCAGCAGTTCCTGGACGTGATGGAATTCCGCCATGCCTGCAAGCAATTTGACCCGGATAAGGTAATAACCCCGGAGGATTTCGGCACCATTCTGGAGGCGGGCAGACTGTCCCCCAGCTCCTTCGGCTTCGAGCCGTGGAAGTTCCTTGTAATCCAGGATGAGGCACTGAGAAAGAAGCTGTTCCCAGTGTCCTGGGGTGCGCAGAACAGCCTGAACGGAGCCAGCCATTTTGTCATGATCTTGGCCCGGAAGTCCGGGGATGTCATCTATAGCGGCGAATACGTCGCGAAGATGATGACCGAGGTCAAGAACCTGCCGGAGGCTATGGCCGAAAGGATGAAGGCCGTATACGAAAACTTCCAGCGCAACGAATTCAACCTGCTGGAAAGTGACCGGGCCCTGTTTGATTGGGCTTGCAAACAAAGCTATATTGCCCTGGGCAATATGCTGACAGCCGCCGCATTCCTGGGCATCGACTCCTGTCCCATCGAAGGCTTCAATCCGGCAGCGGTGGAGAGCATCCTGCAGGAAGAGGGGTTTCTTGATCCGGAGCATTTCGGCGTATCGGTAATGGCTGGCTTCGGTTACCGAGCCAAGGAGCCTCAACCCAAAACCAGGCGTCCGGCGGAAGAGGTTGTCCAGTGGATTTAAAGCTTTTCCATGGGGAACATCCGGTTTCGCCTTGTCTTATACCCGAGTGCTCCGGTACAATTTAAGGGACGGCCTTTGCCGGAATCCGTATAGGAGGCGAAACCATGGCATTTACGCTGCAACTGGGTGAACAAGCGCCGGATTTTTCTTTGCCGGCCACTGATGGGAAGACCTATTCGCTGCAAGATTTTGCCGGAGCTCCTGTTCTTGTTATCTTCTTCACCTGCAACCACTGTCCCTATGTTGTCGGTTCCGATGAAATTACCCGCCAAACTGCGCTTAAGTATAAGGAGCAGGGGGTGGCTTTTGTCGGCATCAATGCCAACAGCGAGGTCACGAAACCCGATGATTCCTTCGACCACATGGTAGAGCGGATGGAGGAGCAGAAGTTCCCCTGGACCTATCTGCGGGACAAGGAGCAAGCCGTAGCCAAGGCCTACGGTGCCTTGCGGACACCGCATTTCTATGTATTCGACGGGGAGCGGAAGCTGGTTTATTCCGGCCGGGGGCTGGATAACCCCCGGGAATCGGATAAAGCGACCACCAATGATCTGGACCGCGCCTTGTCGGAGCTTGTGGCAGGCAAGCCGCTGAGCGTGCCGCTGACCAATCCCATTGGCTGCAACGTCAAGTGGGACGGACAGGACGAACACTGGATGCCGGCGGACGCCTGCGACCTGGTGCCGCGGAGCTGACCGGAGTATATCAAAATCGCCAGAGCATAGGGCGTGTTTGCAAACCCGCTTGAGGGCATCTTTCACCGCCTTTTCGTCCCTTGCTTCGTTACTTTCGCTTGACGTACCCTCCGGTACGCCTGCGCAAAAGTGCCTTGCCTGGAACGAAAATTCGGCAAAATCTGCTCCCCTCGAAGTTTGCAAA
>JAQSYT010000281.1 GCA_029256065.1 Paenibacillaceae bacterium
GGAGACCATCGAATACTCCAAGCTTAACTCCGGCGTGGTGCAGCCGTCCCGGAACAGCCTGAATCCGTATTATCTGGGGTTGAAAATTTTGGAGAACATTGAGAAGCGCTGGGATGAGCCCGGCGAGGAGGATATCCGCCGCTTCGGGCGCAAGCCGGGGCAAGGCCGGGCGAAGATTTTTGAGGTGCGTGAGGTTGATTCCGACACCTCCTTCATCCGCAATTACCTGACCAAGCAGCTGGTGGAGGAGCTGGACCTGTACGTGTTCGAAAAGAAGGGCGCCGAATGGAAAGTCACCGACAAAACCTGGGAGAATATCCGTGATCAGCTGGTGTATTCCCGGATCAACGGCGGCTTTCCCTATCTGGTGATTACGGACGGCAACCACACGGGGAACGGGGAGCTGTTCCTGAAGCATATGTACGAGGGTGTTGAGCTGGATCTGAAGTATGTGGAGCGCACCTTGCCGCATGTCTACCGCCTCTGGGGCAAAACCATCCACCTGGAAACCGTGGTGGAGGATAAGCCGGTGCTGTTCACCTTCGACGGCAAGAAGAATAACCGGAAATTTCTGTAACGGAAAAAACCAGGAGACTAAGCGCCGGGCTTGGGCGTAGCTTCCTGGTTTTTTTGGCGTTCCGCCGCGGCATTATTCGCCCCCTGGCTCTAGTTGGTATGGCGCAGGATAAGCTGGCGCAGCCCCTCCATCCGGATGGGCTTGCGGATGACCTCGGCGAAGCCTGCTTCCCTGCATGCCTTATCCCGTTCCTCGCTGGGGTAAGCGGTCAGCGCAATAAGCGCCTCTTTCCCTCCAGCCGGCCCGGCGGCCGGCAGCATGTGCCTGCAGCGCTTTTTCCCCGTTTCCGACAAGCTCTACGGAATGGCCCAGGTAACGCAGCATATGCTGCAGCAGCCTCCGGTCCAGCCCCGAGAGACCGCTTTCCGACGGGTCACACATGCGGAATAGTGAACCTGCCTTTGCGGAACATACTCACTTTCCTCTCTATGATACTATCTGTTACATATTATAGATGCTAGAGGTCCGGGCAATCTTAACCCGGCAAATAGATAAGGCCGCCCCATAAGCCATGGTAATGGCATGGGACAGCCTTTTTACGCAATACCGATTATTTCTTGTTCTTCAGGTAGTCGGCTTTGTACTCCTCCATCAGCTTATCGCCGCCGGCTTTTTTCCATTTATCGATTTCGGCCTTCCAGCCGGCCTCATCGATTTTACCCATAATGAACTTGGTTTGGGCATCCGTAATCATCTGCTCCAGCTCCTTGCCGCGCTCCGTATACATAGTGGAGACCAGAGTCAGGGCAGGATTGTTGACGATATACTTGTCATTTTCGCTGACGATTTTCTTGTTCTTCAGGAACAGGTCCGTGTCCTTGGTCACCTTATCCATGTTATAGTTGTCGCCCCGCTGGATCAGTGTATCCCGGTAGGGCTTCACTTCCTTGGCATCGGCATCCTTGTCCAGGGAGACGGTGAAGTTGCCGTCGATTTTATAGTGTTTTCCTTCAATGCCCTTGTTCAGCAGATAGACCATTTCCTTATCCAGAAGCTTGTCGAGGAAGCCCAGCACCCTCTTCATCTCCGCCTCGGTTTTCACTGAGGACTTGGGAATAGCCAGAATGCCTGCGTTGCCGCTTTCCGCAGGAACGCGGATGCCGCCCGGTCCCTCCAGCGGAGCGGCGTCCATCTGGGCAGTGGGCACCACCTTCACCAGGTTGGTCAGCATGGACTGGGCATTGCCCCCGGAAATCCGGAAGGCTACCCGGCCGGATTCATAGGCCTTGTCGTTGGTAGAGGCCTCCACCACGGCAAAATCCTGATTGATCAAATTTTCCTGGTACAGCCGCTTGAACAGCTTCATGGTGGCAAAAAATTCATCCGTCATAAATTCCGGGGTAAAGGTACCCTTGTCATCCACCTTCCACTTATTCGGCCCGCCCTGGGCCACGGAGAAACGGGTGAGAGTAGAGCCGGTTCCCTGGTTATAGGCCTTATCCAGCAGATAGCCGTAGGTGTCTTTTTTGCCGTTTTTGTCCGGATCTCCGTCCCCCATAGCCTTGAACACCGCATACCAGTCGTCCAGAGTTTTGGGCAGCTTCAAGCCTGCCGCATCCATCCAGTCCTTGCGGTAATGAACCACTGCCCGTCCCATATCCCGGAAGAGGGGAATGCCGTAGAGCTTGCCGTCGGCCTTAATGTTGTCATAATACGCTTGGGGTTGGGCGGCCAGGTTCTTATAATCCTTGAGATGTGGCCCGATTTCCCAGAATACATCGGATTTCATGGCGTTGATGATGGTAGGCACATAATTGACCTTCAGCAGCTTGGGCAGCTCGCTTGCGGCAATCATCACATTGATTTTCTCGTCATAAGCTGAGGTGGGAATCCATTGGAAGTCCAGATTGGTATTGGTGTACTTCGCCAGCCCCTGCTCCAGGGCATTACCCTTGGCAGGCACCTCCCCCACCTGATTGATCGTAATGGTCAGGTCCAGCGGTTTTTCCACCTTGGCCGGCTGGCCGCTTGCCCCCGGGCTTCCCGCAGCCGGACTTCCGGCCACAGAGGGCGGTTCGTCAGACCCGCAGGCCGACAGGACAGTGGTAACCAGCATGGCGGTTCCCACTAATAATGCTGCTTGTTTTTTCATCTTTTTGTTGCCCCTTTACATTAAAATGGATGTCTATGTCAGCACCGGACCGGTTTCCACTGCCCGGAGACTCATAGCGGAAAAGCTGGCGCGGACTGACGGTCAGCCCTTCACCGAGCCCAGCATAACGCCTTTGGCAAAGTGCTTCTGGAGAAACGGATAAACCAGAAGAATCGGAATAGTGGCGAATACAATAACAGCCATCCGGATGGTCAAGGGCTGGATATCCGCACTGTCGATGGTGGTATCGCCGATGCTGCTTTGGGCGAGAATGACGATTTCCCTAAGCAGCACCTGAATGGGCCACATGCGGTTGTCGTTGATGTACAGAATCGCATTAAAGAACTGGTTCCAGTGCCCTACCGCATAGAAGAGCCCGAAGGTGGCCATGGCGGGAAGAGACAGGGGAAGCACGATCCGGAACAGCACCCCCACATCATTGCAGCCGTCGATGCGGGCGGAATCCTCCAGACCGTCCGGGATGTTCTGGAAGAAGTTCTTCAGCACAATCAGATTGAAGGCGCTGATGGCACTGGGGATCATCAAAGCCCACAGAGAGTTGGTCAGGTGCAGCGCCTTCACCACGAAGTAGGTGGGAATCATGCCGCCGCCGAAGAGCATAGTAAACAATACTCCCATGAGGATGAGCTGGCGTCCCCGGAGATAGGTTTTGGCCAGAGGATACGCCATCAGCGAGGTGAAGAGGAGATTGATGAAGGTCCCCACTACCGTGATATAAATGGAAACCAGCATACTCCTGAACAGCGTGTCCGTGGAAAAAATATAACGGTAGGAGGCCAGAGACCACTCCTTGGGCCACAGAATCAGCCCGCCCTTGGCTACCTCTGCCGGACTGGCAAAGGAAACCGCTACTACATATACAAAGGGCATGACACAAATGAGAGCGATCAGGAGCAGCAGCGTGTGGTTGATGATATCAAAAATCCGGTTGCCCAGCGTTTTATCATGAATCATGTTGTGCGTTTCCGTCCTTTCTGAAGGAAGCAGGGCATCAGTAGATGCCTTCCTCACCGAATTTTTTGGCCACCCAGTTGG
Source organism: Paenibacillaceae bacterium (assembly GCA_029256065.1). GTDB lineage: Bacteria > Bacillota > Bacilli > Paenibacillales > NBRC-103111 > Paenibacillus_AR. Next base: position 3,726 of record JAQSYT010000281.1, read on the forward strand.
AGCCCAGCACCAAGACCAAGCCGATGCTGGATTTGAACAGCCCCACTGCTGCGCTGTAGCTGTATTGGGCCTGGGTTAAGCCCTTGGTGTAGACATAGGTGTCGAAGACCTCGCCTACCTCCCGGTTGGTGGGCGTCAGCATAAGGAAAATATGCTCGAACCCGGAGTCCATAAAATTGCCCATCCGCAAAATCAGAAGAATCACAATGGTGCTGCGGATGGCCGGAAGGGTAATATGCCATAGCTGGCGCCAGCGGCCTGCTCCGTCAATTCTTGCCGCCTCATACTGCTGCAGGTCCACCCCTGCCAACGCAGCCAAGAAGATGACAGTTCCCCAGCCTACCTCTTTCCAGATGGATTGGGTGATAATCATGGTCCGGAACCATTCCGCCTCCAGCAGGAAGGCGATTTTGCGGCCGGTGATCCGGTACAGGAACTCGTTTAAGATGCCGCTTTCCGTGGTCAGCAGGATGTAGAAAATACCCACCACCACCACCCAGGATACAAAGTGGGGGATGTATACCAGTGTTTGCACGAAGCTTTTGAATTTGGCGCGGCGCACCTCATTTAACATCAGGGACAGAATAATGGGCAGCGGAAAGAAAAACACAATATTGTATACGGCCAGAATCACTGTATTGCGGAACAGCATGCCGAACTGCGGCTCGGAAAAAAACCGTTGAAAGTGCTTCAGTCCCACCCAAGGGCTGTCAAAAAATCCGAGATGGGGCTTGTAGTCCTGGAAGGCCATAGTCACCCCGTACATAGGCACATATTTGAAGATAATAAAGTACAGCACACCCGGAAGCAGCATGAGATACAGCCATCTGTCCCGGAGCAGGTCCTTCCTTAGAATGCCCATCTTCCCCCGCCGTGCAGGAACAGCCGTTGCTCCAGCCGGGGCGTAAGCGTCTTGCTTCATTTCGCAACCTCCTTGTCTAGGGCGTGTCTGAAAACTCGTTGAGGGCATCTTTTACCGCCTTTTCGTCCCTTGCTTCGTTACTTTCGCTTGACGTACCCCCGGTACGCCTGCGCAAAAGTGCCTTGCCATGAACAAAAATTCGCTAAAATCTGCTCCCCTCGGAGTTTTCAAACACCCCCTGATGTCTCGCCAATAAGTCCCTGGTCCCCATTATTGAGGCCCCCGGGATGCCCGGCAATAACGCCCAGGCAACTTCCTGCCCTCCAAGGCGTTTATTAGCCTCCGATAACCCCCAGTCAACCTGGTCATATGCCCCAATCAACTCTGCTGCAGCTATCCGTACACAAAAAAAGCGGCTGCCGATCTCCCGGACCGGCGCCGCCTTGCCTCTACTGTTTTTTTGCATACGCTTCTTCATATTCACTGATCATCCGGTCACCTCCGGATTGTCTCCACTTCTCCAGCTCGGCCAGCCAGCCGGCTTCCTCCAGCTTGCCCATAATAAATTTGGTTTCGGCGTCCGCGATTAGAATCTCCAGCTCTCTTCCCCGCTCCACGTACATGGCGGAATCCAGGGTCAAAGCCGGATTGGGCACAATGTAGGCTTCATTTTCCTTGCCGAGCCGCTGGCTTTTGCGGTACAGCTCCGGCTGCAGATTCCGCTTCCACTCTGTTTCCGGCTCAGTCAGGTGGGGCAGCATATCGCGGTACGGCTTCACCTCCTTCAGATGAAGCGTCCGGTCCAGCATCTCCGCATGACCGTTCTTTTCCACCCAATGGCGGTTTTCCAGACCGTTAATTAATAGCGCCTGCATCGTGGGTTCCATCAACCGGTCTAAAAAACCGAGAATCTTCTTGACCTCCTCCTCCGTCTTCACCGCATCCTTGGGAATGGCCAGAAAGCCCGCATTACCTGGCTCTCCCGGAAGACGCCTGCCTGAAGGGCCGGTAAGCGGGGCAACCTCCACAAGTGCGCCAGGCGAAGCCTTAACCAGCATGTCTTTCCAGGTCTGGGCATTGCCGCCTGAAATCATCAGCCCTGCCCGTCCGGATTCATACATTTTGGTGGTTTCAATGGTATCCATAATGGCAAAGTCACGGTTAATCAGATTTTCCTGGTACAGCCGCCGGAACAGCTTCATGGTTTCGTAGAAGGGCTCGGTCATAAACTCCGGCGTAAAACGGCCGTCCTCCACCTTCCACTTCGCCGGGCCGCCTTGGGAAACGGAAATCCGGGTTAGGATTGAGCTGATTTCCTGGTTGTAGCGTTTCTCCAAAACCAGACCGTAGGTATCCTGCTTGCCATTGCCGTCAGGGTCCCCGAGAGTCATCGCCCGGATAACCTGGTACCAATCCTCCAGTGTGACAGGCAGCTTCAGCCCCAGCCGGTCAAACCAGTCCTTGCGGTATTGGATAGCCGCCCGTCCCAGGTCACGGAAGAGAGGAATTCCATAAATTTTGCCGTTTACGGAGATATTCTCATAATACCGCTGGTCTACAGCCTGCAATTGCTTGTAGTCCGGCAGGTACGGGCCGATTTCCCAGAACTGCTCTGATTTCAGCGTGGCAATCATGGTGGGCGAATACCCCAGCTTGATCAGCTTGGGAAGCTCCCCTGCGGCAATCATCAGCCGCACCTTCTCCTCATATGCCGAATAGGGAATCCACTGGATCTGGAGAGCCGTCCCCGTGTACTCCTCAATGGCCTGCTCCACCATATTATTCTTAGGCGGAAGTTCTCCGGTCAGGCTTAAGCCCATGGTCAAATAAAAAGGCTTGTCCTCTCCAGTCCCGTCTATGCCGGAGCCGGAACGGCCGCCGCAGGAGGCGAGTGTGCCGGAGACAAGCAGCAGGGCGCACAGAACGGCGGGGCGTAGGTTCATTCGGCGCTCCCCCTTATCATTTTGTCCCGGTATTGGCCGGGTGTGATTTCGTACAGCTTCTTGTAGCTGCGGATAAAAGAGCTGATGTTTTTGTATTGCAGCCGCTCCCCGATTTCGGAGATTTTCAGATCCGTGGTCTCCAGCATGACCTTGGCCATTTTCATCCGGTAGTCCGACAGATATTCGCTGAAGGTCACTCCGATTTCCCGCTTGAAGATCCGGCTCACATACACCGGATGGTAGCTGAGCAGCTGTGCGCAGGATTCCAGGGTAATATCCTCCTGGTAGTGCTCCTGGATGATTCTCACCAGCTTGTCGGCGATTTTGACATATTGGGTATCGGTTTTTTCGGACAGAATCCGGATTAAGGGGCCGATCAGCTTCGATTCAAACCAATGGATGATTTCATCCCGGGTCTGCAGATGGAATAGCTTCTCCACTCTCCCCTCGTCCCGGTTCAGTCCGCTTAAGGGGATGCCATGATCCTGGGCAATCTGCAGGATTCTGGACAC
>JAQSYT010000282.1 GCA_029256065.1 Paenibacillaceae bacterium
CCACACCGGGCATCATCATATCCATCAGAATCAAGTCGGGCGTAGCCTCAACCCGCTCCGCCTGCTGCTGGTCCATACCCAAGTAGGAGAATAGCTCCCCAGCATTGTTGAAGGAAACATGATTGAGAAAACCGGCGCCGTCAAGAATTTTTTCAATGATCATCTGGTTAATGAGATTATCGTCCACAATTGCTATACGCATAAATTCCACCTCTTTTACGTAACGGAAGCTATGATTATATCATTTGCCCTATCTCTTAATAATATCTCACATTTTTGCAGCATGTCTAGAAATCCGCAGGTTTTTTAATCCTTGACCATCGGCTAGGCCGTGTCTGAAACCCGCTTGAGGGCATCTTTCACCGCCTTTTCGCCCCGAGCTATCGTTACTTTCCCTTGACGTACCCCCGGTGAACTCACGGAAAAGTGCCTTGCCTGGAACGAAAATTCGCCAAAATCTGCTCCCCTCGGAGTTATCAGACACGCCCTAAAATTTTGCAGCATTCCTGTTTCTTCTTTCACGCCCAGGTTTAATAAGGTATCACAAGGCCATGCATGGGGCTAAACATCCATAATGGCTATTTTCGAGAGGAGGTGTCCGGATGCAGGCTGAAGCACTGTATCATGCCGCTGGCGGAAGCTGGGCGTATGCCTACAATCACGAAACCGTTCATCTCCGGCTGCGTGTGAAGCGCGGCGACGCGGAGCAGGTGTTCCTACAGGTGGCGGACAAGTATGACTGGGGGAACGGCCAAGAGGAATTGGCCATGGAAAAAATCGCTGCCGATTCCTTGTTCGATTATTGGTTCTCTCCGGTTATTCCCCCAAAAAGACGAATGTGCTACGCCTTCCGGCTGCAGCAAGGAGAGGAACAATTCTGGTTTTCCGAAGCAGGCTTTACGGATGCTCCGCCACCCGATGCGGGTGCCTATTTCGAATATCCTTACCTGCATGAATCCGAGGTTTTCCGGGTGCCCGATTGGGCAAAAAAAGCAATTTTTTATCAGATTATGCCGGACCGGTTCAATCTTCCCTCCGACTATGACGAATCACAGGTAGAAGGAAAATTCCTTCAATGGGGAGACGAGCCCCAACTGGACGGAGCCTTCGGCGGGAATCTGAAGGGAGTTCGCGAGAAGCTGGGCTATCTGGAGGAATTGGGCATTAATGCATTGTATTTGACTCCCATCTTCTCCTCCCCCTCCTGCCATAAATATGATATCTCGGATTACAAGCAGATTGATCCCAATCTGGGCAACAAGGAGGAGCTGAAGGCGTTAGTGGAGGAATGCCACAAGCGCGGAATCAAGGTGGTCCTGGATGCGGTATTCAACCATTGCAGCGAGGCCCTGGAGCAATTTGTGGATGTTCTGAACAGAGGCGAAAAATCCCCATACAAGGATTGGTTCCATATTCATTCTTATCCGATTCGCGGAGAAGACGGGCAGCCTAATTATGATACATTCGGCAATTTCGGTCATATGCCCAAGCTGAATACGGCGCATCCGGAGGTGCAGGAATACCTGCTGACCATCACCAGATATTGGATGGAGGAAACGGGGATCGATGGTTGGAGGCTGGATGTAGCCAATGAAATCGATCATGAATTCTGGCGTAATTTCCGCAGACTGGTGAAATCCATCAACCCGGATGCCTATATTGTGGGAGAATGCTGGACGGACGCTGGCCCCTGGCTGCAGGGAGACCAATTCGATTCCGCCATGAACTATCCCTTGGGCAAGCGGATTCTGGATTACTTCGAGGGTGAATCCTTGGACGGGGCAAGCTTTGCTGAGACAGTTGCCCGCTTATCCGTGCGGTATCCGGAGCAGGCCCATGAGGTGCTGTTCAATCTTCTGGGCAGCCACGATACAGGACGGGTAGCCAGCCGGATCGAGGACAAGCGCAAGCTGAAGCATGCTTTCTTGTTTATGATGACGTACCCCGGTACACCGTGTATTTTCTATGGTGATGAATACGGCATGACGGGCGGCGATGATCCCGACTGCCGGAAGAGTATGGAGTGGCATCCCGATATGCGGGACCAGGAGCTGCTGGATTTCTTCAAGACACTCATTCATCTAAGGCGTGATCTTCCTGCTTTGAGCACTGGTCGTTACCGGATGCTGCATGCGGAGGGCGGCAACCCCGCCATTGTATATGAACGGGTGGCAGACGGCTCTCATGCCTTAATTTGGATTAATCATTCCGAGGAGCCTGCAGAGGTCTCCCTTGCTCTGGAAACCAATGACTGGAAGGATGCTTGGACTAATGATGAGGTTCCCGTAGCAGATGGTCATATGACCATCCAACTGGACAGCTTCAGCTTTCGGGTCATACATAGATCCTGGCAACCTGAAGGGAGTTGATGGTATATGGAGGAGTTCTCCGGTAACACCGCCAGCCTCCTGCTGGATGAACTGGACAAAGAAGCGCAGAGCTCCCCCTTAAGCCATGAGCAAATTGCACGCATCAGCAAGATTGTGGAAGAATACAACACCAAAATTAAATGCCGGCTTACAGAGGAACAGGAGAAACGAACCTCCCGCTCCGACCGGCTGGCCGATAAGGTTGCCTCCTTCGGAGGCAGCTGGGCCTTCATCCTTATTTTCCTTGCTTTTCTTGCTATTTGGATGATATTGAATTCCATCATGCTGTTTCTGCAGTTCGATTCGCCTCCTTTTATCCTGCTTAATCTGATCCTGTCCTGTATCTCGGCGCTGCAGGCCCCCTTTATCCTCATGAGCCAGAACCGGCAGGCAGCACGGGACAAGCAGGAGGCGCTTTTGAACTTTGCCATTACCTATAAGGCTGAAAAAGAAAATGATGAAATAAAAAATATGCTTCGATCCATTGAACAGACCTTGGCCCAGCCCCCTTGCAGCTGTCAACAACCCCATACCCGACAAGGAGGAAACAAACATGAACACAACTAATTGCATCGCTATGCTGCTTGCGGGCGGAGAAGGTAAAAGACTGCGTCCTCTGACTTTGACTCATGCCAAGCCAGCAGTCTCCTTCGGCGGACAATACCGCCTGATCGATTTCCCGTTAAGCAACTGCCTGAATGCGGGCGTCGAGAAAATTGGCGTACTGACTCAATACCGTGCGGATACCCTGCACCAGCATTTGGGCAGCAACAACCCCAACATTACCCTGCTCCCCGCAGGCTTGAAGCAGGATGAAGGCTACACAGGCACTGCGGATGCCATCTATAAGAATATTTCTTACATTGACCAGCTTCATCCGGAAAATGTCCTGATCTTATCTGCCGACCATATCTACCACATGGACTACAGGGAGATTCTGCAATTCCACAATAGGCGGAATGCAGCTGCCACTATTTCTGTCATCCGGGTTCCATTGGAGGAAGCCAGCCGGTTTGGCATTATGTCGATAGATGCTGATCACCGGATCACCGCATTCCATGAAAAACCGCGCCGTCCGGAGTCCAACCTGGCCTCCATGGGGATTTATGTATTCCGCTGGTCCGATCTGCGCCAGCTCCTGATACAGGATGCCTCCGATCCGGGCTCCTCCCATGACTTTGGCAAGGACATTATTCCCAAGCTGTTGAAGGATCAAGCCGGGGTATATGCCTTTCCGTTTGAGGGATACTGGAAGGATGTGGGGACGGTGGATACCCTCTGGCGCACCCATATGGATCTGTTGGGTTCTCCCGCCCAACTGACGCTGAATCCGCCAACTTGGCCCATGCGGCTGGCCGGCAGCTTATCTCTCCAGAATGAGATGCTGCGCATGGAGGATGACCGTGGCTCTGCCTCCCTTCTGCACCAGCATTGCTATCTGGAGGGCCGTGCCAGACGGTCCGTTATTTCCAACGGCGTATGGGTGGGCAAAAACAGTCTGGTAACCGACAGCATTATTATGCCCAATGCGGTCATTGGCAAGAATGTGCTGATCTCCCATGCTATTATCGGCGAAGGTGCCATCATTGAAGACGGAGCTGTCATCGGCGGCTCACGTAAACAGATCAGTGTTATCGGGAACGTCTCCCAAGAAGAGCTCCAAGGCAGCTGGAATGCCTATACCCGTGGTTATCGCGAAGGAGTGAATGCATATGACAGGGCGTCCTTTGGAAATTAAAACGGATGGTAATGCCCGCTTGAAGGGCCGGGTGGCACTGGTAACCGGAGCCGCCTCCGGCATCGGCCGGTCCACTGCCCTATTGATGGCGAGGCATGGAGCCCGCGTGCTGCTGGCGGACAAGGATGAGGAGCGGCTAGCCGAGGTAGAGCAAGCCATCCGCAAGCTGGGTGGGGAAGCGGCAACAGTTCCGCTGGATATTACGGACGAGAATGCCATTGCAGCCGCATTCCGGGAGGGCACCTCCCGTTTTGGAGGAAAGCTCCATGTCCTGTTCGCCAATGCAGGCATTAACGGCACCCTCTCCCCCATCGAATCCATGCCATTGGAGGAATGGAGCAAGACGGTGGATGTGAATCTGAAGGGAACCTTCCTGACCGTCAAACATGCCATCCCTTATCTCAAGCAGCAAGGGGGCAGCATTATCATCACCAGCTCCGTAAACGGCAACCGGATTTTCTCCAACTTTGGCTTCAGCACCTACAGCACAACCAAGGCAGGCCAGGTAGCCTTTGCCAAGATGGCAGCACTGGAGCTGGCCCAATACCGGATCCGGGTGAATGTGATCTGTCCCGGCGCCATCTCCACTAACATCGACGAAAGCACGGAGACGCTGCCGGAGGTGGAGGAAATCCGTATTCCGGTGGAATTCCCCGCCGGTGACCAGCCTCTGCGCAACGGCCCCGGCTCCCCCCGGGAAGTGGCCAATCTGGTGATGTTCCTGGCATCCGATGAAGCTTCCCATGTGACAGGTACTGAAATTTATATCGACGGTGCGGAATCCCTCATTCGGGGGTAAAAAATAACGGAAGGATGATGAGATATGTTGAGATGGTCCTTGATTTTCCTGGTCGTTGCTATTGTGGCAGGTGTATTCGGCTTTGTTGGCATTGTCCATGTGGCGGCGGACATCGCCCGAATCCTCTTCTTCCTGTTCCTGATCCTGTTTGTGGTTACCCTGTTTATGGGCAGACGTGGCAGGGCACGTTAATAATTATTCCCGAAAAAATAACACCCGGTCCCGTCATGGGCCGGGTGTTTGATTTAGGTCTGGGCATGTTTACCGGTTATGCTTTGGAGCCGTTCTTTTCCTTCCAATGCTCCACCAGTTCCTCTGCAGCTGCTCTGCTGATCATTTTTCCCTTGAAATAAATAAGGTCCTCCGCAGATCCGGTAAAAATACAGGCAGGCTCATATTTCTTCAGGATGATCCGCTCATCATCCACATAAATTTCGATGGCATCCTTCTCAGCTATACCCATGGTACGCCTCAGCTCTATGGGCAGGACCACCCGGCCCAATTCATCTACCTTACGGACAATCCCGGTAGCTTTTGTCATTTTTCTTCCTCCTCCCTAAGAATGATGAATCATTTTGTAGAATGATAAATATGAGGATGCTTCCAGTATATCACAGTCTTTGCGTAACCTCACTTTTTTCAGCGTTTTTTCATAACAGCCAAATAATGGAAAGAAGCAGCCTTCATCAAGGTGTGTGCACACACCCCAGAAAGAGCTGCCTTGAAATGTTGAATAGCGCTTAACGGCCTGCCAATACCAGATTGGCTTCCGCCAGTTTTTCAATAATCGGAATGCTCTGGGGACATGCTTCCTCGCAATTGCCGCACTCTACACACAAGGAAGCGTCCTCGCTCTTTCTCACCATATTTACATACAATTTGTTGCAATCCTCCAATGCATTGAACATAGAGGACTTATTGTACAGGGCAAACACATCGGGAATGGCGACGCCTGCCGGACAAGGCACACAATAGCCGCATTTGGTGCAGCCCACCTTAATTTTGCTGTCATACATTTCCTTGACCCGATGCACCATATCAAGCTCTGTACCACTCATGCTGTCCGGTGTAATCGTATCAAAAATCTGCAGGTTATCCTTCAGCTGTTCCAGATCGTTAACTCCGCTCAGGATCGTGGTCACCTGAGGGAAGTTCCCCACCCAGCGGAAAGCCCAATCCACTGGACTGCGTTTGGCTTCCGCTTCATTCCAGACAGCCAGGATATCATCCGGAATATTGCGCGCCAGACTGCCGCCCTTCAGAGGCTCCATAATGACCACCGGAATATTCCGGTCCGCAGCGTATTGGAGTCCTTCCATTCCCGCCTGATAATTAACGTCCAGAATATTCAGCTGGATCTGGCACATCTTCCAATCGTAAGCGTCAACAATCTCCTTGAACAGGGGCAGCTCATCATGGAAGGAGAACGACGGATAGCGGATTTTCCCTTGAGCTACAGCCTCATCCAGGAAATCCAGCACCCCCAGGGACATGATATTCGCCCAGGATGTTTTGTTCAGGGCATGAAGAAGATAGAAGTCTATATAGTCCACTTGAAGCTTGGCCAGCTGTTCGTCCAAATGCTTGCCGAAATCCTCATACGTTTTGCATAGCCATACGGGAAGCTTGGTTGCCAGCTTCACCTTTTCCCGGTATCCGTCCTTCAGGGCTTTGCCCACTACCAGCTCACTGTTGCCACCGTGATACGGATATGCTGTATCCACATATGTAACACCGTGATCAATCGCATACCGGATAAGTTCAATAGCCTCTTCTTCATGAATACGGGCCGGATTTCTGCTGCCGTCAGGCTGCTCCTCCAGGGGAAGCCGCATGCATCCTAACCCGAAGGAGGATACTTGAAAGTCCAAATCGCCAAATTGTCTGTATTGCATGTCTTCACCTCAATTTATCTGTCATCCTCTTCGCAGGCATGGGTAGCCCGCATCTCTCTTTTCCAATTGTAGCATATTCAAATTTTGGCGGACAGTAGTTAACAAAAGGTTAGTACGGTAGAAGCATTCCCCTCGGTTGGCGCATCAAATGCGAAAAACCGCCAAAGCGCTCCGGAAAGCGGCTTTGGCGGTTCAACTAACCATGGTAAATGAATATGATGCA
>JAQSYT010000283.1 GCA_029256065.1 Paenibacillaceae bacterium
ATGACTGGCGGACCAAAAAGCCGGTTATGTACCGGGCTACGGAGCAATGGTTTGCCTCCATTGACGGCTTCCGGGATGCTATGCTGCGGGAAATTAAAAATGTGGAATGGACTCCCGCTTGGGGCGAGGTCCGCCTGCATAACATGATTGCCGACCGGGGTGACTGGTGTATCTCCCGCCAGCGCGTATGGGGTGTGCCGATTCCGATTTTCTACTGTAAATCCTGCGGGCATTCTCATGTGGATGAGGCTACCATTGAGCATGTGGCCGGAATTTTCGCAAAGGAAGGCTCCAATGCCTGGTTTATCCGCGACGAAGCTGAGCTTCTGCCTGAAGGCTCCGTATGTCCCAAGTGCGGCCACGGCCAATTCCGTAAGGAAAAGGATATTATGGACGTCTGGTTTGACTCCGGCTCCTCCCATGCAGGAGTGCTGGGCCAGCGGGAGGCGCTCCAGTTCCCGGCCGACCTGTATCTGGAGGGCTCTGACCAATACCGCGGCTGGTTCAACTCCTCCTTAATCACCAGCACGGCGGTCAACGGCTGCGCACCGTACAAGGGCGTTCTGAGCCATGGCTTTACGCTGGATGGGGAAGGGCGCAAGATGTCCAAGTCCCTGGGCAACACGGTGGACCCGCTGAAGGTTTGCGACAAGCTGGGTGCCGACATTCTCCGCCTGTGGGTGGCGTCTGCAGATTACCAGTCCGACCAGCGGCTGTCCGACAATATTCTGACCCAAACCGCCGAGGTATACCGGAAAATCCGCAACACCCTGCGCTTCCTCCACGGCAATCTCGCCGGCTTCAACCCTGCCGCGGACCGTGTTTCTGTAAAGGACATGAACAGCCTGGACCGTTATGCGGTAATCCGGTTGAACAAGCTGATCGCCAAGGTGACTGAAGCCTACAACCGCTACGAATTCCAGCAGGTCTACCAAGCAGTGCATCATTTCTGCGCCATTGAGATGAGTGCCTTCTATCTGGATATTGTCAAGGACCGGCTCTATGCCAGCAAACCGGAGGATCAGGCCCGCAAGGCGGCGCAAACCGTGCTTTATGATGCACTCTGCGCGATCACCAAGCTGGTGACTCCGATTCTGCCCCATACCGCCGATGAAATGTACCGGCTGATTCCGGGTGTGACCGAGGAATCCGTCCAACTGGCTGAAATGCCTGTGGCAGATACCAGCGTTTATGACGAGGAATTGGAGCACCGTTGGGAAACCTTTATCGGTATCCGCGATGAGGTAAATAAAGCGCTGGAGGAAGCCCGCAACAAGAAGCTTATCGGCAATTCCCTGGGGGCGAAGCTGGATCTGTATCCCTCCAAGGAAACGGAAGCGCTGCTGCAGCAATTCGCGGACCTGGATCAGCTGTTCATTGTCTCCGCGGTTGTGCTTCATAAGGCTGATGAGGAATACCCGCAGGAAGCGGCGGCCTTCAAGGGCCTTCATGTGCTGGTCAGCCAGGCTGAAGGGGAGAAATGCGAGCGGTGCTGGATTGTTACCCCCGAGGTGGGGACAGTGGAGAAGCATTCCACATTGTGCGAACGCTGTGCCGAGGTTATTGGCTAAGGGATGGTCGAAAGATGGTTTAGGGCGTGTTTGCAAATATGCCTAACGGCCCAGGCCGCCGTTAGATTGTACCTGCAATCCCCAAAAAGGCGCCCTCTAAAGGGCGCCTCCCGGTGATGCAGGCTGGAACGAGGGAGTAGATTCGACGGCGGCGGCTTCACATCCGCTCCTCGGCGGTGTCCGCAGGTGCAGCCGTTTGCCAAGCACCGGTTCAGAATTCATCTTGGACTGTGTTGTCCTCCAGCAGCCCTTCGCCTTCTCCGCTGTGCATGTATTCCTGATATTGCTTATTGCGCACAACGGTTACATGCCTGCCGTAAATATCGGTGGCCAGGAAGCTTTCCAGCGCTTCTACATAACCGACCTGCTCGTCGGCTTCAATTTCCATGTCGTCGTAGCTCTCCACCTGGGGGTTCTCGGCCATGGCCGGACTATTGGAGGTGCCCCAGGCTTCAACGGCCTGCCAGGCATCCTCACCATCAAATTCGGTTTCGTCCGAACGTTCATCCAGACTGGTCCGTCCGAAGGGGGGCTGGAGGAATTCCTCCTCCACCGGGCGGTTAAAGTGGGGCTTAGGCGGTGTGTGGTCTATGGTGAACTCCGCCGTGGGCATGGCAGTAAGGCGGTCATAGGGAATTGGTTCGCCGCTGGCTTTGCATATACCGTAAATTCCGGCATCCATGTCGGACAAGGCCCGTTCCACATCGGCCAGATGATGCTGTGCTTGCTCGGCCAGGGCCAGATCCTTGCCCCGTTCGAATACCTCGCTGCCCAGGTCTGCCGGGTGGTTATCATAAGCCGATAGCTCGCCGATCCCCTCGCGGAGGGAATCGTGAAAGCCGAACTGTTCGTTTTCCCGGAGCTGTTTTGTCAGCTCCTCCTTATCCCGGAGAAGCTGTTGGCGCAGTGTTTTTAATTGTGAGGCGTTTAAATGGTTCAAGGCAAACGCTCCTTTCTAAAAGTCTCAGCTCGTATACCGGAGAAGCAACTCCTTATCCTCGACGAGTCTTACCGGTAGTTTGTGTAGCAAGCTGGTTTTTCCCGCAAGGAAAATGTTTATTGGATATGCAGGATATGCATGGACGATAGAGATGAAGTGAAGTGACTAAGGGTCGGGAGGGTTTTTCCGTGCTATATTTTATCCTTGCCTTTGTGGTGCTGGTTTTGGACCAGGCCAGCAAGTGGCTCATCGTCAACAAAATGGATCTTTATGAGACGAGACCCGTAATTGGTGAGTTTTTCTCCATTACCTCCCACCGGAATACAGGCGCGGCCTTCAGTATTCTGGAAGGGCAGCGCTGGTTCTTCGTATCCATCACGGTGGTTATCCTCACCGGTTTGATTTGGTACCTGCTCAGAACCATCCGCTCCGGCAAAAAGCTTTTGCCCACCGCCCTTGGTTTTCTGCTTGGAGGAGCGGCAGGCAACTTCATCGACCGGGCATTGTTCGGGGAAGTCGTGGATTTTCTTCAATTCCGCTTCCAGTTTGAGTGGTTCAGCAAACATGTGGATTACACCTTTGCCATTTTTAATCTGGCGGATTCCGCCATTGTGCTGGGTGTGGGACTGATTTTTTTGGATACACTGTTCGAATGGCGCAAGGAAAAGCGGGCAATGCAACAACAAAAAGAAGAACAGGCTTCCTGATGGCTTTGCGCAAGACAAAGTCAGCATTGAAAGCATGAACGAAGGGAGAATGCTGCTTGGATATGGATGTTAACGGAAGGGAAGAGCTGGACAATTCTTTTCCGGAAGAGGCGGAAGAGCTGGATGAGCTTCAGGAGGAAGCCGGCGGGCTGGTGCTGACGGTGGAATCGGAATGTGCCGGACAGCGTATTGACAAATATGTGGGCGAATCCATGGATACAGTGGTATCCCGGACGCAAATCCAGAATTGGATCCACGACGGCTTTGTGCAGGTTAACGGCTTTACAGTGAAGCCTAATTATAAGGTTGCGGAGGGCGACAGCATCGCGGTAACGGTTCCCAAGCCGGAAGAGACCGAAATTGCACCTGAGCCGATGGACCTGGAAATTGTCTACGAGGACAGTCATGTGATTGTTGTCAACAAGCCCCGCGGGCTTGTAGTGCATCCCTCTGCGGGGCATTATACCGGAACCTTGGTCAGCGGCTTGCTCCATCACTGCAAGGATCTGTCGGGCATTAACGGCAAGCTGCGCCCCGGCATTGTCCACCGCATTGACAAGGATACTTCAGGATTGATTATGGCGGCTAAGAACGATCATGCCCATCAATCCTTGGCCCAACAGCTGAAGGATCATACCGTAACCCGCAAATACATTGCTGTGGTCCACGGTGTGTTGCAGCATGATATCGGCACAGTGGATGCCCCTATCGGGCGGGATACCTATGACCGGAAGCTGTTTACCGTCACCGAAAAAAACAGCCGGAATGCCGTTACCCACTTTACAGTGACCGAGCGGCTGAAGGAATTTTCGGTGCTCGAATTAAAGCTGGAAACCGGGAGAACCCATCAAATCCGGGTTCACATGAAATATATCGGCTATCCTCTGGTTGGCGACCCCTTCTACGGCAAAAGCCGGGACAAGGAAATGAAGGGGCAGGCTCTTCACGCGGCTGTGCTTGGGTTTGTCCATCCGGTGAGCGGCGAGTATCTGGAATTCTCCGCCCCGCTGCCGGAGGATATGAGCCAGCTGCTGGACCGTCTGCGGATGAACTAGAAGTCCGGCCAACGAAGGCTCACGGAGAAAAGTGCAAAGGAATCAACTCTCGATCCATTGATTTCACCCCGGAATTTCGGTAGTTTATAGAAAAGCAGAGCAAGCACAAGAGAAACAGGAGGAATCAAATTATCCATGGCCAAGATTAATCAGAATTATAAGCAATTGCAAGGCAGCTACCTGTTTGCGGAGGTTGCCCGCCGCCGGGTGAAGTTCATCAGCGACAACCCCAGCGCCGAAGTCATCAGCTTAGGCATAGGTGACGTAACCCGTCCGCTGCCGGAGGCCATCATCTCCGGACTCCATGCTGCCGTCAACGAGATGGCAGAGGCCTCCAGCTTCCGCGGCTACGGCCCGGAGCAAGGCTACGATTTCCTGCTTAACGCCATTATCGAAAACGACTATCAGGCGAGAGGCATCGATATTAAAGCCAACGAGGTATTTGTCAGCGACGGCTCCAAGTGCGACGTGGGCAACATCCAGGAAATCTTCAGTCTCGACAGTGTCGTAGCTGTTACCGATCCGGTTTATCCCGTTTATGTGGACACCAACGTCATGGCCGGACGCAGCGGTGAATACGTGAAGGATCTGAACCGCTACTCCAATATCGTGTACCTGCCCTGCCATGCAGGAAACCACTTCATTCCTGCTCTGCCGGATAAAAAGGTAGACCTGATCTACCTGTGCTACCCCAACAACCCCACTGGCATGACTCTTTCCAAGGAAGAACTGAAGAAATGGGTGGATTTTGCCCGGGCCAACAAGTGCGTGATTCTGTATGATTCCGCTTATGAGGCATACATCCAGGAGAAGGATGTGCCGCGGAGCATCTATGAAATTGAAGGCGCCAAGGAAGTAGCTATCGAGTTCCGCAGCTTCTCCAAAACCGCAGGCTTTACCGGCGTGCGCTGTGCCTATACTGTAGTTCCCAAGGAACTGCTGGCCTACGATGATGACAACAATGCGGTAGTGGTCAATGAACTGTGGAACCGCCGCCAGACTACGAAATTCAACGGCTGCTCCTACATTACCCAAAAGGGTGCGGCAGCTGTTTATTCCCCTGAAGGCAAGGCGCAAATCGCCACGCTGGTGGACTATTACATGACCAATGCCAAAATTATCCGTGAAGGCATCGCCGCTCTTGGCATTGAGGTATTCGGCGGCGTCAACGCCCCGTATATCTGGTTGAAAACTCCGGAGGGCATGGGCTCCTGGGAATTCTTCGACAAGCTCCTGACCCAGGCCCATATCGTGGGCACTCCTGGTGTGGGCTTCGGCCAAAGCGGTGAAGGCTACTTCCGCCTGACCGCCTTCGGAAGCCGCGAGAACACCGAAAAAGCGGTTGAGCGTTTCCAAAACCTGCGGTTCTAAAAAGCTGTGCCAGGCCGGCTGGTGCCTACAAAACAAGCTCTCCTTTTTCAGGAGGGCTTGTTTTTTTGCGAGGGGAGCGGATAGGTGTAGATATTATCAGGAGACTTTCACTTTAATCATTTGTTGCCGGGCGCGGACGGAATGCGCATGAGATAATGGGGACAGCAAAACAGCGGAAGGAGTAATGCGGTATGGGTTGGAGCATTCGAAATATGCGGATACCGGAGGATTATGAAGGGGTGGCAAGGGTGCTCTCCAGCTGGAATTCCGATCCGGTTACGGTGGAGCGCCTGAAGGCAGAGGATACGATTATCCCGCAAAAGGGTGAACTGAAGAAAAACAATGAAAATCTCTTATGCGGTTATGACCGTATCCGCTGGGTAGCTGTCCGGGAGGAGTCCGGAGAGATCGGCGGGTATGCCATGGCGGTCCGGGCCGGCTGGGATGCGCCGGGGGATCTATTCTTGACAGTTGCAGTTCTGCCGGAGGCCAAGGGCCAGGGGATAGGAAGTGCCCTATACTCTGCGGCAGATGAATGGGCGGAGAGTGTGGAAGCGTCCCTCCTGAAGCTGTCCGTGCGGGAAGAGGACAACAATGCAGTGGCTTTTGCGGGAAAGAGGGGGTATGCAGCAACACGGAGAACCTTCGAATCCAAGCTGGATGTGGCGGTCTATGCCGGGCCAGCTTGGGAGGAGAAGCGCAGCATGCTGGAAAAGGAGGGAATTCTCTTTTGCAGCATTGACCAGCTGCCGGGAGAAGAGATGGAGCGGAAGCTTTATTCCCTTTGCCAGAAGACCCAGCCGGATATCCCCGGCTTTTCCGGGAAACCGCCCATGTATGAATGGTGGCGCAAATGGACTTTGGAGGCGGATGGGGCATCTCCCGAGCTCATCCTGCTGGCCTGTTTTGGAGACCATCCTGTTGGTATGGTGCAGCTGTTGTGGAATGAGGCGTCCTTGTCCATGTATCATGAATATACCTGCGTAGACAGGGAATTCCGGGGCCGCGGCATAGCCCTTGCTTTAAAACTGTGGGCCATTGAGAAGGCCAGGGATTGGAAGGCAGGCTATCTGCGGACCCATAATGACTCCCTGAACGGACCGATGCTCCATATTAACCGGGATATGCTGGGTTTTCAGGCGGAGCCGGGTTTTTATTGGATGGAAAAAACGCTTCGCTCTTGACTTCTTTTGTCGAACATGGGATAATTCTTGTAACCAAATAGCACCTTTAACGGACAGTCCTGTGAGACTGACAAGGTGAACGATTTCGAAGGATGAGGCGCTGCTTCATCTGTCAAGTTGTGTGCAATGAGGATGGATGTATCCGGTAATGGATCCACCTGTCTTTTCATGCGGACATAGCCGGAAT
>JAQSYT010000284.1 GCA_029256065.1 Paenibacillaceae bacterium
GTGACCATTCCGACTTGTACTTTGCCTTGAACACTGGCTGGCCGATCCTGATGTGCCGCGATCCCCAAGCCGTATACGATATGAACATCCTGGCCATTAAGCTGGCTGAAGACCCGGAAGTGCGCTTGCCTGTAATGGTTGCTTCCGACGGCTACTTCACCTCTCACCAAAAACGCCGGGTGCAGACCTTCGCCAAGCGTGAGGATGTGCATGCCTTTATCGGTGAGCCCCCTCAAATGGCAGGCTACCCGGACGTGCTGGACCGCAACAATCCGATTACTGTCGGCCCGTACATGAACGAGCCGGACTATATCAATAACTGCTTCCAGCAATCCGAAGCCATGTACCGTGCCGGTGCCGTCTATGACCGCATCCGCCAGGAGTACAAGGAATTGACCGGCCGCGACTATCCGATTCTGGATCTGTACCGGATGGAAGACGCAGAAGTGGCCGTATTCTTGATGAACTCCTCCTCGGAAATCATTAAGGATGTGGTTGACCAGCTCCGTGAAAAGGGCATCAAGGCCGGCTCCATCGCGCCTAACATTATCCGTCCTTTCCCGCAGAAGGAAATTGTGGAGGCATTGAAGAATGTAAAGGCGGTCACCGTTGGCGACCGTGCTGATTCTTACGGCGCATACGGCGGCAATATGGTTAACGAAATTAAAGCGGCGCTCTTCACCCATGGCAATTCGTCCACTATGGTCGTCAGCCGGATTTACGGTCTGGGCGGCAAGGACTTCTTTGCTGAAGACGGCCACGCGATGTTCGAATTTGCTCTGGACGCCGTTGCCAAAGGCAAGGTTGAGGTTCCGTTTGCTTACTACGGACATACTCCTGGCGATCCGGACAAGAAGATGAAGCGCGTTTTGAACCCGATGAAGTTCGAGGACCTCAAGACCGGCCTGATCACCGTTACCAAGGACGAAACCTCCGGCAAGCTGAACGTGAAGGTTCCGCCGCTTCGCGCATTGACCAAAAAGCCGAAACGGATCGCTCCCGGACACGGCGCTTGTCCCGGCTGCGGTATCTTCTCCGGCCTGGAGCTGTTCTTTAAGGGTATTGAAGGGGATATCGTTTCCCTGTTCCATACGGGCTGTGCGATGGTTGTTACCACCGGCTATCCGTATTCTGCCCACAAGGCAACCTATATCCACAACCTGTTCCAAAGCGGCGCCGCTACCCTGTCCGGCGTAGTGGAAGCCTTCTGGCAACGTAAAGCCCGCGGCGAACTGGATCATCTGGGTCTGAAGGACGACTTTACCTTTGTTATGGTCACCGGTGACGGCGGCATGGACATCGGTATGGGCGCAGCTATCGGTGCTGCTCTCCGGAACCACAAGATGATTATCCTGGAGTATGATAACGAGGGTTACATGAACACCGGTGCCCAATTGTCCTATTCCACACCGCTGGGTCACAGAACCTCTACCTCCAACGTAGGCAAGCACCAAGGAGGCAAGATGTTCCATCACAAGGACACCGCGCAAATTATGGCGGCTACCAACATTCCTTACGTCTTCACAGGCTCTGAAGCATTCCCTCAGGACCTGGTGAAGAAGGCGGCCAAGGCACAATGGTATGCACAGAATGAGGGTCTGGTGTATGGTAAAATCCTCATCACCTGTCCGTTGAACTGGCTGTCCGAGGAGAAGGAAGGCACCTCTATTATCGGAGCTGCGGTTGATTCCTGCTTCTTCCCGCTTCTGGAAATCGAGCATGGCATCACCACCATCACGTACAATCCGGAAGACAAGGGCAAGCGGGTTCCGTTGTCCGACTGGTTGAAGACAATGGGCAAAACCAAGCATATGATTAAACCCGAATATGCCGAAGCCTATAAATCCTTTGAAGGTGAAGTGGAACGCCGTTGGGTCCGCCTGAAGGCACGCCACGAAAACGAGTATTTGTAAGAAAAGATAAAGCCCCGTTCCGGTGTCAGCGCCGGTGCGGGGCTTTTTTTGCTTAAGCTTAGTTTTCCGCTAAAACAGCCAAAAACTTTTTCTCTGTCAGGATTTCATGAGTCACAAATTTTCCGTTATAGAACAGGCTGTACGTTGTAAAGGGAGCCGGAGAATCCTGCGCTTGTTCTGCTGATTTAATCTTGACCAGCTTGCAGGGGATGCCCCGCTCCAGTGCCAGCTCTTGAATCAGCGGTACATACTTGTCGGTGTAGGGGCATTGGTTTGTATAGTACAGCAGCACACCGGAGCCTTCTTCGGCTTGGGCTCTTTTTGCATGTTCTTTAAAGCGGGGAAGGGGAGCCTCTCCCGGCCCCATAAACGGAAGGTACAGCAGTTCAAAATAGGGGGCCGCCTGATCTGCTATCACAAACCCCTTTTTCTTTAAGTAGCTCCCTTCAGATAAAAAGGGCAGCTTTTTTGCGGAGGAGAGAATAGTTAAGCCGTGTTTGCCTTGTGCTTTGGCGTCTGTGATGCATTCCTCCAGCAGCCTTGCCCCGTGGCCTTGTCCCTTAAACTGCCCGGAGACCCAAAAACAGTTGATATGCATATACCCTTCAGCTTGGATGGGGTACCAGGCTTTTTCGGCAGGGATATACTCGATAAAAGCTTTGCCGCGGGCATCAAGACGCTTAAATACAAGACCGTCGGCGAAACGTTCCCTCATCCAAGCTTTTTTGGAGGAGACGCAGCTTTCGCCCTTCTTATCCGCCAACACACAGCAGATATGCTCCTCAGTAATATTGGCCTCTGTAACCTGAATAATATTCATGTGTTTCTCCCTCCGCAGTTATTCCAAAGCGATAGCAGCCGGGTCTACAAAGCTGTAGCCCTTTGCCTCCAGCTCTGTCAGCAGCTTGTCCAGCGCCTCGGCTGTCCAAGTAAGCTCATGCATGAGAATATTGCTGCCGGCATGGAGCTGCTTCAATACATTGTCAATAACCTCCTGCGGCTTATCGGCGGTTTTGGTATCCCAATCCAAAGAGCCGTTGGACCAGGTCATGTACACCATTCCTGCTTTCTTAACCGCTTCACGGACATAATCGCTGCCCGAGCCGTTGGGGGGCCTGAAGAACACAGGGGCTTCGCCGGTCAGCTCCTTCACAATGGTCTGCACATCGCCAATTTGGGTGTCCACTTTCTCCGGCGGTTCCTTCTTTAAATCCACATGGTCCCAGGTATGGTTGCCGATGGTTTGCTTGCGCTGTTGGATCAGCTTCAGAAGGTCCGGATTTTGCTTGACTCTGTTTCCGTTCACAAAAAAGATGGCCTTGGCCTTATGTTTGTCCAGCGTATCCAGGATAAGGGTTAAGGTTTCACTTTTTTTGGGGCCGTCGTCAAAGGTGAGCAGCACCACTTTTTTATTGGCATCCAGTGCAGTATCCAACGGGACCACATCGTAGTTTTTGTTGATCCGGTATTGTTTGACGGCAACGGCTGGAGTTGGACTGGCCGATGGTACTACCGTAACAGCCGGCTGCTGGCTCACGGCAGGAGCAGTAGGGTTGAATGAGGGAGCCGTGGAAGGAGCCAGTGCGGCTCCGGGGCTGACGGCAGGTGCAGCAGCTATGCCCGGATTTTGTACGGCTTCCGACGTTCCGCAGGAGGCCAGCAGAAGAGCAGTTGCAGCCGCGGCTGCTAAAGTTGCTGAGATTTTTCGATTGGGTATCATGGAGTAACCACCTTTCCGGCTTATTTTACCATACTTTGCAGTCCGAAGGATGCTTCTAAGGGACTCCCTGTTTTTTTCTCACATAAGTGCGGCCTTGGGTGACGAAAATAAACGGGAAAGAATAATCGCTTTTTAAAAAGGAGGAGACATTCAATGCGGTTGACAAGCTTTCTGGTAGGTGCAGCGGCAGGTGCGGCGGCAGCCATGTACATGAACAGAACGAACAAAACAGTTTTGATGGGATTTTCCCAAATGGGGGACAGCTTCTCCAAGGTAGTGGACAAGGCCATGATGTCCATGGCGGACCGTAACCTCAAAACCCATAAAGAACCGGAGACCAATCAGTCCCTGGACAGGGTGGAGGAGCTGATTAAGCAGGACCCGGGTGTAAAGCATGAGGTGGATCAAATTTTGTCTCATAATCATCTGAACGCCAATGATACGGACAAAGGACAGATTGGCACACACTAATTTGGGAAATAGAACCAATTTCAACCAGCCGGCGCAGGAAGATGCGCCGGTTTTTCGCTGTCTACAAGGGTTTTTGACTTTTGGTTAGTAGTGGGAAATATGTATGTTGCCCCTTACAGGCGATCCTATTACGATGTACCTGTAAGTAGAGAAGTAATAAATTATTACTCCTGAGGAGGTGCAGGCAGGGAACGGTCAAAAGCTTGTCATACCTGAGATAGTGATCTTGTTTAAGACAAAATGGAGGAGGAATATGATGAGAAAAATGCATAAAAAATGGATCTCAATTACTCTCATTTTAACCATGGTTATGGGGCTCGTTTCTTACGCCATTCCATCAACTTTACTGAAAGCGTTTGCAGACACTCAAGCCCCTACAGCTCCATCGAACCCTGGTTCCTTATGGAGAACATCTGACGCAGTTCATCTTGCCTGGACTCCCTCAACTGATGATGTGGGCGTAGCGGCTTACGACATTTATAACGGAACGGCGTATGTAGGCTCAACCCCCAACGGTTCTCCCCATTATTGGGTGACCGGTCTTGCTGCCGGGGGAAGCCATTCCTTTACCGTAAAAGCCCGGGATGCCGCGGGCAATACATCTGCCGCCAGTCAAGCCTATAACTTGGTTAATGGGGCGTTGGATCGTGCGGGATGGACAGTAAGCGCTTCACATAAAACGACTGAAGCCAAGCTGGGGGTTGACCACTTAAGCTCTACACGATGGACTTCCGGCACAGCCCAAACCACAGGCATGTGGTTTCAAATTGATACGGGGGCAGCCCCAAAGACCTATAACAAGCTAGTGTTGGAGGGAGGCGGGGATTATATCCGGCGGTACAGCATTTCGGTTTCTGCGGATGGAGCGGCTTGGAGCCAACCCATTGCTTCCGGCACCGGCTCCACTTCCGTACTCACTGTAGAGTTTGCTTCACAAACCGAACGCTACATCCGGGTCACGGCCAATGCTGCAAACGGCAATTATTGGTCCATCTATGATGTTAACCTATTCGGGGTATGGGATACGGACAACGCGGCGCCATCTGCTCCCGGCGGAGTTCAAGCAAGCGCCGTATATGATACAGAAGTCCAATTAAGCTGGACGCCTTCTGCGGACAATGCCGCCGTTTACGGCTATGACATTTATGAAGGGAGCCGGTGGGTTGCTTTCTCCTCCGCCAATTCTGCCAAGATAACCGGGCTTGCAGCCAATTCAGGCTATTCCTTCACGGTAACAGCGCTTGATGCGGCTGGCAATGTCTCCGCGGCCGGCACTGCTCTACCGGTGACCACAACAAATGCCTTAAACCGGACATTATGGACCGCTAAGGCATCGGCAGGTGACGCCTCAGCCAAGCAGGGCATCGACAGCAGCTCCACCACCCGCTGGACAACCGGCGCCGCTCAAACCACAGGCATGTGGTACCAGGTGGATACAGGTCCGGGGGATAAGACCTACAACAAGCTTGTAATTGACGGAGGAAGCGACTATCCCCGCAAATACGAGATCCGCGTCTCCAATGACGGCACCGTCTGGAGTGAGCCGGTTGCGGTGGGAACGGGAAGCACCTCCCGCATCACGGTAACCTTTCCCGAACAGACCGCCAAGTTTGTGCGGATTATTCTGACAGGCTCAGCCGGAGTTTATTGGTCTGTTTATGATTTCAATCTGTACGGCACCGCGGCGCCTGACTACGAATTACCCTCTAAACCAACAGGTTTGACTGCCGCGAACGTTCTCGATACCCAGTTGGATTTAAGCTGGAACCCGTCCACGGACAATATTGCGGTTATGGGGTATAACCTGTATTCCGGTACAGAATTGGTAACATACGTTGCCGGCACCTCCTGGCAATTAAACGGATTATCCCCCTCCACGGCATACAGCTTCCGTGTTGAAGCGGTGGATTTAGCGGGCAACCGTTCCCTTCTGAGCGATGCCCTGCAGCTGGTTACGCTGGATGTCATCCAAGTGCCGCTGATTGCCCGTTACGAAATGGAGCCGGATGTCCAGAATGCGACTCTTCTCACGGACAGCAGCGGCTCGGGGCTGTCAGGAGCCATTACCGCACCTGCAGCTTTTGTAGATGGCAGGGAGGGAGGCGGCAAGGCGCTGTCTCTAACCGGAGCCGATCAGGCGAAGGTGGCGGACACAGGGCTGCTTGATAAAATCAGCAATGAAATGACCATCTCCGCATGGATCAAACCCCAGGACTTGAATTCTTTCCAGCCCATCGTCAGCAAACGGGACGCTAATTGGAAGGGAACCACGTTTTATTTGGGGCTGGAGAACAATAAGCTCCGGTATGGCTACGATTATGGCGAGAAGTGGAATATATGGACCTTCACCTCCCCCGCAATCCAGGCAGGTCAATGGTTTCATGTGGCAGTAACCTTTGAGGAAGGAACAGGTGTCAAATTTTATGTAAACGGAGCTTTGGTCGGTTCAGTAAGTGCCGCCGCTGCTTTTCCAGGGGCGCTGCCCAATGATGTGGATATGCTGATCGGAACAGAGTGGCATTATGATTCCGCATTAAGAGCGATGATTAAGTACGGGTTCCGCGGACAGATGGATTCTCTGCGGATTTATGGAGCCGCGTTGACCTTTGACCAGATTCAAGCAGACAAAAACGGCACCATTGCCACCCGTCCGGCAGTAGCAGAGGATTTTGAGGTGCCCCAGAAATACGCTACCTTCCGACTGGAGCGTTTTGATATGCCTGTTGGCCTGTTCAGCGGCACCAGCACCAATTCCAAAACTAGGCAGCTGGCTGTCCGGGCGGACGGTCCCGATGCGGTGGATTGGCCCGACATTACGCTGACCATCCCGCAGCCTGACGGCTCTGTT
>JAQSYT010000285.1 GCA_029256065.1 Paenibacillaceae bacterium
GCCGTCATCATAATCACCTTGATGGACGAATCGATCTGTTTGATATGCTTGAGAATATCAAGTCCGTCCATGCCGGGAATCTTCATGTCCAGAAGCACCAAATCCGGCGATTCCTTCCGTACGATTTCCAGGGCAAGCTTGCCGTTGGAGGCTTGAAACGTCTGATAGCCTTCCACATTGAAGACTTCCATCAGCAGGATGCGAATTCCGTTCTGGTCATCCACAATCAGAATCTTCTTCTTGTCCACTGCATACCCTCCCTATCTTGCGAAACAATAGCTTCTTCGGCGAATAAAGCCATCAATTCCAATGAATGGGTATAACATTCGCTATTCCTTGAGTAAATTCCTGCCTTGCCTCGAGGATTTCTTCAAAATTGTGAGAAAACACCCTCTCCGAAGGAGATTGTACTGTTTAAAGGCAGCTTCGCAGCCGTCATTAAAGCACTTAATGTAAGCGTTTGCGAAAAACTCATTTTCTTACAGCGTATTCCAGTTTGATAAAATATCCGCTCCGCACAGAAATCCTGCACGGAGCGGAGCATTATTAATGGGACAATGTGAAAGCAGCCTTGACGAACTCCCGGAACAGCGCCTGCGGGCGGTTGGGGCGGGAGGTAAACTCGGGATGGAACTGAACCGCCAGGAACCACGGATGGTCGGGAAGCTCGATCATCTCCACCAGGCGTCCGTCCGGAGACGTGCCGGAAATGCGGAATCCCTTTTGCTCCATAGCATCGCGGTAAGCGTTGTTGAACTCATACCGGTGGCGATGGCGCTCATACACCAGCTCATCGGCGTAACAAGCCTCAGCCAAAGAGCCGGAGGCGATTTTGCAGGGGTACAGACCAAGGCGCATAGTGCCGCCCAAGTCCTCAATGTCCTTCTGCTCCGGCAGCAGGTCGATAACCGGATAGCCGGTGGTCGGGTTGATTTCGGAGCTGTTGGCGCCTTCCAAGCCAAGCACATTGCGGGCGAATTCCACAACCGCCACCTGCATGCCCAAGCAAATGCCGAAGAACGGGATTCTTTCTTCACGGGCGTATTTGATGGCCATGATCTTGCCTTCAATGCCCCGGTCGCCGAAGCCGCCTGGTACGAGAATCCCGGCAACGCCGCCCAGAAGCTCGTCCACGTTGTGCTCATAAACATCCTCAGCGTTGACCCAACGGATCTTCACTTCCGAATCGCAGGCAAAGCCGGCGTGGGAGAGTGCTTCCACTATGGACAAATACGCGTCATGCAGGGCCACGTATTTGCCGACAATAGCGATCTCGGTGGTGTGCTTCAACTGCTTCACCTTCTGAACCATGGCTTCCCACTCCGTCATGTCGGGGGCATTGGTGTTCAGCTTCAGGTGGTTGACAACAATATCGTCGAGCCCTTGCTCGCGCATCATCAAAGGCACGTCATACAGGGTATCGGCATCAATGCATTCGATCACCGCATTGGCGTCGATATCACAGAACAGGCCGATCTTGCGCTTCAGATCTTCGGACAGGGTGTGCTCGGTGCGGCAGACAATGACATTTGGCTGGATACCGATGCTGCGCAGCTCCTTAACACTGTGCTGGGTAGGCTTGGTTTTAACCTCGCCGGCGGCCTTCAGGTAAGGAATCAGCGTAACATGGATGTACATCACATTATCCCGGCCAATATCGCTTTTGATTTGGCGGATCGCTTCCAGGAAGGGCAGGCTTTCGATATCGCCGACAGTGCCGCCGATTTCGGTAATAACCACATCGGATTGAGCCTCCCGGCCGGCGCGGAACACACGGTCCTTGATCTCATTGGTGATATGGGGAATAACCTGTACCGTGCCGCCCAGATACTCGCCGCGGCGCTCCTTGGTGATGACTGAGGAATAGATTTTGCCTGTGGTAACGTTGCTGTTCTTGGACAGGTTAATGTCGATGAAACGCTCGTAATGCCCCAGGTCCAAATCCGTCTCCGCTCCGTCGTCTGTCACGAACACCTCGCCGTGCTGATACGGGCTCATGGTGCCCGGGTCCACGTTGATGTACGGATCAAACTTCTGAATAGTGACCTTCAGTCCCCTGTTCTTCAGAAGTCTTCCCAGAGACGCCGCCGTAATGCCTTTGCCTAAGGAAGATACAACACCGCCCGTCACAAAAATATACTTCGTCACAAGTTTTAACCCCCTGCATGATCATGCGCGTTATTTTTTTGTTCCATATTTCAGGTCTGCGTGAGCAAAAAATAAAAAGTGACCCGCCAAAAAGACGGGGCACTTTTAAATGTCATTGATCTCGCTTTCGGATCACTAAATCCAAAGCCCATGCAATATATTACCCTCTTTCGCATAAGCATGTCAAGGTTGCGCTGCAAAAAAGAACGTCTATCGACACACTCTGCCAAAGCGGGAAAAATACAACTTATTTATCTTCTTCGTCATCGCCTTCATCGGTATCTTCCTCGAAGTCCGAATCTTCTTCCTCCGCCCCGTCCAGTTCTTCATCAAGCTCCTGAATTTCGTCGGTCTCTTCCAGCTCTTCTTCGATTTCGTCCGGTGTGAACAACTCGTCTTCTTCTTCGGCCACTTCTTCGTGGTCTTCGTCGAAGGAGTCGAAGTCCTCTTCCTCGGCCGGGAAGCTTTCCTCTTCCTCGTCGATATATTCCTCTTCATCCAGATCGTCATCGTCATCATTGATGATGCGGGGACGCTTGGTGCCGCCCATCTCGCCTTCTTTATTGTCAACGGGGTACCAGCGCTTCAGTCCCCACAGGTTGTTGCCTACGCAAGCGAAACGGCCGTCCACGTTAATCTCCGTATACAACTGGGCAATCAGCCGGAGGATGTCCTCTTCGGTGTAACCCTTGATTTTGGCCACCTCATTCATGAGGTCACGGTAATAAAAAGGAGTGTTGGCCGCCTTCAAGATGTTGAATGCCAAGTCCACCATGGGAACTTCCCTAGCCTGCTCCGGTGTAAGTTTTGAAAGATACTCGCTCATGTACGTGTACACGCCCTTCCTAGTCTCGCCTTTATCTTCATATAAGTAAACCCTATTTTATGTAAAAAAGCAAGCGGTTGCGGGGAGCCCCAACCGGCTTTGCCGTTTTCGGGGAACCCGCGGCGTATCCGGCTGAAGCAAGGATCACGTTATGGGCTATGCAAATAAGCAGAGGCGCCCCGACAGCGCCTCTGCTTATGACTGTACCCCTTTGAAGGCAGGCTCGCGCCTATCCTCCCTTGATGCATAACGAGAGCCGGCAAACAGCCCTCTCCTTATATCCTATGTGGAGATCGCCAGTTTGACACGGGTATCCGCTCATTTTACAGGAATAAGGCGCTTGCATTGCCGGTCTGAACGAGCCGCTCATAAGATACAGCATTATCTATGCATATATTTCTGCTCGAACTGCTTGAGGAGGGGTCCGCCTTGACGATGCCAACGCTCATCGAACTGATGGAAGAGGCGTTCCGCGGGATTGGGGAATCATCGGCACGATATCTCATCCGGCTGCGGTCCTCTTCCAACTGCCGGGAAATTGTCCGGGTGCTCCAGGAGCCCGGCCACTGTCCGGCATATCAAATTGAAGCCCTTCCTTTCATTAATGCGGTTTTCCTTCATCTTCAATCTCCGGAGGCATTCCTGAACCATCCCGAGGTGGAGGGAGTGGAGCCTGACCAGCCCCTGGCTGTCATCCAGGAGAAGGCCACCCGGCTGTCCCCCGGGGAAATCCGCCGCCAGGCCAGCTTCACCAGAAATAAACCCTTCATTCCCTGGGGCATACGCCATATCCAAGCTCCTTTAGCCTGGAAAATGGCAGCTGGCCAAGAAATCCGGATTGGCGTCATCGACACCGGCGTGGACTTTGCCCACCCTGATCTGCGGGATGCCATAGCCGGCGGGATCAACCTGATCCACCGCCACCTGCCACCCCTGGATGATAACGGGCACGGCACCCATATCAGCGGCACCATTGCCGCAGGAGCGGGCCAGGGCATGTCGGGTGTAGCGCCCCATGCCAAGCTTTATGCAGTCAAAGCCTTCGACCACAACGGCACATCCTTTGTTACGGATATTGTCAAGGGCATCGACTGGTGCGTCAGTCACGGCATACACATCATCAATATGAGCTTCGGCATGAAAAGCTACAGCCCTGCCCTGGAGGCGGCCGTGCGCAATGCCGCAAAGGAAGGGGTCATCATTATTGCCTCCTCCGGCAATGAAGGCAAGAAGGGCATCATCGACTACCCGGCGCGTTTTCCCACCACCATCGCCGTCGGCGCTACGGGACGGAACGGAAAGATCGCCCACTTCACCAACCGGAGCAGCCAGATTGATATTTACGCACCTGGTGAGCGCATTGTGTCCACTTGGCTGAACGGCAAGTACCAGGAGCTTTCCGGCACCTCTATGGCCACCTCCCATGTCAGCGGCGTTGCTGCCCTGATGATGGCCCTGAAGCCGGGAATGGGGCTCTCCTCGCTGCTGGCAGGGCTGCAGCGCTCCACTATACCCATCAGCTCCACCGCGCGGAAAGCAGGCTTCCTGGGCGAGGTCAACGCCATCCGGGCAATACGGTCCGTTACCCGCAAGAAAACAAGCTCCTCCCGGGTCCGCGTCGGGTCTTAGGGTACTGCCACTTTCCACGCGGCTCCCTAAGCTTCCGGCCCGGCAGCACGGATTCCGATATCCAACAGATAGCTGCCGACAAGCTCCTCCCCCATAAACAGCTCATACTCCCACTGGAGCTGCTCCAGCCCGTCTACTACATGGACCTTAAGCTTCCGGGTGAAGGTATCCATCTCCATCCGGCCATGGGGGGTATCATAGTAGCCGTTCAGGCGTTCCCCCGGACGGAATTGCTGCTCGCTCCGGATGCCTCCCTGCCGGAGCAGCCGGATGCCTCCCTTGCCCTCCGGCTCGATCCGCAGGAGCGCCGTGATTTTGCCCAGCTCCGACTCAGGCTCATCATATTGATAGAACAGCTTCCCGTCCCGGGCATACCGCTTGCCCCGGACCTGCTGCACCACCGTGCCGCTGTCGCTTGTGCTGGTAATGGTCAGCTCCACTTCCAATCTGTCCGCCTCCTATGTGAAAAAAGGAGGAGCCACCTTGAGGGGCTCCTCCTTCATGTGTTGCTATTAGTGTACATACCCTTGCTCGCGCAAGCAAGGCTCCGGGGGTTACACCCGCAGAATCTTGGTATCGAAGGCTGCCAGAGTTTCCTCGACGGTCCCTCCATTCTCCGTACGCACAGTAATAGTTTGTTCGCTGTCGGAGTTATTGATAAGGATCAGCGTGCTGCTGTCGGGGTAGAAGGCACACTCCGCATAAGCATTGTCAGTCAGGTAGGGCTGTTCAACGGACTCTCCCGCAGCAGCCAGGATCAGCTCCAGAAGCGCCCGGGTATTGGCTACAGAATGGGTATAGCTGGAGAGATATACCCCCTTGCCTTTGCCAAACTCATGCACAGATGCTGTAGGCGTTTTGCCTGCCGCTGCCCACACCTTGGCCTTGCCATTGGTCAGGTAAACATCTTCGCGGACCTTCAAGCCTGCGGGCAGGGTGAAGCCCGGCTGGACAGCCTCAACCGGCCACTTGCCGTGGCTGACCCGCTCTCCTGTATCCCGGTCCACGCCCAGCACCTGGGCCATGCGGAACAGGGTATCCTGCCCCGGGGCTGCAGAAGGCTCGTTCACGCCAAGGAATACACCGCCGCCGTGCACCCAGCCGGTGATGGCTTCCACAACAGCCGCATCGTTCCACAGCTCGCCGCCGCTCCATGCGC
Source organism: Paenibacillaceae bacterium (assembly GCA_029256065.1). GTDB lineage: Bacteria > Bacillota > Bacilli > Paenibacillales > NBRC-103111 > Paenibacillus_AR. The sequence continues at coordinate 5,763 of JAQSYT010000285.1, forward strand.
TGCCTGCTGTGCCGGCATTGATGATAACGCCCACGTCCGCAGGAATACCTGCTTTGATGTCCTCGAAGCTCAGGAATTCCACCTCAAACGGAAGACCGGACAGGCTCTCCAGCACATTGATGAGATCAAGCTCCGGATTTTCATGATAGTGGCCGGAGCAAATCCAGCTGCGGAGCTTGCCCCAGGCGGTGAGCACGCCGATTTTGGGCGCAAGGGCATACGGCTTGCCGCTTTGGTGCAGATCGCGGATTTCACGGAATTCGTCGGAGATCTTTTCGATGTAGTCGCAGAAGTCCGGGTATGGTTCCACCAGGTGGAGATAGCCGCCCAGGCCGATCCGGTCAACCGGTGCACGCAGCAAGGCGCGGCGGATGCTGTTCCAGAATTTCTTGGCATCCAGAGTCGGATTGCCGCCTTCCATAAACGTGGGCAGTCCGCCCAGGCCTACAGGGAACAGGTACGGATGCAGCCTCAGCTCGTGGGTTGCAACCCCCTCCACTTCCGAACCCAGCCGTGCCTCGAAGCCGGAGAACACACATTTAATAATGCCGTCAAAGCCGAATTCAGCAAACCTTCCATTATATGGCTCGATTCCAACCCAGCTGTCGTCATAGAAGACATAAGCCAGCTTGTTGTACTTGTGGGCGATATCAATCAGCTTTTTGCCAAAATCGATGACAAAATCGTTAATGAACGCCATCCAGTCCAGCTTCCGCTGATCCGGAACCGCATGGGTGACCCGCAGCTTGCCTTTATTGATGAAGTCCTCGGAGGTGATGCGGTAGCCGTACTTTTCTGCAAACTGATCCAATGCCCGGGGGCTTACAGTAAAGTCATAGGAGGCCCAATCCGTGAACAGATGGCGGTTGTTTTCATCAGAGCCCCAGATCCACACAAAGTTGTAGAACATGGAGGTAAACCGGATTACGTTGGTGGCGGGATGGTTCACGCACCACTCGTCCAGCCAGTTCAGCATATACTCCTGGGTTTCGGTATGGATGGGGTCGATTTGCATCAGATGCTCTTTGTTCCAGTTGTTTGTGGTATGATTGTACATGGAGATTTCTTCCCAAATCCGGAAGGCCATGAAGTTAACGGTATAGGCATGCCACT
>JAQSYT010000286.1 GCA_029256065.1 Paenibacillaceae bacterium
CCCTGAAAAAATTTCCATTTTAATCCTGCTTCTCTCCGGATCCCTTGGACGGGCCATAGCGTTCCTGGTACATCGTCTCAAATGCTTTCTTCGTGTCCACATCCACAAAGCCGCGGATGGCTCTGCCACACCACTTTTCATTGTAATCCAGCGCTTGCAGGTACAGGATCTTCTCCGCCGCTTCGATATTCGTTAGGCTGTTCATCGGCTTCAACCGTTTACGTAGTTCTTTATTCGTCCGCTCAATCGGATTCGTCGTGTAGATGGCCAGCCAGGTCTGCGGAGGATACTTGTAGAAGGTCAAGAGCGTCGGGAGTTGCTCTTCCCAAGACTTCACCTCCTTGGGGTATTGCTTCTTCCATTTATCCTTCAAACCGTCAAATACCGCTCGTGCCACGTCTGCGTCCATGGCCGTATACACCTGTTTCAAGTCGTCCAAGAACTCTGTTTTGTCCGCGACACGGATTTTCGGGAACGTGGCACGCACCTTATGGACCACGCAATGTTGGACATCGGCCATCGGGTACATCTCCCGAAATGCCTCTTCCAGACCCGGCAAGCCATCAAACACGCCGAGCAACACGTCTGTCGCGCCGCGCTTCTTCAGGTCTTTGAGCACCTCCCGCCAGCCGTTGGAGCTCTCGTAGCCGCCCACATAGAAGCCGAGAATTTGACGGTAGCCTTTCTCGTCGATTCCCATGGCGAGATAAACTGCTTCGCTGCTTACGGTATTCCGCTTCAATTTGACATAGAGACCGTCCAGATAGAGGACGGAATAGCGTTTCTCCAACGCTCGGTTCTGCCATTGCTCGATGTCCTCCATGACCGTCTGCGTGATGTTGCTGATGGTGGTGGGCGAATACTGGGTTCCAAACATACTCTCCACAAACTTGGCGACCTCCCGCGTGCTCATCCCACCTTTGTACATGTGGATAATCGCCTCTTCCAGCCAGCCTTCCCGACGTTGGTAGGGTTGAAATAATTGGGTTTGAAACGATCCTTTTCGGTCACGGGGGACGTGAAGTTCCTTCACGGTGCCGTATCGAGTTTGGAAGGTACGTTTGTAATGACCGTTGCGGCTATTGCGTTGATCCGGCTGCTCCACGCTCAAGTAGTTTTTGATTTCCTCGCGCAGCAGCAATTCCAGCTTCTCTTGCAGTAGGTTCGTTACAGTATTTTCTAATAGTTCCTGAAAGCCATTTTGGGGTATACTAGTCATCGAGTAGGGTCCCTTCTTGGTGGTGTCGTAATCCCGAGAATACCCTACTTTTTTGTGGTCTGACTAGACCCCAAATTCTGGTACACAGACTACTTTACATCATCACGTTTTGCTGGTTTGGCGGACAGAGGATCCTCTATTTGGCGAAAACAGACCGTTTTATGCGATGTTTCGGAACAATAACGCATCCTGTGTCCGTGAAAACCTCAAGACGGCGTTAATTGGTAAAATAGCGGAACCACAGTCCGGATAGCCTCCGGATAAATGAACCGGTTCAAACGCGGCCCCCCCTGCTGTAGTCATCCCATCCGCAGCCTCCTTCTGAACCGCCAAAACAAAAATCCCGCCCGAAGCGCTTGATCAACGGCAATGGACAGCCATATTCCGGCAATCCCTAATTCAAGCTGGATGCCCAGCACATAAACGCCCACAACCCGGACCAGCCACATGCCGATGGCCGTGCTGTACATAGGGCTTTTGGTATCACCTGCCCCTTGGAGCGCACCGGTCAGCACCAGCCCTATTCCCAGGAGAGGCTGGGCGAACGCATCAATCCGCAAAGCGGTGGTCACATTGCCGATGACCTCCTGCTCCCCCGTAAACCAGGAAGCGGCAACCGGCGCTATGATGAACAGCAGCACACCGGCCACTCCCATAAAAACAGCGGCTGCAGCGGCGGTGTAAATCCCATACTGGTACGCATCCTTGGGCCGGTTTGCTCCCAGATACTGGCCCACCAAGGTTGTAGCCGCCACAGCCAGACCGTAGCCCGGCATGTAGGAGAAGATCTCGATATTCCCGGCAATGGTGTGGGCCGCATACACCTCCGTTCCGATCCGCACAATGAGTCCCATGTACAAAACCTGCCCCAGCCGCATAATCAGCCGTTCCGCGGCAGCCGGCCCGGACAGCTGTAATAAGGGCACCAGATATCCGCCCTTTTCTTTCCTGAACAGCGGAAAGGCAAGGGGGGATTTTTGAATGGAACGGAACAAGGCAACATTGCCCACCATCCGCACCAAAACAGTTGCCACCGCAGCTCCCGCCAGCCCGAAGCCGGGAACCGCAAGCAAACCGAAGATCAGGACAGAGTCCAGAATCAGGTGGAGCAGATTCATCCAGATCCCCACCTTCATCGGAGTGTTGGTGTCTCCAGCCGACCGCAGGATGCTGCCGAATACCGTCATCAACGAAATAAAAACCGAAGGAACGGCCACGATGCGGAAGTACAAGCTTCCCGCCTGCAGCACCTCCGGCTCTGCCCCCATCCACGCCAGCAGAGGCTCCGCGAAGAAAAAGGTAACCACCCCAAATAGAAGACCCGCGATAACGGAAAGCCAGGTGGACTGCCTTGCGATCTGCCGGGCCTCCTCCAGCTTTCCCGCTCCCACCCGCTTGGCAATCATGGCGGAGGTGCCCACCCCGATGGCAAGGAAAAGCGCCAGATACACATTCAGGATGGCATTGGAAACCCCTACTGCCGTCACCTCCGTCAGCCCGATCCGCGAAACAAACAAGGTATCCGCAAACCCGACAATGGTCTGGAGCAGGTTTTCGATCATGGCCGGCACACCAAGGGCCAAAATAATGCCCAGCTTTTCTCTGCGTGTTGTTTCCCTGATTTCAATATGGGCCGCCACATGGATCCACCCTTTCGTTACAGTTGCTTTCCCCACAAAATACTTGTACGATTTGTATGATACTGAACACTTTGTTTGATATCAGTATAGAGTTGCCGCTTTCGCACCCACAACAGTCAATTGCGTTCAACTGTACGTTACTGAACATTTTGGCGAATTTGTACACTGGGAGGAGCTTATGGACAGAAGGCAGCAAAAAACAAGAGAGGCTATTTTCGAGGCGTTCCGTTCAGTCCTTTCTTCGAAAAGCTACACCAAGATTACAGTCCAGGACATTATTACCGAAGCGAATATAGGCCGCAGCACCTTTTACTCCCATTTTGAAACCAAGGATGATCTGCTGAAGGAAATGTGCACCGATCTGTTCGGCCATATCTTCTCCGAAAGCCTGAATACAGAGGCCACCCATGATTTCTCCCTGGAGGTTGGCAATCCCAGTTCCATGATTACGCATATCCTCTACCATTTACGGGACAACAAAAAGAATATAACCGGCATTCTCGCCAGCGAAAGCGGAGCGCTTTTTTTGCGTTTCTTCAAGCAATATCTGTCTGAATTGATCGTTGGGCATCTGTTGGAGGATGTGAAGCGGAAGCATAAGGGTGTTCCAGATGATTTCCTGGTCAACCATATTGCCGGGAGCTTTGTGGAGATGGTGCAATGGTGGATCAAAAACAGCATGAGTCATCCGCCGGAGGAATTGGCGGCGTATTTTCTGGCGGTCACGAATCCGGGCTGAACAGATCCATACACAATACACAAAAAAACAGAGCCCCTCCCATTGCGGGAAGAGCTCTGCCCGGAAAACCGATCTTATCTCAACAAACGCAGTCCGCTTAAAATCACCAGCAGGGTGCTGCCCTCGTGGCCCACGACCCCGGAGGGCAGGTTGATGCCGCCGAGAAAGTTGGAGACGACCAGCACCAGCACCACGCCGATGGCAAAGGCCAGATTTTGCTTGATCACCCGGGCAGTGCGGCGGCCCAGGGAGATGGCAAAGGGGATTTTGGAGAGATCATCCGCCATAAGGACAACGTTCGCCGTTTCCAGCGCCACATCCGTGCCTGCGGCCCCCATGGCGATGCCCACCGAGGAGGCGGCCAGCGCCGGCGCATCATTGACACCATCACCGATCATAGCAACCTTGCCGGTTTCGGACAGTTTTTTGACAATAGACACCTTATTCTCCGGCAGCAAATCCGCATACACCTGATCAACACCAAGCTGTTTGCCAATGGCCTGTCCCGTTGCTTCCCGGTCCCCCGTCAGCATGACCACCTTCATTCCCATCTGCTTCAAAGCCGCCACTGCCTCTCTGGCATTGGGCCGCACCACATCCTGAACCGCCAATATTCCGATCAGCACCTGATCCGCCTGAACGTAAATGATGGTTTTCCCTTCCGCCTCAAGCTGCTTGGCAATGGCGGCCTCACTGTCGGAGAGGGCCTGATTCTGCAAAAGAACCATTTTGCCAACTTTGCATAATACACCATTCACACTGCCGCTTACTCCCTCACCCGGGATTGCGGTTAGCTCCTGTGCGGTTTCCAGCACCAGCCCTCTGTCCTTGGCCTGCTGGACAATGGCTTTGGCAATGGGATGCTCGGACAGGTTCTCGATGGATGCAGTCAGCTTCAGCAAGCTTTCTTCGGTATAGCTCCCCAACGGATGCACATCAGTTAGCCTCGGCTTTCCCTCTGTTAACGTGCCTGTTTTATCGAATGCCACAGTGGACACATGGCCGATATGCTCCAGGTGGACACCGCCCTTAAACAGCACGCCCTTCCGGGCCGCGTTGGAGATCCCCGACAGAATAGCCGGCATAATCGAGGAAACAAGGGCACACGGCGAAGCCACAACCAGGAAAATCATCGCCCGGTAAATGGTTTTATCCCATTCCCAGCCCAGAATAAAGGGCGGCAGGGTCATCAGCAATACCGCAGCGGCAACAACAATTTTGGCGTAGATGCCTTCGAACCGCTCCACAAACAGCTGGCTGGGGGGCATTTCGTTTTTGGCTTCCTGCACCATATGTATAATCCGGGATAACAGCGTTTCCTCTGCCGGTTTGGTCACCTGGATCTTCAGGGCTCCCTGGCCGTTGATGGTTCCTGCAAAAACCTCGTCACCGGCCAGCTTGTCAACGGGGATGGATTCACCTGTAATGGAAGCCTGGTCTACAGCCGATTGGCCCTCCACCACCTGTCCGTCTGTGGGAATTCGCTCGCCGGGGCGCACAAGCACAACATCCCCCAGCTGAAGCTCCTCCACCTTCACCTTCCGTTCCTTACCGACCTGCAAAACAACCGCTTCCTCCGGGCGCAGCTTCATAATGGACTGGATATCCTGATTGGTTTTCTCCATGGTGAAATCCTCAAGCGTACCGCTTAAGCAGAATATAAAGATCAGAACGGCGCCGTCCATCCAATATCCGATGCTTGCCGCTCCTACTGCCGCCACCACCATCAAGAGATCCACGTCCAGATCCTTTTCCTTGAACAGGGTTTCCAGACCTTCGATGGCTTTGCGGTGCCCGCCAATCACATACGCCAGCACATAAAACACAATTTCCGCGGCGTCCCAATCCTTACGCCCCATGGCCCAGGCCAGGATAATAAAGAGCAAACACAGAATGGTGATCACAATCGAGCCGTATTTTTCCCAAAACACACCAAATGAGTCCAATTTTCTTTCGTCCGGGCCTGCAGCCTGCTCCATGGTTTCCACATCTCCTCCACAACATATACGGTATACCCCTATATGGTATTTGAGCTGATAATAATTGTCAATGGCCTAAAAATGAAAAAATCTTGACAGCAGCCTGTGCCGTCAAGATTCATGGTTTATGATTTGATTATAGTCTGATCTGTATTAACCCATCCGCGAAAAATGCTCCACCGCTTTGGCGAAATCGGCAATGGTCTTTTCCGGGTCCCCATGCTCGATTCCTTCACGGACACAATGCTGCAGATGCCCTTCGAGAATTACTTGGCCCACCTTATGCAACGCGGCTTTGGCTGCATTGATCTGCACCAGAATCTCTTCGCAGGGAACATCTTTTCCTGCCATATCCGAGATGCCCCGCACCTGCCCTTCAATCCGCTTGAGCCTCGCCTGCACCTTATCTACATCCATGCATTGTTTCATCTTATGCTCTCCAATCATATTGATGGCCAATTCCCGTATTGGTTTACACGGTAGCGTTACCTATACGGTATATGAACGGAGAAGGCTTTGTCAACTTGCGCCCCGGCAAATCACCTTAAGGATTTCCCGTTAAGATAACTTCATGGTCGTAATACAGGTACGGTCATTTTCGTTGGTAGGAAGCTCCTCCTCCGAGGACTTTCCGTCATAGTCCACTTTCACCTTCACCTTTTCGCCCCGCGGCACCCACAGATCCAGGAATCCGTTCTGGAAGGTTTGCACATCCTTGTCGATCAAGACCTTGCCGGATGCATCCTTGACATTGACGTGGACGGTTTTGTTCACCATCTCCCCCTTGCATGAGGTCAGGTTGTGATTATAGCAGGTGTGCGTATGCTCGACAAACGGGGCAATGGAGAGGTAAAACTCGTTTTTGGGCATGGGATACGTTTTCTGTGTACCGTCATTTTCTACAACCAGAAGCTCCGACGTTTTGGCGGATACCGATTTGGCCGTCCGTTTGGCCGAGCTGAAGTCTTCCACCACCTGCTTGATATTTTCCCCGGATGAGGCAGCAGGCGCAGCCGCCGGATCACTTTTGCCGGAGCATGCTGCCGCAAACACAAGTACGAGCAATATCCAACTTTTTTTCAAAAGAACCACCTTTTCAATACACATCCATTCTTGACTAGGAATCAGAACGAAATCCGTAAACCTGTAAATATGACTTCATTCAGGAGCCTTCTGTTTGTAAATCGTGACATCCGCATAAAATTAAAACGTACTATATACATTTTCACATTCTTCCGCGGTCGGTTCATAAAAACAGTGCTTCTTCCATCGTCCTGCGA
>JAQSYT010000287.1 GCA_029256065.1 Paenibacillaceae bacterium
TCACGGCCAGAGCACTAGGGGTCAGCTATGCATTTCCGCCACTTACGGTATGCTCGAGACTTTCACTCGTTAGTCGATGCGCTGCCAAGCGCACAAAAAGCCGCGCTGCATGCCAGCGAGGCTCTAATAGACTATAATTCCTTCAAATACCAAGCATCCATGGCATTATGCTCGGAACCAGCCAATGCCTGATCAAGCAGTTGGAATCCTAATTTCAAGTAAAGGCTGTTCGCCGCCTCGAGCTTCAGCAACGTTTCCAAGTAGCAATGTGTATAATGCTCCTTGGCGAAGCCTAGGGCTGCCTTCATGAGCTCTCTCGACAGGCCCAACCCTTGAGCTTCGGGCTTGATGTACAGCTTCTGCAGCTCACAGATCCCAGCCTTCTGCCCATATGGCGCAATCCCTATACCGCCTACAGCTTCATCCTGTCCATTAACAGCAACCCAATACTTGGCATTGGGTGTATCCTTGTAGAATTGCGCCAGATTGCTCAGCTGCGGGTCGAAGTAAGCTGTCCCCGGTATATTCAAGTGAAAGGATTCCAAGGAGCACTTAATGATCCGCTCCACGGTTTGGTTGTCCTTTTCTTCAATCTCACGAATCAGCATGGGGTTGCTCCTCTTGTTAAGAAAGATTATATAGCAAAAGCAGTACGAGCATCAGAATTCCTGTCCAATAGGCCGCCAGCATTAATCTGCCATTATCATGTTTTAACATAGGCATGACCTCATTTCAAGAGTTTTTCTTTCCGTCTCCGTTTTTCCATCTATTCCGGATTTCCTGCACCTTTGAGGTCAGCTCCTCGAGCTCCTCCTCCGTGACCGGCAGGTCGCTGTACTTCGCCTTCTCGAACAGCAGCAGGAGTGCTTCAATATCGTTCGCTGCCGCCCCACTCCAACGCTGTAAAGCCTCCCTTACCGTCTCATGCTCCTTCCGGGAATAGCCCCTGCGTCTGGCATCACGAAGGAAACGTTCAACCTCCAGTAAGGCCCTCCGGCTGGTAGACCGTTGGCCATCGGTTGGCCAAATCCGCTGCAAAAACCCGATTCGCCTACGGAACATCCACACGAAGCCCAAGCCTAGAAAAATGACAGCCACAAAAGCGCCTGCCCCCCATCCAATGAAGCCTAGCCGGCTCTCACTAAAAGGTACAGCTGCCACCGGCTCTGCTGTAGCAATCGGCTCGGGCTCACTGGAAACCTCCGGCGAAGGTGTTGCCTCCGGCAATTGCTCCGCAGCGCTTCCAGCTTCCATGCCATTGGCAGGCAGGCTGAAGCCCGACGTCGGCTCAAACGGAAGCCAGCCATAGCCGGGAAAATATACCTCCACCCAAGAGTGGGCATCGGAATTGCGGACCAGATACTCCCCATCCGCCGTGGCTTCCCCTGGCGCAAACCCCTTGACCCAGCGGGAGGGAACCCCTATGGAACGGAGCATAACCGCCATTGCAGTGGAAAAATAGTCGCAGTAGCCTTCCTTCATTTCGAACAGAAACCGGTCGACAAAGTCCTTGCTTTGGCCTTTGCTCAAATCCGGGGTGGTGGTATACGGATACGTATTGGCCAGATATTGCTCCAGCCTCTTTACCTTGTCATACATGTTTAAGCCCGGCGCCGTCACCTGCAAGGCCAGCTCCCTGACACGGGACGGAAGTGACTCCGGAAGAATCAGATACTCATCAAGACCAGCTGTGGACGTCAATACCGCCGGAAGCTTGCGCAGCTCCTCTTCCTCCACCACCGGAACCTTGGATGTAAGGGTATAGGAAATCGGATAAATCCGCTGGTTGTCCTTGGTCCATCGAAGCTCAGAGAGCCGCGGCGACCACTGAAGCGGTGCAAAATTATTGCCTGCGCCATCGGTTACGATACTGCGCACCTTGTCAATGGCATAAGCGCCGAAAAGCACCGGGTATTCCTTCCCTAATTCAGCCATGGTAACGGTCTGGGTCACCTCTACCGTTTTGAGCCGGGGATAGGCCAGCTCCGGATCCTGAGCCAGCGGGAGCTTCACAGAGACGGAAGACAACGCCGCTTCACGCTCCACCTCACTGATTGCCCATCCTTCTCCGGTATATTGGGAGCGGGTTTCACCGCGCCAATAGCTGCGCCGGGGAGAAATAACGGACATGACCGGCGTTTGGTTCAACGTCAGCTGTCCCCCAAGGGAGGAATCGTCCCGGCCATAGCCGGACATTGCCCCGCCGCCCAGAGCAAAGATAGAATTATTACCGCTTCCGGATAAGAAGGAGCGGTTTCCCTGCAGGTTATTCCAAAGGGTATATGGATCGGTTAACACAGGCCGGACATTCGGAGCCTGCATGCCGAAGAATACGACAAGCATAAGAAGAACGGCGGCAGGCAGGGTAATAAAGGGCGCATAACGGGAGATCACCGGCCAGCCGTCCGGATTACTTTTTTTCATTTCAGCAAAATGACAGAGAATTATTAGAAGCAAGCCGCAGAAAATAATGACTGCCACCTCTCCCCGGAGGTCGAGGCTGCCGAAGGAATCACGGACTGCAAGGGCAATCACGGTGAGGACCAATGCGCCTATAGCCAGCTTCTTCGTCTTCATGACCGTAATAGCAAACAGGGTAATCAGCCATGCGGATAAGGCAAACCAGATGAAGGGCTCCAGCTGTGTAAAATTCTCCTGAATGAGCAGAACGGTGTCCTGAAGCTTCTCCTGCTGCCGCCAGACAGGCGTATAGCCGGTGATATAGCCTGTAGCCGAAAAAAGAAAGACTACCTGGAGAAAACGCCGGAGCAGCCAAGGCAAACGGTCCCATATTTCAGTTAAAACCGTGAACAACAGGACAAGCTTTACAATCGCCACGGTTTCCGGCAGCCAAACCCCTTCTTCCTTCTGCATCCACAAGACATATTGCAGCATAAACAGCCCTGTCAGCACAACCGAAAGCCCTTCCGGCCAATTCCGCAAAAAGACAATCCTCCATCGCTGCTGTTTCATTTCATTCTGTCCTCCAATACAAGCGCAAGCTCATCCAGCGACGGTACGGCATAACCCAATGTGTCAGCCGCACGCAATTGCCCGTTCCATTGCTCACGGTCGGACATGGTCACACCCGGGGCAATCCACATGTGGCAGCCATTCATCCCCCTCTGTTTGATCCAGGCCAACGGCCGCGTCATTGCAGTACCGGAATGGGGTGAGATGATGATCAGGAAAATGCCGGGGATAAGCACCCTTGCCCATTCCCTCAGCACCTCCATCAACGGCAGCCCGCTGTCCGGCTCCACATCAATGAAATGGCTCGTGATTCCTTTTAAATGGCCCGCACCCGGCTTCGGCTCAAAATACGTTGATTTTGTGCCTGCCGACAGCATTCCCACCGCTAAACCGCGTCCAATCGTATAGTCCGCAAGAGATATTGCCGTAGAGACGGCCAGCTCGAAATGCTCCCGGCTGGGATATGCACGTTTATCCCTGTCGAGGATGAGGATCACCCGCGGGACAGCCTCCCGCTCGAACTCCTTCGTTTTCCAGGCGCCTGTCTTCGCCGTGGCATTCCAATGAATGCGGGACAGCTTATCCCCGTTTATGAACTCCCGCACACCGTTTAGCTGCATGGTTTCCCGGGGGTAACGGGCCATTGCTGAAGAATGGTAACCGCCCTGGAACATCCGGGTCAATTGCTTCCATTCCCCGATATGCGCCTTTTGCGGTAAAACTGCAACCGTATCCGGCAATTCAAACCGGCTCCGGTGCTGAAATAATCCGAAGATATCCTCGGTTATACATTCCATATCCGCGAAGCTGTAAAAGCCTCTGGTAAGCGGCGGCGTCCGGTAGGAAACCTCTGCTCCCCGTTTCCAGCCGGGTACCAGGATGGCTTCCGTGCTTTGCTCTCCCCCATCCCGGCGGACCAAACGCTCCTTGATTCTGAGATAAGGAATGGGCCAATAGCCGGGAAGCTGTACCCGAACGCTCACGGTAAGCGGTGTTCCCGCTTCCATCAGTGCGTTATGACCAGTGCCATGAACGGTCCGGATGATCCTTGCCCGGGAGATACCGCTCCAGCGGCTCAATGCCAGATAGAGGCTAAGTACCGCAACGATAATGAAGATCATGGCAGCAAGCTTGCCGCCTTGCATCAGCAAAAAGAATAAGCTGGAGAAAAATACAAGCAAAACACCGAATAAGCGGCCAGAAATATGAACCCTCTTCCCCAATCCGAACACTCACCCCGTTTTCTGCAGCCCTTCCATTAATGGTCCACTCTGACCGGCACAGGCACCTGCTGGAAGATGGACTGGAACAATGCATCCAAAGCGCCGCCGTCCATTCTTGCCTCTGGCTGCAGGATAAGCCGGTGTCCGAATACAAACGGAGCCAGGTATTTCACATCATCCGGCGTCACATACGTGCGGCTGCGCAGATAAGCCAATGCTTTAGCCGCCTGCAGCAGGGCGATTGTCGCCCGCGGGCTTGCTCCCAGGAACACAGCCGGATGCTCCCTGGTTTCTCTGGAAACGGAAACCACATAATCTGCTATAGCATCATCCACATAGACCTGGCTAACCCGCTGCTGAATTTGCTTCAGGCCTTCAACATCCAGAACCGCCTCAAGCCAGCTCACCGGATGCTTTCCGGTATGGGTGGAAAGTAGCATTTTTTCCGCTTCACGATCAGGGTAGCCCAGACTGAGCTTCAGCATAAAACGGTCAAGCTGTGCCTCCGGCAGCACATAGGTGCCGTCAAAATCAACCGGGTTCTGCGTGGCCAGCAGCAGAAACGGCTCAGGCAGCTCATGGGAATCCCCATCCACGGTCACATGATGCTCCTCCATGGCTTCGAACAGAGCGGATTGCGTCTTCGTAGAAGCGCGGTTAATCTCATCCACAAGCAGAATATGGGCAAAAACGGGACCAGGCCGGAAGATAAACGTTTCCAGCTTAGGATGATAAATCGAAACTCCGGTAATATCCGTCGGCAGCAGATCAGGATTGCACTGGATTCTCCGGAAGTTTCCTTGCACGGATTTGGCCAAGGCCTTAATGAGAACCGTCTTCCCCGTTCCGGGCACATCCTCCAGCAGCACATGTCCCCCTGCCAGCACAGCTGTCAAAAGCAATTCGATTTCAGCGGCTTTACCGAGAATACAAGCCTCCAAGTTAGCCTTTATTTGCATCATGGTCAGCATATCTTTGGCAAAAGTAGTTTCCATCGCTCCTGCTCCTCTTGGTGGTGGACTTTAAAACAAAAGCAGCCGCCCAGGGCTGCTTGAATGGAATTCACCGTATGATTTTGATGGTTCCTTTGATTCCGTGAAGCGGCTTTTCCTGTTTATTGTAGATGAATAAGGAATAACTGCCTGACTGCTCTTCCGTAATTTCAATGCCGGTTTTGGGAACGGCCAGCCAGATATCTTTCAGCTCGTGGTTGATGTATTCCTGGCGCATAAGCTTAACTGTGAAGTCCTGACTGTCCGTTTCCGTTCCGATATCATAACGGACGGTATCTCCGGCTTGCAGGCTATGCATTCCATCCAGTGCTGCCATGGCTCTGCTTTCCAGGCTTAGGACATCCACGTTAATGACCTGCTTATGCTTCGGATTTTGAAGTGCTTCTTGCTTACCTGCTGCTAGAGCGATCTCGTTATTGGCCGGGCTGAAGGCGAATACGATTCTTGCTCCCATAATAGCCGCTAGTGCCACACAGAGAACGGAAATTCCCGCTTTTTTGGGCGTATTGTCCATGATGCGGAAGATCCGCGTTCGGACACTGTTGCCTTCCCGGTAAAAGTTAGTGGATAAGGAGGTCTGGACCCGGGTTCCCCTTTTGATTAGACCAATAATGGTTTCGCTGTACCGTTGGCGCTGCTCCAGACTGGTTTCCCGCACAAGCCTTTCGTCACAGGACATCTCACATTGCACTTCGATGGTTTTGGCTATGACATACACCAGGGGATTGAACCAATGGACGGCCGTGGTGAGCAAAACCAGTGATTTGAACCATAAGTCATGCTGCTTATAATGGATAAGCTCATGCCTCAAAACAAAAGCCAGCTCGTCTGAATCCATGGGAACGGACGGCATTAATATGACCGGCCGGAAAAACCCGACCATCATAGGACTGGTAATGAAGGAACAGGACATCAGCCTGACCTGCTTACTGATGTTCATGTCTGTACGTATGGACTCCAGCAGCAATAATGCTTCGCGGTCGGTAACAGCCTCACCCCAACGGTTGACCAGATGGAGAAACCGCTTATGCCGCCAGGTGTTATAAGCCAAGATTCCAACCGCACAAATCCCCCAAACGCCCCCGATTATCCACCAAAGCGGAATGGATGAGGCAGAATTAATTGTGCCTGCAACCGGATTTTCGTCCATAGCGAAATAGTTGGTTTGAATAACGGGCAGCTCCGGCATTTGAACAGGTAGAATATGATGCTGAAGCTGTGGCCAAAAGGGGAAGATCCAGCCCATGATGACGATCAGCCAGATATAGTACATCCACTTGGCTGAATAGCGCTTTGACAGATAGGGCGAGACAGCCAGATAGCATATGGACAAAACCGACATAACAGCAGAACAGCCTAACAGGGTTGCAAGGAATGCCGGCATATCAGTCCCTCTTTTCCTTCAGCCACTTCATTAAATCATCCAGATCGCTGTCATCGATCTTCTTGTCGTTGTACAGCATGGCTACCAGGCTTCTGAAGGAGTTTCCATGAAACCTGTCCATAAAATCGCCGGACTCGAATTTCAGATAATCTTCTCTTCCGATTATAGGGAAATAAGTGCGTTCCTTGCCCTTTTTTTCCGTATGAACAAACCCCCGCTGCACCAGCCTCACCATCAGCGTAATCACCGTTTGAGCCTTCCA
>JAQSYT010000288.1 GCA_029256065.1 Paenibacillaceae bacterium
GGCGGCTCCTTGGGCCAGCAGCTCAGTGGCGGCGCCGATAATCCGGGTATACTTATCCTGCAGCTTGGTGTCCACAATCTGGTTCAGGCTAAGCTCCAGATAAGGCCGGTTGGCGGAGGCTGCCGTTTCCCTGGAATGGATTTCCGAGGCGTACCGGGTTCCCGCCGCATTGCTGAAGCTCAGGCTGAGCAGCTTGTCTCCAAGCAGCTCAATCTTCACAGGAACCGTCAGATCCGCAATGCCGGTTCCCGCCGCGTCCTTGGAGCCCAAGGAGAAGGTGCTGACGACCGGCCCCTGTACCGGTTCTTCCGATGCAGGGTAGAGGAGGGTGCCCTCCGACCAGGAGTCATCGGTCTCGTAATGGACCTGGGTGGTGTTGCGGTCGGTTTTCCAGTTGGGACAGGTCGAATTTCATGTAGGCGGTGCGGCCTTCCCCATAGATCAACGTACCGCCGTTATGGGTCTTGTTTTTCTCTGAGGTCCAGATAAAGGCATCGTCCACCGGTGTCAGCGTAACGGTGGCATAGGTACCGGAGAGAATATGGCTGCTTGGATACCACGCGATAACGTCCTTCAGCCCGTACTTGTTGGAAAACGGGTGGGAGGCTCTGGAATAGTGCTCGATGGCATATTGGATGTCCTCATCCGGACGGGGGGAATAGAAGGCACGGTGACGGACAAAAGGCACCGTATAGCTTCCGTCCAGAACGGAACGGGCATGGGCAATTTCATCGGCTACCGCTTTTTTGGAGGCTTCTGTGTACATCTCCGGTTCTATCAGCAGCATGGTTTCCGCTTCCCATACCAATGCGTAAAGAGCTTGCCGGTATCCGGAGAATTCCAGTTTGTTTGCCTTGGCATCCACAACCCTCTCGGAGGTAGTGGTGCTTTTGTGGTAGGTTGTGCCTGCTTCCCGGAGCTGCTTCAGCCCCAGCTCCAAATCCCCGTCAGGGTCAGCCAGCAGAGAACGAGCCGCTTCCACCTTGGAAGCGAATTGATCCCTGGCTGCCTGGGCCACCTGGCCCGGCCCGGTTCCCACGCTGTATTGCTCCAGCAGAAGCCCGGCTTTATCCAGGATAGCCGTCATGCTTCTCTCCAGAGATGCGGTACGGGGAGACAGCTTCGGCACTATCATACTGACAGTGGCGGTGTCTGTAACGGTGCCGTACCCGATGCTTACAGTCATGTTCACATTGGCATCTGTCCCGTCTGCGGCAGGACGGTGAACGGCTCCCTTGTCAGAGATTGTATCAGGCCGGTCGGAGCTCCAGGCAAGGGTGGAGAAGCCGTAGTCACCCACCGTTTGCAAATATACATCCTCATATACCGTCATATTGTTGTATTTGGCGACGAGCAGCTCCTTATCCTTGGCTACCCGTTGGGCAGCGGTGGGGGTGGGCCGCTTTTGGACTGTCACCTGTATGGCGGCAGTGTCGGAAACCGTCCCATAGGCTAAAGCTGCCGTTAGTGTAACGGGAATATCCGCTTCCGTGTATTCCGGACGGACGACGGTGCCTGTAGGGCTGATCACCGAGGGTTTGTCCGAGGTCCACACAATGGAGGTGTTTAAGGTACCTTCCGTGGACAAGCTCAGATTGTCCGTTACGGCTTTGCCCTGAAGCTGCTCCAGCAGCGCCGCTTTATCTGCGGCTACGCGCTCCGCATCCGTTAGCGCTTTCAAAACAGAGACCTCTAACACCGGTCTCCAAGCTGTAGTGGCATGCTCCTTGGAGGCCAGGTCCACCCCGGGGGCTGCGGCAATATTGTCCCGTTTGATTACGAGGGTCAGCATCTTGTCGCCTTGGGCTTCGGCTCTCACCGTATCCGTCAGCAGCACCGGCACTACAGTCCCGGCAGCGCCCCTTGCCGTGCCTCCGGCAATCCAATTCTCCTCCGGCGGGTCTTGGGGCCGGTTGGCGTAAGTAACTGTTTGCTCCGACCAGTTATCGTATACGCTTTGGAATACCGAATAATTGGCTCCGCTGTTGGCATTACTCTTGTACAGCTTCAAGGTAGCGCTTTCAATCGGATCGGTAATACCGGACAAATCGAATTTCATCATAAACTGCCGGTTGGCCCCCAGAATCAGTGTGCCGCTTGGGGATGTTGCGCCTGTATTGGCGGCGTTCACACTGGCGTCATCCGTCGGAATCAGTTTGAGCACAACCGTACTGAAGGCCACCGCCTCTGCACGGACGGGGGACAGGATACCCGCAAAAGAACTGAACAGCATGCTTAACACAACCATGCACGAAATGCGCTTACTCCAAAGTCCAGCGATCATCTTCCCACATACCTCCGAATGGTTCAATTTTGTAATGCTTCAACCTTTTTTCTGCCAGAAAGCAATCCCCCCTTTTTTGCTACCTGTACCACAAGGATATACGCCCTTTTTTCAGTTGAAAATGCTGTTTTTTCATATCGTGAAAATTTGAACATATCGTTTTCGCTACCGGGCTGAAGTGGGGCAATCGTTAATTTTTGGGCATGGAAAAAGACTTGGCGGAGGTCCTCTTCCGGACAGGAGGGTGGTACCGTTACATTTCGGCGTGGCAGGCTCTAGGGCCATGCCTTATATTCAAGAAGATCACAAAAAACCGCACAACAAACTAAAAAAACAGCATGTCCGGCAAGACTGGAGCAGAGCTACAATGGGTGTTGAACCGGACATAGCGCACATATAAAGGAGGCGTCTTTATGGCGGTTATGGAGCAGAAATCTACTGAAACGGCAATAAATGTAATGAACTGGGACAGGAAGCTATCCGGCTTGCAGGAGGAGCAGTCACCTGGCGGGCAGCACCTGCGGCTTTATCCCGGCGAACCGCTTACCCTGCACTATCCGGGTGTACACCAAGCTAACCATTGGTCCCAGCTGGGCTTTGTCCCCATCAACACATACAGCGTGGATCTGAGGGATTGGCATGGCCTGGAGGTGGAGGTGGTTTTCCCGGCAACAGGCGTCTGGGAGGTCATGGCGGAAATAGGCTTGCTGGTAAACAAATCTCCCTTGCCGGAGGAAATCGAATATGTGGCCTCCCGTTCATTGGTGGCAGGTACGGCGGGGAAGCAAACAAAGGCCTTATTTCAGTTCAAACAATTCGGTGATAGGAAGGCTCTGTCCGGAAAATGGAGGTTCGTGCGTTCGGCGCGGTTGTCCGCAGTTAAGACGGATGGGGATGCAGCAGCAGAGCCAGTTTGTGTTGAAGGCATCAGGCTTATCAGAAGGCCTGTCCTGTATGTGCATGCTCCTGTTCTTTCGCACCCGGCGCAGGCGGGAGGAGCAGCGGAATATGACGTCCGGGTATGCAACTGTACGGACGAACGCCAGGCGGTCCATACAGCCGTGGAACGGAATGGCTGGGAGACCATGGAAACTTCTGTGGAGCCGCCTGCTTTTGTACTGGAGCCTGGGGAAACGCGGGGGATCACAGTCCGGGTGACAGTGCCGGAGCGGGTGGCGCCGGGCGGCCATGCGGTGCAGAAGCTGCTGTTTACCCCCTCTGGCCAGGGGAATCTGGGGGAGACTCTTGTTCTGACCACCGTGCGTGAGCTGCCCCGCCCCTTCATCAAGCTTGCGGGAGATGAATGGGAAGCGGTCCTCCAAAAGGTGAAAGAGCAGGACTGGGCAAAGGAGCTGCTGGAGATGTATGTAAGGCGGGCGGAGGAATGGACCGTTCCCGGCGGGCGCACGGGAGATTATTTATTCCAAAGCCATCATGCCCATGAAGCGGAGAACGCAGCGATTGCCTGGAAGCTGACGGGAAGGCGGGAGCTGGGGGAGAAGGCATTGGACTTCCTGCGCCAGGTTATCCATCCCGTGGAAGGATATCCCCTGACCCGGAAGGCATGCAGCCAGGAGCTGGTCCACGAAGGGGAGTTCTTCAAGCATACGGCGGTGGTGTATGACCTGCTGGACGCCTCCGGGCTGTTGACAGACACAGACCGCGGCGATGCAGAGCACAGCTTCCGCCTCTTCATGGATCTCATTGACTGGGCGCTCAGTGTAGGGGGGATCTCCAACTGGACGCTGGCGGAGATGATCGGCGCCTTGTACTGCAGTCAAGCGCTGCAGGATATGGAACGGATGAACCGGTTTTTGTACGGAACCGGCGGATTTACGGACCACTTGTCCAAGGGGACGCTGGATGACGGCTGGTGGTATGAGTGCTCCGTAGGCTATAACCTCATGTCGGCGGGGCTGTTCTCCGAAATTGTCCAGAGCTGCCGGCCATGGGGCATCAATCTTGCGGAGACCTGGGTTCCCGCCATGTATTATGGCCAGGTTACCCCGGGAGCCAAGCCGGAAAAGGACGGCTTATGCTTGGATATCTGGGGTCCCAGCCGTCTGAGCTACCGCTCCATTCCCCAGATTTGGGACAGTCTGCTGCCTTTTGCCGATTACCGGGGAGTGCTCTTCGGCATTAATGATTCGGCGGAATCCAAGCTGCCCGGCATAGCACCGAGAGGGTATATGGACGCCCGTTATGACTTGGCGTACTATCTGTACCGCAAGCCGGAGTATGCGGATGTTCTGCTCACCTGCAGCCTTGCGGACCGGGACTTGCTGTACGCCGTTCCCGGGATTGAGTCCAGCGCGTCCAAGCCTTACCTTACCTCCGCGCATGCGGATAATGCAGGGGTAGCCGTGCTGCGCTCGCGGACGGAGGGCAGAGAGCCGGAGAGACAGATCCAGGCGGTGGTCAAATACGGCTCCCACGGCGGAGCCCACGGCCACTATGACCGGGTGAGCCTGCTGTCCATTATGCGGTACGGGCGCAGCTTCTATAACCCGGAGAATATCTGGTACAGCTACCATACCTTTATGTACAAATTCTATGTACAAACCTCTATTACCCACAATATGGTGGTGGTGGACCGGAAGCAGCAGGACCCGGTGGAGGGCAGCCGGCTGCTGTTCCACAGCGGCAAGCTTTTCCAGGCCTGCGCGGTAGAGAATAAGGCGCGCTGGTCCTACCCTCCTTATGGAGGCTGGCGGGTAGACGGGGACAAAACCTTTGCCGAACGGACATGGAATGAAGCCCGGTATATGCCCATTCCGGAGAATCCGCCGGAATATTCCGCCCGTACAGGCTTTACGGAGCCGGTGCTCCAGCGGCGGTTGACTGTGGTCACCGATGACTATGTAGTCCTCTTCGATTATATGGCCGGTGAGGAGGAGCATGAGTATGACTGTCTTTTCCACTGCAAGGGCCTTGTCCGGCTGGAAGCGGAAGGCGGCGTAGAACGGAAAAGGCATACCGATCAGTTTGATCCCGATCCGTTGGGGAGCGCCCAGCTTATCACAGACTGTCATTGGTATGAGCTGGAGGGGACTGTAAAGGCTCATTTCGAAACAGGCTTCGGTCCGGGCTTCGACAACCGGGCCAACCGGACGGAATTCAATACAGACGGGCCGCTTAACATGGATCACTATACCGTGTGGCCCCCCCAGGTTGAAGTGATCATCGGCAATGACCCGGAGCTGTATAAGGTGGATAAACGGCTGGAGTACCAGGTTATTGGAGACGGCAAGGTGCTGGCGGAGGGGAAATTCGGTGCCTGGATTCTGGGCCGGGACGATCTGAAGGTGCCACTGGAGGGTGTGGCCGCTCTGGAGCTCCGGGTCCGCACGGAAGAGGGCATTGGAGAGCACGGAATCCGGAAAACCTCGGAGAAGACGATTTTCTGGGGCGACCCATACGTGGAGACGGAAGACGGTGAAATCCTCTATCTGGCCGATCTGCCGCTGCTCACGGAGAATACCGATCCGGGCAACGGCATCGGAGTGGACTATTTCGGCGGTCCGGTGAAGCTGGCCTCCCGGCAGTATGACAAGGCGGTTCCGGCTAATCCGGCGGACACGGAACAGGCAGGGGTCATTACCGTTGACCTGTCCGGTCTTCGGGCTGTCCGTTTCGTAGCCTCCATCGGCGGGGATTACCCCTTGGGTGATGAAGCCGCCAGACGGAAGATGCTGAGCGCCAGGTCCACCGGCAAAACTGCCCGGTTCATCACGGTGATTGAGCCCTATGAGGACCAACCGGTGGTGGTGTCGGCTGTGGCATCATCGGCAGATGAGTTGACGGTTAAGCTGGCAGACGGCAGGGTTCAGGTGATTCGGGTCACCGGTATGGAAGGCAGCGGAGCAGATTTGGCAGTGGAATTGGTTGAAAGCGGAACAGATGGCGGAGCGTTGCGGAACGAGTGGGCGAACGCCTAACATCTGTCTGCGGGAGGCACAGGAGGCATTGGGATATGGACTGGACAACGGATTCGTTTCTGAAGAAGCTGTATGCCGACACGGATAGCAGGAGGCAGGAAAACCGGCAGAAAAGCGGAACGCCGGAATACCGGGAGTGGCTCCGGGGCAGGCTGATGGCTGCTCTGGGCAGCTTCCCGGAATCGGGGTATCCACTCCGGGCACAGGTGGTGGAACGGACAGAGTACAGTGAGTTTGTCCTGGAGCGGGTTGCCTACACAACCATGGAGTCTGTCCATGTTCCGGTTCTGGTGCTGGTCCCGAAAACGGGGCAGGGACCATGGCCGGCGGTACTGGCCTGCCACGGACACGGAAACGGCCAATGGGATGCGGCAGGTCTGGATGGACAAGGCCGGGAGCTGAAGGAGCCGGGCATCCATAACCGCTTTGCCGTGCAGCTGGTGCGCAAGGGGATGCTGGTGGTGATCCCGGAAATTATGGGGTTTGGCGTCCGGCGGATGGCGGAGGAGCTAAAGGCCAATCCCAACTACAGCTCCTGCGGTACTCTGGCTTCCCAACTGTTGATGTATGGCCGGACCTTGGCAGGCATGAGAGTGTATGAAGCCATGAGGGCGTTGGACTATATGGCGGCAAGACCAGATGCGGACAGTGCCCGGATGGGCATGTTCGGCTTCTCTGGTGGAGGGCTTATCACCGCCTTCACGGCAGGGCTGGATGAACGGGTGAAGGCCGCCGTGTTATGCGGCTGGACCAATACCTTCCAGGGCAGCACCCTGGCGATGCATCATTGCATCGACAACTACCTGCCTGGTCTTCTACTTGATGCGGAGCAGCCGGAGTTGGCCGGCTTGATGGCACCGCGGGCGCTTTTTGTGGAAGCCGGGGAGCATGACGTGATTTTTCCCGTGGAGCATACACGAAGGGCCATTGCGTATTTGGAGAACCACTATTCGGCGTGGGAGGCTTCC
>JAQSYT010000289.1 GCA_029256065.1 Paenibacillaceae bacterium
ATGGACCAAACCATCAATGACAAGGTACAGAGCATATTGAAGGACAGGGGGATCGCCTCACAGGATGAGGTGAAGGCCCTGGAGCGCAGAATTGCCGTGTTGGAGCTGGCTATTGCCAGGCTGGAGAAGCAAGACGACGGGGAGAGTGTGGAATAAGGAGCTGTCAGGGAATTAGTATCCGCTTTTGCTGACAAAATCTCCCGGGTTTTAGGGAGTTTTGTCAGCAAATTAGCGATACTTATTTCGTGACAGTCTCTAGCGGCGGACAACGCCGACTCTTTACAGGGAGGCGGGACCTTCATGAATGTCAGCAAGGGCTTCCGTCACTTGCACCGGTATAGGGAAATCGCAGTGGCGCTGGCCCGCAACGGCTTCGGCTATGTGGTCAGCGAGCTGGGCTTCCCCGAGGCGATTCCTTTCATACGGAAGAGCGAGCGTAAGGATATCCATAAGAAAACAGTCGGGGAACGGATCAGGCTGATGCTGGAGGACCTGGGTCCCACCTTTGTGAAGCTGGGGCAAATCGCCAGTACCCGGCCTGATCTGGTTCCAGCCAGCATTATTTCGGAGCTGGTGCAGCTGCAGGATCAGGTGCCGCCGTTTTCTTATACGGATGCCGTACGTATTGTGGAAGAGGAGCTGGGGGCGGAGATCGGGGAATTGTTTATGGTATTCCCCGAAACACCAATCGCTGCAGCATCTATTGGCCAGGTCTACCGCACGGTGCTTAAGGACGGCACCCCCGCTGCGGTAAAGGTGCAGCGTCCCAATATCCAGCGTACCGTAGACACGGATCTGGATATCCTGGCGGAGTTTGCAAGGGTGGCGGAAAGCCGGCTGGAGTGGGCAAGAAACTATCATATCCGCGATATGGTAGAAGAGATTTCCAAGGCCATCCGGGCAGAGCTGGATTATGCCGCGGAGGCCCGTCAGGCTGAGAAATTCCAACAGCAATGCCGGCAGCTTAAGGACGTGCTGGTTCCAGATGTGTTCTGGGACTATACGACCCGGCGGGTCATGACCATGCAGTTTATGGAGGGTATTTCTCTGTCGGACAGGGGCCGGCTCGAACGGGAAAACGTCGACAAAAAAGCGCTGGCACGCCAGCTGGCGGATCTTATTGTCCACCAGGTTCTGATCGACGGCTTCTTCCATGGGGACCCCCATCCCGGGAATATTCTGGTGCTGCCGGACCGGCAGGTGGCGCTGCTGGACTTCGGTTCAGTTGGCAAGCTGTCCCAGGATATGCGCAAGCAATTCGCTTTATTCGTTATCAGTCTCCGCAACCAGAGCACCAGCGGAATTATCCGGGCTGTCTCCAGCATGGGCATTATCCCGGATGAGGTGGATATGGTCCAGCTCCGGTCTGATGTAGACGATATGCGGGAGAAGTATTATGCTACGCCCTTAAGCCGGATCAGGCTGGGAGAGGCAGTGAATGACCTGTTCAATCTGGCATTCCGCCATCATATCCGGATCCCCTCGGAGATGACCATGCTTGGCAAGTCGCTCTTGACATTGGAGGGAGTGGTGGTCTCCCTGGATCCCGAGCTTAGTGTGCTTGAAGTGGCGGAGCCCTACGGGCGAAAGCTGTTTATGGAGCGGTATGACCCTCGCAATCTGTACAAAAAAGCCATCGAGGATCTGCCGGAGTTTCTGGAGGCTGCCTCCGAATTTCCCTCCAGCATGAGGAGCATGCTGGCCACTATCCGCAAGGGTAAGCTGCGTTTTGAGGCGGGTATCCCGGAGCTGGGCACTTTCCTGAGGAGTATGGATAAGCTTACGGACAAGCTGGCCTTCAGTCTTGTGCTGCTGTCCTTCAGCCTGATTGTGGTGGGGCTGATCATCGGTGCCTCCCTGGCACCACCGGAATCTGTCCTGTGGAATTTGCCTATATTGGAAATCAGCTTTGTCATCGCTGTGCTCCTGCTGTTATGGCTCATTATCTCCCTCTGGCGCTCCCGCAAGCTGTGAGGGCTGAAACGTCCAGCGGCAGCAAAAAAGGCCGTCTCATGGAGACGGCCTTCATCAGACAGATGAGGTTTAGTTCTTGAAGCTGTGAATGGGAGCGGGAATTCGGCCGCCGCGGTTGATAAAGGCGGCGCAGGAAAAGCTGTTTACCGGCATTACAGGGGCATATCCCAGCAACCCGCCGAACTCCACCATTTCGCCTACTTCCTTGCCGATGACGGGGATAAGCCGGACGGCAGTGGTTTTATTGTTCACCATGCCGATAGCGGACTCGTCGGCGATAATGCCGGAGATGGTTTCCTTGCTGGTGCTTCCCGGAATGGCGATCATATCCAAGCCTACGGAGCAGACACAGGTCATGGCTTCCAGCTTTTCCAGGGTGAGCGCACCTTTCTGAACAGCCTGGATCATACCGTGGTCCTCGCTGACCGGAATAAACGCCCCGCTTAAGCCGCCTACATAGGAGGAGGCCATTACGCCGCCCTTTTTGACATTATCGTTCAAGATAGCCAAGGCTGCCGTTGTACCGGGTGCGCCGGCTTCCTCCAAGCCCATGACCTGAAAGATTTCGGCAATGGAATCGCCGATTTCGGGTGTGGGTGCCAAGGACAGGTCGATAATCCCGAAGGGGATGCCTAAACGCTTGGAGGCCTCTTGGGCCACCAGCTGGCCAACACGTGTAACCTTAAAGGCTGTCCGTTTGATGGTTTCGCACAGGGTTTCGAAATCCTGGCCCTTCACTTCCTCCAACGCCCGCTTCACCACACCCGGGCCGCTGACGCCCACATTGATGACGCATTCCTGTTCTCCGACCCCATGGAAGGCACCGGCCATAAAGGGGTTATCGTCTACTGAATTACAGAATACCACCAGCTTGGCACAGCCGATGGAGTCGCGCTCGCGGGTCAGCTCGGCAGTCTTCAGGATAATCTCGCCCATCAGCTTGACGGCATCCATGTTGATCCCGGTGCGGGAGGAGCCAACATTTACCGAGGAGCAAACCCGGTCAGTTACACGGAGCGCCTCAGGGATGCTGTCGATGAGAATCCGGTCACCTTTGGTGAAGCCCTTTTGTACCAGAGCGGAGAAGCCTCCGATGAAATTAACGCCAACTTCCTTGGCTGCCCGGTCCAGTGTTTCCGCAACAGGCACGTATGTATCTGTATGCAAGCCGCCGGCAGCGATGGCAATGGGAGTGACAGAGATCCGTTTGTTTACGATGGGCACGCCAAATTGGCGCTCCAGGTCCTCGCCGGTTTTCACCAGATTCTCGGCGGCGCGGGTGATTTTGTCATATATATTCTGGTTAAAAATCTTCAAGTCCGCATGTGCGCAATCCATCAGGCTGATGCCCATGGTGATGGTGCGTACATCCAGATTCATTTCGCGGATCATTTTGTTCGTTTCCTGCACTTCCACCAGGGAGATCATAGGGGTCCTCCTAAAAAGAGTATTAGATGCGGTGCATAATATTGAAAATGTCCTCGTGCTGCAGCTTAATCTCCACACCCAGAGTCCGGCCAACATCCTGAAGATCCTCTACCAGCATTTCGAAGGACTTGGTGGGGTCAGTTACATCCACAATCATCATCATATTGAAGTACCCTTGGATAATCGTCTGGGAGATGTCCAGAATATTGACGTTGTGTTCAGCCAGGTAGGTGCAAACCTTGGCAATTATGCCAACCTTGTCTTTTCCCAGTACGGTAATAATGCCTTTCATGCGTACAGCCTCCTCATAAATTCGCTCTTATCCGTATCGATGGCAAAGAACCGATTTCAATTATTATGTCAAATCCCGGCGCCCGGGGCAACAAAATGTTTTTTGTCAATCTGAATGAAAATCTGAATTCAATGGGGAAGAGGTGAGGATGATGGCCGTTCAATTCCAATTATGCCAGCTGGATAAAGACTTTGATGCCTATGTAAAATTCTTAAGCCGGAATTATGATGAGCTGAATTTGCCCTACTCATATGCTATGATGCTCAATTTTTTTGCCAGTCCGCTGACAATGGGAAAAGCGATGCTGGCCTATCTGGAGGAGCCTTATACGGTTGTGGGGGCGGCCGGGTTTGTCTATGGAACCTCGGCCAAGGACCATAAGGACCGGGAAATCTGCCAGATTGAGGTGGTGTATCTCCTCAGGGAATACCGGACTCCAATGATGTTTATGCGCGGCTTAAGAGCGCTGCTGCGTGAAATCCGCGCGGGGAACCCGGAGGTGACCACCATCCAGTTCTGGGTTTCGGAGCGTCACAAAAATTTCAAGCGGCTTATCACCCGCTTCTCCTCACTGCCTGGAGCCGTGATGGAGGAAAAGGACGGGCTCATGCTTTATATGATTCCGTTTGCGGAGCTGGAATTATTCAGCAGACGGTTTATTCCCTTAGTTAGCCCTATGTGAAACGAATCTTGCACCGGTCTGTTGACACAAGAAGGAGGGAGGTCTGCAACAGCAAGGCTTCTTAGCCGCTGCAGAGCTCCCTCCTTTATTGCATCCGTTTCAAAATATGAAGCTCCCCGCCGGCTGTTAATTCGGCATAAGCTACAGACTTGCTGTCGGTAATCCCCTGCTTCTCCAGTTTTGAATGAAGCCAATCCTCACTAAGTCCTGCCCCCTCCAGCTCCTCATGGCAAACTTCCCCATCCTCCATCAGTCCCCGCGGCAAAACCGCCGGTTCAGCTGAAAGCTTCAAGTCTTTCCTAGTAATGGTCTCGTAGGCGGATTTTCGCATCACACTTAACGTCCCGTTGGTTTCATAGATGGCAAAGGCCACCTCGTTAAGGGAAAAAATATCCTTGCTGCGGAGCATGGTCCTAAGCTGGCTATAGTCCAGGTTATTGCGGTACAGCACCTTCACATTGATTTTTCCATCGCAAATTAAGAGGTCCGGCTTTCCCTCCAAGGGCTTGCGGAGGACTTTCACATATTGGGTCAGCTTATCAAAGCAGATGGACAGGATTGTCCATCCCGTAAGAGCCGCAAGCAATTGCAGAAAGTCAATGCTCTCATCATAGATTGTATCTCCCACCAGATCTCCCAATATGACGGCGGACACAAAATCAAAGGGGGTGAGTGCGGACATTTCTTTCTTGCCGAGGATGCGGGTCATCGCCCATAAACCGAGAAAACCAGCAGCCAGCTTGGTGAGTATTTGAAGATATTCCATATGCAACCCTCCGGATGGAGAAAAATCAGTAGGCAAACTGCTGCCCCATGCACTCTATTAACCGTAGCTACGGGGTTTTGTAACAGGTTGCAGTATGATATAATCACCAAGCCAGAATGATGAAAAACAGGAAAATGGAGGACTTATGAGCCGATTTTATTATATTGGATCCCCGGTGCCGCTGCCCTGCGGGGAAAGAGGATTGAAATTTACCATGAAGCGCTACGGAGAGGTAGCGGCCACGCCGGAGCATCAGCAGAAGAAGGAGGAATCAAGGCGGTCCGGTATGGTTCCCATCAGTGATATTGTTGATTTGTCTTATATGAATGACCGGCTTATACAGGTGTTTGAGACTGAAGAAGACGCGGCGGGGATTGTGATCCGGGAGCTGAGTCAATACCGCGTAAGCATACGCACACATTTTAGGCAGCCATATGTGTATGAGCTGATCCCGCAAGGCGGCGGTTTAGAGATCCCGCACAATTTGCCGGAAGAGGCAGCGGAGAATTTCCTCTCCACAAGGAAGTGCTGTCGCCTGCTGGGACAAATTTTCCATGAGAATGCAGTAATCGGTGAATATTTTGAATTCTATACCTGCTGGGCAGGCGAGGAGGAGTGGCCACGGGAAAAAAAGCGGGACCGTGATGTGGATTTGGCTTCTTTTGTTTGGGAGGAGGGATTACAGCCTCAAGAAAAGCAATATATCCGTATGTTTTGCAACGGCTTAAGCTGACAGTCCCCAAAGCTAGAAATCGGGAGGAATTATTAGGCATAAGCAGAATATGGGAGAATGATAGAGATAATTTCTCCTAAAGACGAATAGTTCGAATTTTTAGAATTTTTAATATTCTGTAAATTCAGTTATAATCAAAGTACACCGAAGGCACCCAGTTGGAGGACAGGCCCTAGGTGAACCGCTCACTTTTTTGGAAAAGCAATCGAGCAATCGAATCAAGAAAGGAGAGAGCCCCAATGATCTAGGTAAGCGATGCATACCGGATTTCAGCTGTAACTGGCAAAGCGGAGGTGACACCGTTTTGGGGAACAGACTGAGGTATGCGGGGAATGCACTTCCCATGGTTTTGCAATCCATCCTTAAAAGCAAGCGGTGTTCTTGCTTGGAAAGAAGGCGATTCCAATGGAAAAGGTAAGCGATGCGTACAAATACGGTGAGGCACGCCTGGAGTAACGGAAGTGACAACGTTGCTCGTGATCATCGGGTACGCGGGAACGAAAGACCAATTGAAAACAATTACCATGTCAAGGCCGTGGATTGTTGCTGGAGGAAATGATTGAATTGAATAGCATGTTAAGAAAAAAATCCCCGTAGCCTGGTTGATCAGGCGCCGGGGATTTTTCTTGTACGGCTTAATGCTTATTTCTTGACTGCTTTATAAGAAGCGTTGTACTCTTCAATAATTTTGTTACCGCCGTCATTCTTCCACTTGTCTACCAATTTTTGGAAGCCGGCTGCATCAATATCGCCAACCATATATTTATAGGTGGCATCCTTGATGATGTCCTGGAGAATAGCACCTTTTTCTGTATATGTTTGCGAATCCAATGAGTTGGTAGGATTCTGCACTGCGAACTTTACAGCATCATTGGAAAGCTGCACAGCCTTCTCTTGTGTCTTCAAGTTATAGTAGGTAGGTAAGATGTTTGTGGTGTCGGCAAGAGCTACAGTGAGGTAAGCTTTTTG
>JAQSYT010000290.1 GCA_029256065.1 Paenibacillaceae bacterium
CCTGTTGCAAAGATGGTTTTGCCGGCTACGTGACCGGCGTTCTTCATGCGGGTGGAGCCAACTTCAAGAAGAATAAATCCCCCTTGCATGAGCAGAACCAGAACCGCTGCAACCATTACCCACAAGCTGTCCAGCGAGAGGCTCACAGTAGCCACCGGATCATCTGCCGCAAAAGCCAAGGTTGGGAATAATAAGCTCATGATACCCGTTGCATAAAGCATTTTCTTTACCATACTTACCAACACCCTCTCTTTAATGTCATGTTTTTTAACATCTTATGAAATTCTTAATGTCATTATATACGGGGATGTTGCGTTTGACAACAACAATTTTTGAAAAAAAACGAAAAATTAACGGACTAATTCTGATAATAATTCGTGTTTTCTTATCATATGGGATGTTAGGGTACATGGATTGTACTATTTACCATATGTTAGGACGCGCAAAACATTCCTCAAGGTATAAATCTGACATCAAATCACGAACTTTAAAAAAATAAGTCATGTGAGCTTTATTCATGTCAGGTTTTTGCTTATAATTAGATTTTCTCTTCTTTTTGCCGATATATAATGTAGATTGAAGATAAAGCATAACGTTTTACTGTACGGTTTTTGTAGTGTACAATAATAGATGGAGGTGATCCCAATGGAAGAACGGACTCTCTACCGGGTAGGCGAGCTGGCCAAGTTGACCGGTGTCAGTCAGAGAACCATCGACTATTACACGCAGTTGGGATTGATCCATCCCATCAAACGGGCTGATAATAACTACCGCTATTATAATGATGAAACCATCCACCGTTTGAAGCGTATTGAATCGATGAAGCTGGAGAAGTTCACCCTGGAGGAGATCAAGGAAAGCCTGGATCGTCTGGACCGGATTACCGGAGAAGCTAGCGTGGCGGATAAATTTACGGATCTCCAGCTTCATATGCAGCAGCTTCTAAAGGAAGTCAAGGAAATCGAGCCGATCCTGGAGCAGCTGAAGCCCAACCAGGCCAAGAACGTCTTCAAACTGATTACACCTGCCGGAATCGCCTGCTTGGAGGCCTTGCTGATCCTCTTCGGCAAGGATCCCTTCTAAATTGGCTTACCGAATTTACAGGCAAAAACAAACAAAGGAGTGAGGCAAGATGCTGTTTACCCCATGGACGCCACTCATATTGCTGGCTTTTGGCCTCAGCATATGGGCGCAATTCCGAGTCAAAGGCACATTCACCCGGTTCAGCCAGGTCCCCGTCAGTACGGGATTGACCGGCTACGAGGCGGCAAGACGGATGCTCGATGACGCCGGCTTGTACAACATCCCCATTGAGGCGGTGCCCGGCCAGTTGTCCGACCATTACGATCCCATTGCCAAGACGGTGCGCCTTTCCGAGGCTGTATACTACGGAAACTCCATTTCCTCCGTCAGCGTCGCCTGCCACGAAGTGGGCCACGCCATCCAGGACAAGGTCCGTTACCCCATGCTGGTAGCGCGCCACCGGATGTTCCCAATAGTCAACTTCGCCAGCGGTATTGCGCCGTTCCTGTTTATCGGAGGCTTCCTCTTTAAGTTCAGCGGCCTGATTCTCCTGGGCATCATCCTCTTCAGCGCCGCGGTGCTGTTCCAAGTGATTACGCTGCCGGTGGAGTTCAACGCCTCCGCCCGTGCCAGAGACAACATGGTCGCGCTGGGCTTCATCCGCAACGACGAGGAAGGCTTCACTGCCAAGGTCCTCAATGCGGCGGCATTAACCTATGTGGCCGCAGCCATCATGAGTATCCTGCAGCTGCTGGAGTACATCTGGATCTTCAACCGCTCGGACGATTGATGGGCGGCAAGTTGGCTGGGGAGAAAATAACGGAATCGAATTTCCGTTATTTCTCCTCTGAACCGTACAGAAAGGGCATTAACGGAAGCGTTCTTCCGTTAATGCCCTTTTTTATTAGTTTGGATATGGTGGATTGACGCAATAACGGAAATCCCCTTCCGTTATTGCTCATTTTTCTTGAAGAATCTTGCCTTAACGGAATATCGCTTCCGTTATTCATACTGTTTCCTACTTCAAATACTTCGACAACCTTTCATCAGCGTTGACTTTATACTTACGCAACCGTAAATTCCCTGAGATTGGAACGAGCAACCCTTTCTCAACCAACGACCTCAACCATTTCCTCGCCGTCTTTTCGCTCACACCTAATTCTTCAACCACAGCAGCTGGAATAAGCTCTTCTTGCACGATAGCCATATGTAAAATAAATCTCTCCATATCAACCAGATGATACTTCTGGTCATAACCTCCGAACCACTTCCCCTGCACCTGCTGCAACGTTCGCTCACATAACCTAGGTCTCTCTTTTACATCATCATATGAGAATCGAATTATTATCCAGCCGTCCAAAACCAGATCGTTTTGCCGCTGTAAATGATCAGCATACTGCCACCTGCCCACATCCCGCTGATGGGGTCCGTAACCGTCAATTTCGATACAAATCCGATACGGGCTGCGTACCCAGGCAAAGTCAAGATAACGGGTGCCACCCTTATAATCCGTCACCTGGTACTCCGGGATTAGATCTTCAAAATGTCCTATAGCCGGCCACCATACCTGCTCCAGAAACATTCTTTCAGCGTGGCCATGCCCTTCTTCCAGACGACGCCGATCTTCCCCTGTCCTACTTTTTTTATGTTTGTTGATAAATGCTTCATATGCCTCCAGATATGCCATTTCTGCCCCTCCTTTGAACAAAATTAAAGCCGCTGCATCCCCTTTAAAAAGGAGACCAGCGGCGTGTGCTTCACGACTTATTAGGTTGGTTTACATTTCCATCATACCGCGAATACATGAGTCTCGCAACCGCATAGAGAACCAGTTCATGAACCTTTGACCAATAGCGGAACCTAGGTTTCCGCTATTCCGGTAAAAAGAGCAATAATCCGGTGATAACGGCACCTAAGTTTCCGCTATTTAGGGCCAGCCGTGGCTTTTTAACCCCTCTGGAGATCAATAGCGGAAACTCCCCTTCCGTTATTGGTTCAAACCCCATAAGGTTACTCCAATAACGGAACATCACCTTCCGCTATTCAGCCAACCGCCCACCTCTACCAAAGGATAAATCACCCAAACCGCTAAATTTTGCCACAGCCCTCTAACCCTAAGCCGCCCCTTGATCAGTCAACCAACCTCACACCAGCTTAAAATAGTCGATTAAAAAGCTGCGGAAGAGCTCGGCCACCGGTGTCAGCTTTTCTTCCTTGCGCCGGACCAGGCCCATGGTACGGGTTACCTTGGGCTCGCTGATCCGGATCTTGGCCGGCTCCAGCGGGCTAATCTCCGTCAGCGCCATCTCCGGCAGGAGACCCACGCCCAACCCGGCGGCCACCAGTCCGCGGATCGTGTCCGTCTCTTCGCCCTCGAAGCCGATCTGCGGCACAAATCCCGCAGCCCGGCAGCCGTCCAGGACAATGGACCGCAGCGAATACGCCTCGCTGAACATAACAAAGGGATCGCCGCTCAGCTCATCCAGCCGGATCTCATCCCGGTCTGCCAACGGATGGCTCACCGGCACAACAGCATACAGTTCCTCCGTAAGCAGCAGCTCCCCGGTGACCAGATCATGGGACTCAGGGAAAGGCGACACAAAGGACAGATCAATTTCCCCGCTGATTAAATCCCGCAGCAGGCTGGAATACGTCCCCTGCCGCAAACGGAATTTTACGCCCGGGTGCTCCTTGCGGAACTTGGCCACCACCGTAGGCAGCAGGCTGATGCCCATACTGTGGGGAAAGCCGATCCGCACCTCTCCCAGCTCCGGATCAAGAAACTCCCGGACCTCCCGGACTGCCCGGTCCAGGTCCGTAAATATATTTTCCACCCGATCCAGGAAAAGCTTGCCTACCGGGGTCAATTGCAGATTACGTCCCTTCTGCACAAACAAGGATACCCCCAGCTCCTGCTCCAGCTGGTGAATTTGACGGCTGACGGCCGATTGGGCCACATGAAGCTCCTCGGAAGCTTGGGTAACATGCTGCTTTTGCGCAACCTTGATAAAGTAGTGCAGTTGTCGAAGCTCCACGGCAGCGATCCTTCCAAAAAAAGTTTTTGTCGAACTGTGACATTTATCATTTCTAAATTGGACAAGTTCACCTAACCATATTATAATGAAAAAAACATTGTAATGATACAGGAGGAACAAACTTATGGCACAGGCTACTTTTAAAGGAAATCCCCTTACTCTTGCAGGCAATCATGTGAAGGTTGGCGACAAGGCTCCGGACTTCACATTGAACAAGGATCTGGTTACCGAAGTTTCCCTTAAGGACTATGCGGGCAAAATCAAGCTTATCAGTGTTGTTCCCTCTCTTGATACAGGTGTGTGCGACGCGCAAACACGCCGCTTCAACGAAGAAGCAGTGAAGCTGGGTGACCAAGTAGTGGTTCTGACCGTCAGTGTAGACCTTCCCTTCGCTCAAGCCCGCTGGTGCGGCGCTGCCGGCATCGAGAATGTCATTACCCTCTCGGACTACAAGCACCTCTCCTTCGGCAAAGCCTACGGCGTGCTGATCGAGGAATTCCACCTGCTCATGCGCTCCATCTTCATCATCGATGCCAACGATAATGTACAATACGTGGAGTACCTGGACGAAATGACCAACCACCCTAACTACGACGCAGCAGTAGAAGCGGTCCGCAAGCTCATCTAACCTTGCCACAGAGCAAAACTTCATATCAGGACACAGAAAAACAGCGGGGGAATCTCAATTCTTCCGCTGTTTTTATTGTGGAACAAGCTGCTGTATCCGCTTTATATTTTGTATGGAGCCAGCTTCCGGTCGAGCTCCCTGTAAATTTCCAGAATTGTGCGATAATTGGAGCCGAGATCTCCCATTGAGCCGCGGGAAGCGGAATAAATGTCTACTGCTGATTTAGCCGGCCCTAAATCGAAAACAGTCAGCGTAATATCTTGTGTCCGGCCAGTAATGGTTCTGCGCTCCAATACAATTTCGCCCACATTGGGAACCTCATGAAGAAGCTTATACCCGTTCAGTTTCTTTAGAGTCGATACGACTTCATCCCAGGCCTTGGCCTTCGGCAGCCTATAATGCTTGGTTTTCAAAGCCGGGTCCTTGGCCTTCTCTCCAGTCAGCTCATGACTGCGGATGATGCCGATCAAGGTTCTCTTAAGCAAAACGCGAATCCCCCTTTTGGTAAATCGGAATGAAGCAAATTCCTCAGTTCTGACCTTTCTATATTACCACTCTTTTGGGCACAGCAAAAGAGGTGATTGAAAATGCTTATGAAAACACGCCCTAGGATAAGGGTTCGATCCTGATTTCCCCCAACAGCGCCCTCATATCATTCAGATTGACACCGCCGGCTTCTTCGGTCAACGCATTGGCCGCCCCTGTAGCAGCAGCCATGCGGATAATCTCCTCTAGCGGCGCTCTCTTGTAATACCCTGCGCACATGGCGCCGACAAATGCATCCCCGCAGCCCACTACATTGACTGCCTGAATAGTTGGAACAACCACCCGGAACAGCCGGTCATCCATCCCCACTACAGCGCCGCGGTCACCAAGAGTTGCCGCCACGCAAGAAATCCCTTTATCCAGAAGACGTTGGACCGCTTCATACACATCCTCGTCCTGTTCAGGCTTCTTGCCGAGAACAACAGCCAGCTCATCCTCATTGGGCTTCACGCAGGTTGGACGCGCCTCAATTCCCGCCAATAGGGCCTCACCACTGGCATCAAGAATGGAAATCACGCCCTCCTGATGGGCCATTTCTATAAAGTCGGCATACAAATTCACCGGCGTCCCCTCCGGCATACTTCCGCAAATGGCCAAAATCGAAGAGGAAGCAACCGATGAGCGCACCTTGTCCCGGATCGCCAGCACATCGTCAGCCCCGATCACAGGGCCACGCTCCAGAATCTCCGTGGCTTTACCCGTGAAACGGTCGATAATATTCAGGCTGACCCTGGATTCCCCGTCAATCCGTACAAAATCGTGAAGGAGCCCCCTTCTGGAAAGCTCCGTCTCGATGAATGAGCCGTTAAAACCGGCGACAAATCCAGTCGTCAGAACAGGGCAGCCCAAATCATGGGCTACCCGTGCTGCGTTGATGCCTTTGCCGCCGGGAAAACAGCGCATGTCGGGAACACGGTTCACCATGCCGATGCGCAGGTCCCCTACAAAGCAGGTTTTATCCATAGTGGCGTTTAAGGTAACTGTGGTAATCATAAGATGCCTAACCTTTGAGGAAATGCTTCATTTCCCGGTTCAATTGAGACTCTTCGCTCAGGGGAAGCTCTACAGTGCGGAACAGGTTCCAGGTTTCCGCATGAGCGGTGGTTTGTCCGGGAGCAAGCTGAACCAGCGGGCCCAGGCTCTCCAATTCCAGGAAGTGGTCATTCACATAAGCCTCGAACGAAACACCATAATCAGGATAGGTTGCCTCTGGCTGATGCTTGTAATACTTCACAAACAGATTGCCTTCATTGTAATATGCGGCCCAACCATTTTCGTTGTTGGTCCCTACCTTGAACGGCGTCGGACCGTCTGCCTGACGGATCAGGATATAGTCCTCTCCCCAAGTGACACGGGGGTCATTCATCCGGCTGTAAGGCCACAAGGCCAGAATCCGGTTGCCCAGCAGACCGGTTTCCCGTTTCACCTGGGGAATCACAGCCGTGCCTCCCTTGGCCATCACAGAAAGCGCCCAAGGCGCCAGCTCCACGGTCCAAGCTCCAGTATTGGCAATCCGGTGAAGAACGGTTACTTCTCCGCTGTCATCCATGGAGATTTCAATTTCCTTCTGCAGATGATTCCACTTCTCAGCAGGCGGCGTCAGCACT
>JAQSYT010000291.1 GCA_029256065.1 Paenibacillaceae bacterium
GGAGAAAAGGTGGTCTACCGTGAATTCGTGTACCTGATGCTTCATAAACCTCCGGGCTATATCTCGGCAACGGAGGATACCCGTGATCCTACCGTTCTGGATCTTATCGGCGGGGAATACGGCCATTTTGACCTGTTTCCAGTGGGAAGATTGGATAAGGATACGGAAGGGCTGCTGCTGCTGACCAATGACGGCAAGCTGGCCCATGAGCTGCTCTCGCCCAAAAAGCATGTGCCCAAAACCTACTTTGCCCGCGTATCCGGCGGTCCTGTAGGCGAAGACGATGCCGCGGCATTCCGAGCAGGCGTCCGCCTGGATGACGGATATGAAACTCTGCCCGCCCACTTGAGCATTCTGGAGCCTGGTGATGCAGCCAAGGGGACAGAGGCGCGGATCGAGCTCACCATTATGGAGGGAAAGTTCCATCAAGTGAAGCGCATGTTTGAGGCCGTGGGCAAAAAGGTGGTTTATCTGAAGCGGATCAGCATGGGCTCTCTCTCGCTGGATCACACCTTAGCTCTGGGTGCCTATCGGGAGCTGACCGAGGAAGAGCTTACAGCCTTGAGGCCGGAATAGAGATATTGTCCCCATTTTCAGAAAAAGGGAAGGTGTCTGGAAGGCATACATCCCACAGGAGGAGAGATGCGAGAGATGGATCAGCCTTACCGCTTGATTGCCCTTGACGTAGACGGCACCCTGTTGAATGATGAGCATCAGCTAACCGATGGAACCAAGAAGGCCGTCCGCCTGGCCCATGAAGCCGGAGCCACGATTGTGCTGTGTACCGGGAGAGGCCCCAGCAATTCCATCTATCTGATGGATGAGCTTGGTTTCCAGGGTGTGCTTATCGCCCACAATGGCGCCGCTACGGTCATGTCTCTGGACAAGCGCCTGATTCACAGCTTTGCTTATCACATGCATGATTTGGCGGGACTGGTGGACTATTGCCGCGAAACCGGCATCCATTATGACGCCAATACAGCATTCGAAATGTACATCGACCGGATTACCCCACGGGAGCAGGACATGTATGTGAAATACGGCATCCGTCCCAACCGTGTAGAGGATGTGGTTTTGCTGCAGGAGCCTGTACAGAAATTCACCATGTTCGGCACCATGGAGCAAATGGACCGGCTGGAGGCGGAATGGCCGCAGATCGGCTGTGAAATGTCGCCTATCCGCAGCGGTGATTTCTTCGTGGATGTGATGCATCCTGAAGCCACCAAGGGAAATGCCTTGAGAAAATTGGCGGAAAGTCTGGCCGTTCCCCGGGAGCAGGTGCTGGCGGTGGGCAATTATTACAATGATATTGCCATGCTGGAATTTGCCGGTTTGGGGGTGGCCGTGGCCAATTCCCCTGACAAGGTGAAGGAAGCTGCCGATCTGGTGACGGTCTCCAATAATGAGGAAGCTGTGCGCGGGATTTTGGAGCACTATGTGCTTGGGCTCCGGTAGGGGCTCCGGCAGCGCTTGCATGGCGACCCAAAAAGAACGCCATTCCTATAAGGAAGGCGTTCTTTTTTGGCGCTGCGCAGACGGCTTAGATAGGGTAGGATCATCTCGTCCGCTCAGACACCCCGTAAGGGATCATCTGTGTTAATCCGACCGGATTAGTAGATGAACGGACGGGAGACGATGACCAGAAGAATGAAAAGAACCAGGATAACACCTGTAGTTGTGAAGCCGCCACCTACTGCGCTCATGATGATTCCTCCTGTAGGGTAATGTACCGACGGTTTTGCGAGTGTATGCGATCACTGTGCCGTCTTGGCAGGGAATTGTTTTTCTTTTTCCCGGATGTCTGTCGGTCTGATGTATCATATGCGGCAGGAACCCTATGGTCGTAGACATTTGCCCGGGTGAATAGAAATTGGGCGCGGTAGGCATTCTTAATGGAGGAATACCGATAACGAGCTGGAGGCGATGATCCATGGCGGAAGTGGTGCTCAGGCCGGATCTGAAAACGGCGGGCGGTGAAGTTAGCGATATTGTAGTGAATGGCCGTTTTGCCGGGACACTGATGCTGGTCTACCGGGAGGGGGACAGGCTTTCCGGCGCCGTGCAGCTGGAGGCGGAAAATCTGGATGGAAGGGAAGCGGAGCAGGTCAACCTCTTCGTGGACAGGCATATCCGGGAATTGGCTGAGGCTCTGGGTGTGGAGGACTATGAAGCGGTGGTCACCTTGGGCAGCTACCATCATATTCTGTCTGCAGATTCCTGGCAGAGGGAAACGGATGATCCCGGGCAATTGTATGAGGATGAGCCGGAAGTGATCTGGGTGTCTGATGACGAGGATGCGCTGGGTGACTGGGATATCTACGATCGGGAATCCTTCGGTATGGACCAGGAGGAAATGGGCTATGCCGATGAGGAGGAGACGGACGGGGAAACGGGGCTTTATGAGCTTGTCCCCACCCGGACAGGCTCAAGCCATTCGGAGTACCATGTTTATGATGAAGGCCGGGAATGGGTAGCGGAGCTGATTATCCGCCAGACCGGCGGGGGACTGGTGGCAGATGTGCATTGGATGTTCAATCCGGAAGCAGAGGAAATGGATACCTTGGCTGACCACATCGCAGATGAGCTGGAGGAGCGGGTGCTGGACGGGTTCCGGCTTAATCACCGGTACGAGGGATCCATTTTGGAAACAATGGATTACGCCCATGATGATTTTGCCGGCAGCAGGGATTTCACAGGTTCAGGCAGTCACGATGCCAGTGAAAGCGCCGATCAGGACTACCGGGTCATTCTGGCCCGGGATGACCAGGATATGCTGACGTACGAAATTTACGACCGCTTCAGGGCACATCCCATGGGCACTGCTACAGTGGACATCAGCCGCAAGCAGCTGTCCGGATTTATTGATTTCCGCGATTCTGCCGTCCAAACCGGTGAGCGGGAGCGGATCGCCGCCTTAATCATGCATGAACTGGACAAGGAGAAGGACTACAACCGGATCAGCTTTACTATGCTGGCCCGGAATAAGCCGATTGACGAAGTGGTGTTCGAGAACGAGCCTTTCCATTAAGAAGGGCGGCGGCTGATGCCGCATTCTCATAAAAAAAAGCCGCAGCTGCTTCCTTCCGGAAACGGTCTGCGGCTTTTGCGTTTTTATAGGAATGGATGGAGTTATAAGTTCAGCTTAAGAGTCTGGCCCGGCACAATATCGTCCGACACCAGGCTGTTCCAGCTTTTGAGTTTATCCACGGTCACAGACAGCTTCTGGCTGATGCCCCACAGGGTATCTCCGCTTTGAACCGTATAATGGGGGATTTCAGCTCCGGGGTTGCCCATGAGCAGGTCAGGCTCGGAAATATAAATTTGTGCTCCCGTTACCAAGGCGTCGCCTTTCACAGATTTCCAGTTCCATGTCCGCAGACTATTTAAGGAAATGCCTGTGGACTGGCTGATTTTCCACATGGTATCACCGCTTTGTATTGTGTACGTGAGAGGGATAACCCTTTTGACGGCCATAAATCGGGTTTGCCAATACGGCGTAGAAAGGGGCGTAATAGTGACGCCCTTGCTGCCGGAAGCGTGCAGCATCTGATTATTACCCACATAAATGCCCACATGGCCCGCTTTGTCCGGATAGGTATTATCGCGGAAGAACAGCAGGTCGCCCGGCTTAGCTGTGGCCATGGTTACGGCGGTGCCTTCCTTCATTTGGTCATCGGCTGTCCGCGGCAGATTAATCCCGTTTTCGATGAATGCCCGGAAGGTGAAGGAGGAGCAGTCGAAGGTGCCGGTTTGGGATGCATCTGCGCCATACTGATAAGGAGTGCCCAGATACTTGGTGCCGGAGGCGATAATCCTATCGGCAGCAGAGGTTTTGGATGGAACAGCAGCCACGGCAGAGACGGATTCGGTAGCGGCAAAAGCATGGGCCGGAGCCAGGGCGCCGAAAAGCAAGGCAACGCCAAGGGCAGTCTGCTGAAGTCGTTTGTTCATGTCCGATTCCTCCCTTGTTGGACTGGTTTCTCGTCGGTAGACCCAGTATAAAGGGGGCAATGTCCAGGAACAACGCATAAATTATGGAAACCTGTCTTCCGCTGCCTGAATTTGGTTGACAGTGGAGTGAAAGGGTAAAGACATAATAGATGCTTAAGCGGGCTTAAAGACACCTCTAATTTTACCGGACTACTCCTGCGTTTATCTGGAGCGGAGTCCTTTGGGATAATGGTTTTTGAGCTGTCCGGCGGCACTCTTGGCCCAACCCAAAGGTTGGCAGCCGGCACAGACCGGAACCCATCCGTCTGCTAAGCCGGATGGTGTGTCCAGAACCTCTCCGCGCAGGTAAGCAGCCGCCTCCGGCGAGGAAACGGGAAAGCTTACCGTCCGCCGGAAGGCGTCTGCCGGCATGGCCAGAGCCAGAGCATGGGCGGGCTCTACCCGTTTTTTGCGGATAGCGGCCAGGTGCAGGCCGGGCCGCGGAGACTTAAGCCCTGTGAGCAGGCTGCTGCGGAAGCGGCCCTCCCGTCCGGAGGGGAGCCAGTACAGCTGCTCTCCAAATAGTAAGGGTTCCCCTGGCGGCAGCAGTTCCTTGGCAGCGAAGGTACCGTCCGCGAATTCCTGGAACAGCCTCCATGCCTCTGCAGTCTGGGCCGGCAGGGAGGCCGCCTTGTCCTGGCGCCCTGTCTTGCCGGATTTGCGGCTCTGCTGCTGGGGCTGAGGCGGCTCCTCGGCTTCCTCTCCGGCCAGTTGGAGCACAGCGACAAAATGGCCCTCCCCCCTGACCTTATGGGGCCAAAGCCGCTCTGTCCGAAGCACGGTCAGCGCCGGATATTCCCGCAGTACGGCCTCTACCAGCTCTTCATTTTCCTTGCGGTTGAAGGTGCAGGTGGAGTAAGCGATGGTGCCTCCGGGTTTGAGCATGGTTAAGGCATGGCGGAAAATGTCCAGCTGTCTGGCGGCGCACATGGCCACATGTTCAAGGGACCACTCTGCCTGGGCCGCCTCATCCTTGCGGAACATACCCTCTCCGGAGCAGGGGGCATCCAGCATGATCTTGTCGAAGAAGCAGGGGAAGCGCTCCGCCAAGCGGTCCGGCGGTGACTGGACCACAATAGTATTGGCGGCGCCCATCCGCTCGATATTTTCGGCGAGAATCTGCGCCCTGGCAGGGTGGATTTCGTTTGCGACCAGCAATCCCTGAGGGCCGATCATGGCGGAGAGCTGGGTGGATTTTCCGCCAGGTGCGGCAGCCATATCCAGCACCGTCTCTCCCGGCAGAGGGGCAAGCAGCTCCGCTGAGGACATGGCGCTGGGCTCCTGCAGATAATACAGCCCTGCGGCATGGTAGGGGTGTTTGCCCGGACGGGTCTCTTCCTTGTAATAGTAGCCGGTGGGGCACCAGGGGATTGGCTCCAGACCGAATAATGCGGCTAGCTCTTCCCATAACGGGCTGCCGGCCTGCACCTTGTGCGGCTGAAGCCGGATTCCGTACGTCCGCGGGGCTTCGTAGCTGGCCAGAAACGGCTCCAGCTCACTGCCAAGCTGGCCGGACATCTGGCGGATAAAATCATCGGGCAATGTATGAGGCATAATGATGTGTAGCTCCTTGCTGTTGTAGTATCGTATACTCATACTAATACAAAAAGCGCAAATTTCCAAAGCGGCAGGCAGCATTCCTCCCGGAAACCTTTCCAGCCCAACACGCGTATACTACATGTAGCGACAAAATACACCTTCGGACTGCGTAGAGCAGCTGAGGCGCCGAGGAGGGAAGCCCGTGAGCAAAATTTTCCGCTTGCCCCGGCTGCGGGCCGCGGGCGTCGCGGCAGCGGCATGTGTGCTGCTGTGGGGGGCGCAACCCCCGTCCGCCTATGCAGGCTGGGTTGACCGGGTCCGCGATGTGTTCCAGGTCCCCGGTGAAGTGGACAAGCTGAAGGAGCAATATAATGAAATGAAATCGGGCTATAACGCCACTGTGGAGCAGCTTGAGGAAACCCGCCGCCAAGCCCTGGAGGCCCAGAAGCTGACGGAGGATTACCGCAAAACCCAGGAGCAGCTTCTAACCGACAATGCGGCTCTGGCGGAGCAAAACCGGCAGCTGGCCGTCACTCTGGAGGAGCTTAAGCATTCGGAGGAGGCCCGTGCCAGGCAAGCGGAGCGGATTAAACGCCTGATCTGGACGGGAGTGCTGCTGGTTGCCGGTTATTTCGGCATCAGCCGTGTGGCCCGGTATGTCATGCGCGCCCGGGTGAAACGCTAATATGGGCGTTTTGACCCGGGTTTGTTTATAATAGAAGGATCCAAACAAACGGAGGCGAAAGCCATGCACATCGGCCATCATAATCCGGGAGATGCGGAGAACGGGCGGGTTGAGCGCTTCAATCTGGATGCGGGCGAGCAGGTATCACTGCTGTACCCCGGCCAGATTATCGCGTACCGGGGAGCACCCCAAGGCAGAGCAGACCGGTTCATGACCTTGAAGGGCATGTACCGCAAACGGAAGCTGCTGCAGGCGGACATCACCGGCCCTTGTGAATTTTTGACGGCGCTTCCCCATGGTTTTTATTTGAAAACCTTGCCCATTGAAGGCAAAAGCGATCTGCTGTTTGAATTCCGCAATCTGTTTTTCTATACACCCGGTATACATATGGAGCATAAGGTCCTGCAATTGAAGAAAATGATTGTGACCCGCGACTGGATGAAAATGAAGCTGTCCGGGGAGGGGCTGGTAGGCATTCTCACTTACGGTCCCTTGTATGAAATTGAACTGGATGAGCGGGAGCCGCTGTTTGTGGATGCCCGCTGTGTGGTGGCTATGCCGGAGAATGCCCGCCTGGAGCTTTGTGTATACGG
>JAQSYT010000292.1 GCA_029256065.1 Paenibacillaceae bacterium
CAGCTCTATCTGCGGCCAAACCGGCTACTCCGTCTTACACAGCCTCTTCATCCTCCCTGCAAAGCCGGCTGGGGATTGAGGTGCCTCGGTCGCCGGTTGGAGTCAACTTCATCTACTTGCCCCACGGCATGAGCGCCGGCGGCTTCTTCCACTCCGAGCATCCGGAGAATGCCGCCAGCTACCAGAACATCGGCTCTCCGGCGGATTATGCCGGGTATGTGGCGGATACCGGCTATGACAGAGTATTTGAATATGCCAGCTTCAGCACCAATTCGCCGGAGTCCAATAACCACGACAAGGTAGCCAAGGAGCTGGCTGACCGGGGTGTGCAGTTTGGGCTGATTCCTATGACGGACTTGAATTATTTTGATTTGCGCAGCCAAAACCTATCCTTCTATACTACTTATTTACCGGATTTCCATCAGCCGCTGTACCGGATTCTGCAGCTGGGACTGCAGCGTCTGGGCATCTATCCCAATTTGGCCGGCGTCAGCATCGGCGCGGACAATGCGGGTTATGCCCAGTATTGGGATTGGGCTCCGCCCCACCCCAACCGGCCGTGGGGAAGGGCATACGAGCAATTCCAGACCCTGGCGGGCCAATCCCTCATCACGCCTATTGCTCCCAGTCTCCAAGGCTCATACAGCCCTAAGACCCATGAGCAATTTGCCGGTACCACCAAGGAATTTACCGATTATATCGCCAGATACAACGAAACCTACCGGAATTACGGATATTTTGCCCAAGCGGTGCAGGCCGTTGATCCCGGAATGGTCATGACCACCGGCTCCTTCGGCAGCTCACCCGGCGTGGGAGCCCGGGGCGGCTGGAACTGGGCCACCATCCCAGGCAAGGAAATGCATGAGGAAATCCCTGTGCAAAGCGCCTATGACTGGAATGAGCTGGACTCCTCCAAGCCGCTTCATCAGGTGGCGCTGCTGGACCGGCTGAAGAGCTATAATCCGCTGAAGCCCACCTGGGCGCTGCAGGATGATTTCTCCTTGTTCTACGGCAAAACAGACCGGGAAAAAACCTACGCGATGACGCTGACCCGGGGGATTCAGTCCATCGGCACCAATTCTCTGCCTAATGACAGGGGCAGCCTGGCGAAGCCCCAGATGATTGCAGAGCAGAAGGAGCTGTACCAGTGGATCCATAAGTACGGCGGAGCCTATGCCATGACCGAGCCGGAGCCTCCAATCGGCATTCTCTATGTGAATGAGCAGGCTCTCCTGCGTGCGGGTTATGCGCCGGATAACGCCGGTGCTGCGCCTACCGAGCAAGGGCTGTTGAATGCCTCTCACGAGGGGAAGGTGACAGAAGCTCTGTTAATGACCCATGCTGCCGGATGGCCCTCCAAAGTGATAACACCGGAGGAGCTGAAGCGGGGCTTGCCCTCCTCGGTGAAGACAATTCTGCTGACCGGGCTGAACCAGTATGACGACAGCTGGCATTGGTACGACGGCATTACAGCGGAGCTGGCTGCTTTTGTGGAGCAGGGCGGAACGATTATCCGGGACACGGAATCTGTGTCGCCTGTGGCTTCCGTGGCTTCGGATTTGAAAATCCGTGCATATACCATCCAAAGCAATACGGATCAAACCCAGCTGCTGCTGTCAAGGAACGCCGATAATATTTCTATACTACGCGGTCTTATGGCCGGCAAAGCGGCTCCGGAAGCGGTATCCGCCAGCTCCACCGTATGGGCAGTGCCCACCCGGGCGGGGGATACCGGTTATGTGACCGTGCTGAACGAGCAGCACAGCACTGAGCCGGGCAATGAGCAGCATTTGGTGGGGAAGACAGGGGAGATATCCTGGAACACCTCAAGACCCATCTATGATGTGCGTCTGGGGCGTAAGGTGACCCAGGCTGAGGCTTCCCTGGTTGATTTGAATGCCCATGGCTTCCAGTGGTATGCGCTGCCTCCCGCCGAGGTTACAGCTCCCGAAATTTCCTTACACATTGGAGAATCCGGGTTCTACGAGGCTGCTGCAGTTATTGCCAATCCTGATCCGATGACGGGGATTCCCCTTGAATGGACAATTGCCCCCAATGACGGCAGCAGTCCGGCTACCGTTTATTCGGCTACCGGCCTGAACGCACAATTGCCGTTGAAGGCCACAGATGCAGGCAGCTATACGGTTACGGTTAAGGAACAGCTGAGCGGGTTGTCGGCCAGCTTGCAAATCACTGTGGCAGCTCAGCCTTCCGTTCCGGAAGAGGACGTCCGGATTGACCGGGAGGAGCAGGTGCAGGCCTTCA
The DNA here is from genome assembly GCA_029256065.1 of Paenibacillaceae bacterium. GTDB lineage: Bacteria > Bacillota > Bacilli > Paenibacillales > NBRC-103111 > Paenibacillus_AR. The sequence continues at coordinate 2,266 of JAQSYT010000292.1, forward strand.
CTGCCCGAACCGGCAAACCTGTCACTGTTGCGCTGACGGCAAGCCAGAACACCGATCCTGCTATCGTGGCGCAAGCCAACCGTCTCGTCCAGTTTTATGCCGGCAAGGGCCGCAGTGCAGCGCTTGGACTGGCAGAGCCGGGCGGGGTGGTAAGCAGTCTGCAGGATTACAAAACATATTTGGCCTATCCCCAATGGAAAACGGAGGAATCCGATCTGGTCCTGATGGGCTCAAGCTCTACTAATGTGCTGCTTCTGGATCAGGCAAGAGGCTTCCTGCTGCCGGAGCAGGGGACCGGATTGGCAGCGGGGCAGGCGGCTGTGTCCTATACGAATTCTCCTTTTGTGGGCGAATATGACGTATTGAACATCATAGCCAACGATGTGGCGGGGATTACAGCCGCAGTGAACGCCTTGACGGCATTACCGGAACCGAAGCCGCAAGCGCCACAGCTTCTGCAGGCTGTTCTGCGGACGGCATCGTCAATCGGCCTCTCCTGGAGTGGTGAAGCCTCCGGCTACACAGTGGAGCGCCGTTTTAACGGAAGTTTTGTTTGGGAAACGGCAGGTACCACTGTCCAAGGACAGACTTTGTTTACCGACAACGGTCTTCTCCCGGATTCGCTCTATACGTACCGGATCAGAGCAGTGGGAGCGTCAGGCGCTTCAACTGCCAGTGAAGAGGTGCGGATCCATACACTGCGCCCTGACGGGGATGGGACGCTGCCTTCAGCACCAGCCCAGCTTACCGCTGTGGCCCAACGTGAAACGGAAATCGACCTGGTTTGGGAAGCTTCCCATGGGAGTATTGCCGGCTATGAGGTTTATGCCGATGGGGTCAAGGTGAATGAGACTGAGGTTACCGGAACCGCCTACACGGCTGCCGGCTTGAATCCGGGGGTAAGCTATGTTTTCACCGTCAGGGCTGTGGATACGGCAGGGAATCTGTCTCCGTCCAGCCCCGGGCATACGGCAGCCACGCTTCCCGGCGCCTTGCCCCGGAATGGGTGGGCCGCTTCTGCCTCCCACAATGGCGGAAATGCCGGAAGAGCCATTGATACAAGCGCCTCTACCCGCTGGGATACTGGCGCCAATCAGGCGGCGGGCCAGTATTACCAAGTGGATTTGGGCCGCATGGCAGCCTTTAACAAACTGGTGCTGGATGCCGCTGCAAGCTCGGGGGACTATCCCCGCGGCTATGCGGTAACCGTATCCTTGGATGGTGCTGTATGGAGCGCGCCGGTAGCTTCCGGAAACGGCAGCTCAATAACGGCAATTACCTTTTCGGAGCAGAAAGCCAGATATGTCAGAATCACATTGACCAGCGGTATTTCCCGCTACTGGTCCATCCATGATCTGGCCCTGTACAATCAGGACACTGTGGCACCGGCAGCCCCGGAAGATGTGGAGGTTCGGGAGGTAACCTCTTCCTCTGCCTTGCTGACCTGGGTGCCGTCCACGGACAATCTGGCCGTAAACGGCTATGATATCTATGCCAACGGCATTAAGCTTAATGCTGCAAATGTCGCTGAAGCAGCTTATACTGCTGCAGGCTTGATGCCGTCAACGGTTTACAGCTTTACTGTCAGAGCCAGAGACACTGCCGGGAACGTCTCTCCGGACAGTCAGGCGGCAACGGCCAAAACCATGGCTGCCCCGCTTTCCCGTAGCGGGTGGACCGCCTCGGCTTCAACTCATTCTGCCAATGCCGCTTTATCACTGGATGGGCAGAGGAGCACCGAGTGGAGCACCGTCACCGGGCAGACCTATGGACAATATTACCAGCTGCAGCTGGGCGGGGAGCTAAGCTTTAATCAAGTGGTACTGGAGACGGGGGAGCAACCCGGAGGATATCCGAGGAGCTACAAGCTTTATGTGTCAGGAGATGGAGAGAGTTGGGGCAGCCCGATTGCGGAAGGTGGCGGATCGCCGGTCACGGTAATCTCGTTCCCGTACACAGCTGCTTCTTATATGCGGATTGTCCAGACCGGAACCGATGCAGCCCCTTGGTCCATCGGGGAAATTAACCTGTACCGGACGGACAATGAACCGCCTACGGTCCCCGGCAGCCTTGCCGCATCACAAATTACGGAAACCTCCGCCCTTTTGAGCTGGCTGCCGGCGACAGATAACGGGCAGGTGGCGGGTTACCGGATATTCAACGGGACAGAGCCTAATGGCAGCCCTTTGATTACAGAGACATCCCATAAGGTGGAGGGGCTTGTTCCGGGGACCGGTTATACCTTCCAGGTAGCGGCAGTGGATGCTGCCGGTAATGTCTCACCCTTGAGTCAGCCGGTTTCCTTCACAACGAAGGAACCCTATTTGGCCCGCACCGGGTGGACTGCCACAGCTTCCCACAATCCGGGAGGTGCTGGAAAGGCTCTGGACGGCAATGCCTCAACCAGATGGGATACCGTGACTAATCAGGTCTATGGTCAGTACTTCCAAATTGATATGCAGGAGAGCCATACATTCAATAAGCTTGTATTGGATGCGTCGGGCAGTGCAGCCGATTACCCCCGCGGCTACAGCGTGTACGTTTCGGCTGACGGAGTGGAGTGGGGTCAGTCTGTGGCCTCCGGCAGTGGTAGTGCGGTCACCATTATTGTTTTCCCCGAGCAGACTGCCCGGTTTGTCCGGGTGGTGCAAACCGGAGCGGTATCCCGGTACTGGTCCGTTCATGAGGCGTACGTCTATTATATTCAGCCTTAGGGACTGCGACGAAATGGGCTTATGCTTACGAAGTGGCGCTTGCTTACGCAAACGCTCAAGTACCGCTAATTTGCTGACAAAACTCCCAAAACCGTGGAGATTTTGTCAGCAAAAGCGGGTACTAATTTCCTCTCAGCTCCTAAGTGCTGATGGAACAGCGGCAAAAGCCGGAGGAAATCCTCCGGCTTTTGACATACATTGGTAATCTGCAGCCCCTCCGTATAACCAAACTTTTCTCAAGAAACCGTACTCGGTTATACACAAATTTTCCGGTGCAATTCGCAATCAATAGTGGTAACATGCTATAATAATAGTAGCTGGCCCGTCGGATCGTTACCCATTATGTCGAAGACGGACAGCCGGCTTGTCCAGTGGCTGTAAGGCGGACAGGCGAGGTAATTTTTGTACACTTTTTGCGAATTACCTTCATAAACTATTACTATGGTATGCTTTTGGTTCCGAGCTGGCCAAAAAGGAGGGTCCTGTAAATGAAAATTGAACGTTTGAGTACCGATAAGATAAGGATTTTCCTCACTTTCGACGACTTGACGGAGCGCGGGATCCAAAAGGAAGATATGTGGCGGGAAATTCCCAAGGTCCATGAGCTGTTCAGCGAGATGATGGAGCAGGCTTATTCCGAACTGGGATTTGACGCTTCAGGCCCGCTGGCTGTTGAAGTTTTTGCATTGCCCGCTCAAGGCATGGTGGTTATTGTAACCAGAGGCAAGATGAACAGTCCCTCCTCGGATTCCGCGGATGAAGAGGACGATATATATGAGATGGAAGTCACTCTGGAGGAGAGCGAGCTGATTTCCTACGCTTTCTCCGATTTCGAGGACTTGCTTCGTATGGCCAAGGTAATCCTCCCCATGCTGCCCGAGGGCGGCAAGCTGTTCTCATATAAGAACCGTTATATCCTTCAGGTGGAGCCATCGGATGATTGGGATGAGAAGGACAGCCGCTATCAAGCGTTGATTGCCGTCATGTCCGAATATGGAGAAGCGACTTCGGTTACCCAGGCGGTGCTGGAGGAATACGGCAAAACCGTGGTTGCCGAAAATGCGGTTCAAGTGCTGTGCAGCCATTTCCAATAACACATTTCTGGCGTGGTAACGTTGCTCCGCCGCCTGCATCCTCAGCCCGAGCGGTTGGTGAGGGTGCATTTTTTTGCTTAAATAGGAATTGCCAGCCCTTCTGGGGACTCACATGTGATAGAATGAAATAGTTCTGTTCCAGCCACAGGCAGGGACCAGGTTGCTTTGAAGGGGGGGACATCTGCTTGTTCCTATTGTCTATTTTGGCGGCTGCTGTTGCGCCTGGGTTGTCATTGCTTGCTTATTTCTATCTGAAGGACCGTTACGAATCAGAGCCGGTGCACACGGTAATCCGTATGTTCATTATGGGGGTATTGCTGGTGTTTCCCACCATGGTGCTGCAGCGTGCGTTTGTGCTTGGTTTTGGCGAGAACCCATTTTTGTACTCATTCGTCTATTCCTCCTTCCTTGAGGAGTTTCTGAAGTGGTTCATCCTATATTTCCTCATTTATAAGCATCAGGCTTTCGATGAGCCGTACGATGGCATTGTGTATGCAACAGCGGTGTCTCTGGGCTTCGCCACCATGGAAAATGTTATGTATGCACTGTTGTTTGGGCCGTCTGTTTCCTCACTGTTCATGCGGGCGTTACTGCCGGTTTCCGGCCATGCGCTGTTCGGGGTTATGATGGGCTACCATATGGGCAAGGCTAAGTTCCGCGGCGGAAC
>JAQSYT010000293.1 GCA_029256065.1 Paenibacillaceae bacterium
ACACATTGCCGTAGGTGTCCACCGCTTTAATCTCGATTTCATTCACACCCTCAGTCAAAATCAGGGTTGTGCTGAAGGTTCCGTTTGGAGCCAGGATAAGACTGTCGTTGATTCCATCCGGCTTGACAATATTACCGTTATTGGTAATGGTCAGCGTGCTGTCCTTATCTACCGAACCGTTGACCGGCACCAGGGCGCTGAATACCTGACTTGCAGGCGCGGCCGATGTCATGGTAATTACCGGAGGCATCACAGACGCGGAGGAAGGAATAACGCTCACTACGTCCGAAGCAACCCCCTCACCGCTGGCATTGCTTGCCGTCACCGCAAAATAGTAGGTTCGGCCATTTTCCAATCCGTCAATCATGGCCTGGTAAACAGAGCCGCTAACGGTTTGCGCATCTGTGAACGGACCGTTTGCACTGGTGCTTTTCTTGACTGTGTAAGAGGTTGCCGTGGACAGCGGATCCCAGGAGATCAGCGCGCTCTTATCGTATGGCTTGGAGGCCACATTCTTAGGCGCAATTGGCTTACCTGCATTGGAGTCGAAGACTACCGTTCCATCTGCCATGACTATTGTGACATCCTGAAAATCCGCAATCATGGTGTTTGCGGCATTGCCGGAGCTTACCATCAAACCCGCGTAAAGCTCCTTGGGATTCCCGTTAGCATCCAATCCCAGATCCTTGGCTGTGGCCGTCGTGATGGACAGAGTATCCGATCCCACCGGATTTTCCGGTATCGGGGCAGAGCTTATTATCGAGGTGATTTTGTCTCCGGTTTTGGTGATTTTTAAATAGGCGGTTCCGTTTAAGAGCATCGTCGTATTGGAGCCGTTGGAGGACCCGGTGTAGCGGAACATTTTTCTCCCGCCTGTGTTGGTAGCAGCTTGTGTATAGTGATAGCTGCTGGGGTCAAGGCTTTCCCGGATGGTGAGCGCCATGTGTCCAAAAGCTCCGCTTGAATAAGTGGCTTTGGCGCTGATGGAATAGTCCCCCTTCAGCTTGACCGCCTTCATGTAGATTTGATCCCGGCCATTGGCTGCTTTGTTGATGCCTGTTCCGGAGCCGGTAAGGGTGAAAATGTTGGTATCGTCATTAAAGCTGGAGAAGCCGGCGATCTTGGGATTATCTATGTCCACTCCGATAAAATCCGCAGGAGAGAACTTCAATGTGCCCTGTTGTCCGGACGGCGTAACCGTTACCGTATTGGAAGCAGCACTTTCCCCATACAGGTTGGAGGCTGTGACTACGAATTGATAGGCGGTTCCGTTCATCAGATTGGCGTAGGTGTATGAGGTTACCGTAGGTACGGAAATACCGTACACCAAGTCGTAGACCGTGCTGCCTGCTTTCATGCCTTTTACGGTGTAATAGGTGGCACCGGTAACCGTGCTCCAGTTGATGGTGGCGCTGCTGTCACCGGGAGCTGCAGTAATAACCGGAGCAGCAGGTATGCCTTGAAGCGCATCAGTAGTGGCTTGTACTGTAGAGCTGGTTGCGGTATTGCCTGCTGTATTGACGGCAGCTACCTGGAAGCTGTAGGTTGTGGCCGGAGCCAGGCTGCCCACGGTATAAGCTGCCTCGGTGGTAGTCCCTATCTTCTGCCCGTCTTGATACACAGCATAGATGACCGAACCGATGCTGGTTGTGGCAGGCTGCCAGGTAAGGTTGGCCTGGGATTGGCTAGTGGTTATAGCCGGGTTCAATACAGGTGCGGTTACCGCTCCTTCGGTATAATAGGCCGGTGTCCAGTCGCTGCCGAAGTATGGGCGCACATCCGTAACCGCTCCTTCGCCGCTGAGCACATATCTGCTTCTGGCGGAGGTATCGGCCGGTGTGCCGTTATAGGTGGTGTTGTATTCATAGAAGCGCGCGTTTTCCGGCGTATTGCTGCTCATTCCCGCCCAGCCCTGGGGAACAATCACCGACGGCTCCTGAAGCTTGGAATCCAGGAACTTGGCTCCGGCATTGGTTCTCCACGGCCGCCCGAAAAAGCCCTGGGCCTTAAAGCTGCCGTGGCTGGTCCCCGTGATGGTGCTGTCCCGGAACAGATATCCGCTGCGGGAGGGGTCCGTGCTTGCCGCTGTGATGTACCCCGACGAGTCCTGATCGCTGTATCCGGCGAAATTCAGTGTACAGTTATCAAACACCACATTGCCGTCGCCGAAAATGTAGTCCGTGTTTCCTTCGATAAAGCTATCCTTGAAGTAGATCCGGACGGCTCCGGTATACAGGGTATCCTGGTTGGATAAGAATTTGCTCTTGTAGAACTCGGCGCGGTCGGCCTCAATGGCGATAGCTGCCGCTCTCTCCGTCGCTCCTCTGGAGGTGGCGTCCAAGGCCATGGTTCTCTCTGTGGTGTTGGTGGGACTTACCGGGTCCACCTGGACTCCATCGTCAATCTCCTCTTGGGTGATGTACTTGTTAAAGGAGTTTTCGAATACGATGTTTTCCGCCCGGAAGCCTGTCGCTTTGCTGGTCACATACACGGTGGGTCCCCACTTGTCCACACCGCCCTTCAGGAATTTATCGAAGGCATGGTCTTCGCTGTAGTAGCCTTTGTTGGCGCTGTAATACACATAACCGACGCCATAATACCAGGTGATTTTCACTTCCCCTTGCTGCGGCGCAGCATTTACCAGGCTGATGTATGGGGTTTCAATTTTCAGCTGGGCCCGGTATACGCCAGGGGCAATATGGATGGTTATCCGCTCCTGCTCGCTTTGGGGATTCATTCGGGCTGCGGATTCCAGTGCCTGCTTAACTGTGGAGAAGTTGTTTTCCTTGGAGGTATCTCCCACATACAAATCCTTGACCAAAGTCAGGGCCGGCAGGGGTGTGGCAGTGGAGAACTTGATGTCCTTCACGGCATTGCTCCCGTTGACCACCACATGGCCTACTGTGGTGTAGCTGGAATCCGAGGTTACCGCCTTCACGGCATAAGCGCCGTCTCTGAGGCTGGCGGCATACGCTCCGTTTTGGGCTGTGCCGGGATAAACATATCCGTCCTCCACATGGGAAAAAGCAATGCTGGAAACGGTTACGGAAGCAGGCAGCCCAACAAACGTGCCGGTTGCCGCGTGGATTGGTTTCTTGGTGACAGTAATATCCTGCGTGGTGTCTGCGGTGATCTGGACTTGGCTGCCGCCGGTCAAGTCGTAGTCATTCACACCGGAAATGGTCAAGCTGTACGGGATGCCTGATCTCACATCTGCCGAATAAGTCATGGCCAGCTTATCTACCGCTGCTTCAACCGCCGGGGCAAGACTGTCTGCCGGAGGCGTCAGCAGCACCTTCAATTTGCTGAGGTCATAGCCGCTGTCAAAGCCTGACAAAGGCCCGCTGACTTTGGCCATAGGAATTTTGGCTACCTCCAGGGTGATGCCTCCGATTCCGGCGGGAATATCCGTAAGAGCAGTCACTACAGTTTTGGACAGGTCGGAGATGGAATAATCCGAGCTTACGTTCAGGAGCGCAGCGGTATAGGTGTACCCCGCAGGCAGTGTCACATCGAAGGAGCTGTCTTGGTTCAGAGTGGCAGAATGGATACCGGCCGTTTGCTGGTTCTGGAAAACCAGCTCATACCCTGTAAGCGCATACCCATTCAGGTTTAATAAACCGTTCACGTTTACGCCGGGAGTACGGGTGATCCGGGCCACATTAGGCTTGTAGCTACCTGTGTTGGTGAAATAAATCTTCAGCGAGCCTGTTTCCGCAGCCAGAAACGTAAATATGTCCCCATTGCCCAAAACAATATCGCTATTTTTCAGGGCCGTTTTCCCAGTCCCCGCGCTGGTTAATGCGAAATTGACAAGAGGTTTTTCTGAACCTGAGGTATTCGTGGAAAATCCGTAAAGGGTGATGATGTCCCCTGCCTGTACATTGTCGATGCGGATGTATTTTCCCGTATCGTCGCCAGTGCCAGCATTATAGATGGATCCGGTGTTCGTGTAACCATCCGGAAAGGTTTTGGTGGTCGGGCTGCCGTACGACAAGGTGCCACTGTAATAGAGCCGGTGGTAATTCCCCGGTGTCACCACGGTGAGATCATCGAAGGTTGTGTTTACCTTAAACCAGCCGGATTGAACATTGGCAGTTAACCCGTTGAGTGTGCCCAGCGTAATATGATTAGTATAATTGCTGCCTGCCGCCTCCACACCGCCAAAGTCCCAAACATCCGTTTTTCGGCTGTTTGCCGTTTCCCCTGCCGCCAGCACACCGGCGCTGACCGGACTGAACAATGAAGCGGCCAGTATTACCAGCACCAGCATTTTAGATATAAGCGATTTGGATCGTTTGTACATGTGCGTCTCCCCTAACGTTTATAAAATCCTTCTGTCAAGATTTGCCCCGCCAGCCGGATCCGGGCGGTCCTCTTCTGCTGCAGCCGTTTATGCCGGTTCCTTTGATTTCATTGACCCCCTCCTATAATTTGGGATTTTTTCTTTTTGATTATAATGCGGGACATCCTGCCAGGAAATAATCCTGGCAACACCTTTGACTGGTTTCTGCAAGGAGGTTATCTGAAGCACATGGGTTGCAATTGGAGGTTGGCATAGATTTGCCGGAGATGGGTGGAGGTGCTCTGAAGGTTGGGATAGATTTTCTGAAGGTTCGGATTGAGATTCACCAGAGGTCGGCTGAGGTACTCTGAAGATTGGCAGAGATTCGCCCGGGGTCCGGACTGACGTTCCGTTATTTCCTGGGATTTAGCTTTTTTGCAGGCTTCGCGGACACAGGGGACGTTATGTCTCCTGCAACACCACAAATTCGGTAGTTTGCAGCCACTTAACGGATCTACGGTCCGCACAAATGAAATAACCAGTATTTTTAGCAAAATAACGGCTTCTGGGTCCGATCAGCCCCACCGGGGAACCAATAAATAAACAAAAAAGCTGCCAATCACTTGGCAGCTCGCTCGCACCCCATCTTGTTATGCCTGTTGCACAGTTATGCCTGCTGCACCGTTACCCCTTCCGGCACTTCAATCTCAGAGCGGACGGTTCCATCCGGCTGTTTGGTATGCTTCACCTTGACGATGCCGTAAGGGGTGGGGAATGTCCCCTCCACCCACTCCAGGTCGCCCAACTGGGGTGCAACCCGGATGGACTTGCAGCCCGGCTCCACCGGACGGATGCCCAGCACATACTCGGACAGCCAGGCCGTCGGGCCGGAGGCCCAGCCGTGGCACAGACTGTGCCGGAAGCCTTGGTAGCAATAGCCGCCATAAGTTCCGTGCACATCCACCTTACCCTTGGGAGTCAGCTCATCAATCCGTGCCGCATTTTCCAACCAGCCGATATCGAAATCCTCCCAGAAGGTGGTAGCCCCCAACGAGAGCATGCCGCCCCAATAGGACCGGATACTGTCCAGGCTGCCCCGGATATCTCCCGCTTCGCCGCGGGCCTTCAGAATGTAGTATCCGTAGAAGGTGGAATACCCCATGGGCGATTCCGGTGCGATAACCTCTTCATTGGTTGCGGCAGGGTCAAGCAAACCAACCAAAGCCAATAAAGACGCCGCCTGCTTGCTCATATTGTGATCCGGCGTCACCGTGTGCAGCTTGACCTCACTGCGGCGGCACAGCTCCGCTGTTTCCTGCTCGTCCATCCACCCGCACAGCTTCACTCCAGCCTCCATGCTCCAAATGAACAAAGCATGAGCGCCCGCCCGTACTCCTTCCGGGTTGGTGGAGGATGGCCAATCCAGGAACGGGTTGGGGATATCCACAGTACCGTCCTCCCGGATGCAATCTGCCAGTTGGCGCAGCAGTCCGGTCATATACTCCCGCTGCTCCAGCAAATAGCCTAAATCTCCGTTATGCATGTACCAGTCGTGATGCACCAGGATCCACCAGATGGAGTAAGTGGGAAAAGTGGTCATCCAGCCCGGCAGGGGAGTTTGATCCCGGATAAAGTCCAGGCTCCGCGGCACCACCTCATGATGACCAAAAACCGCCTGCAGCGTCGAGGTTTCCGGGTGCATGTCTCCCGTCCACACCAGCCTGTCCCGCTTGATCCCGTCCCACAGGTAATCCTGCATATTCAAGTGAACCGTATATGCTCCAGTGTCCCAAACCCGGTTCAGCAGCTCGTCATTACAGCGGAAGCTGCCTTTATACTCCGCATCATGCATCACGGCAACGGCACGGACGCTGAGCACCTGCACAAAATGCCCCTCATCCAAAAAGTCGATACGCACAAACCGGAAGCCGCTATTCCCGATCTCTTCCGCGCCCATGAAGCTGACCTGGAAGACACCGTCCCGCACCGCATGATTATTCGTGGCATTCGTCTCTCCGCCCAGGTCGCTCATAGCTTCCAAGGCGGATTCCCCAAAACGGACACGGAACCGGGCCGTTCTCCGGTCCTTATTACTGCCGCCAACAACACAAATTTGAACGCCGCCATGGAGCTCTGTGCCAAAATCCAGCAGAAATCCCGGGGTACTCCCTATGTTATTCATGATACAGGTCTGATCCATAGTTGCACTGAGCAAAGATTGCCCGTCCCGGCCGGCAAACAGCAGCTCCGGGCGTTCCAGCACCGCCTCCGGCTCCTCCGATTGCCAGACCATTCGAACGGGATTCACATAATAACGGGTACGCGGTTCCTCTTGAACCTTTAGATGTTGCCAGGAAGGAATCATATCGGCACTCCCATCATGAAATTTTACCTGAAATGCCATTCAAGCTATTTTGCAAGCTGCAGGCCTACTCCAGATTTTACTAAC
>JAQSYT010000294.1 GCA_029256065.1 Paenibacillaceae bacterium
CCGCGGCAATCAATGGGATAACAACATTTTTCCTCAACAACAACACGCTCCCTAGGTATATTGTCTCTGCCTCAAGAGTTAAATTACCATAATCGGAAGAATAATGATAGAGAACACAATACAATATTTACCTTTATTTTTGTGCAAAAAAGCAACCTGCACATGTTCGCAGATTGCTTTCTTATTCCTATTTACAGAAAATATGCTTCCCGATGGTCTTCACCTGGGGCCGCGTCCAAATCCACTTGGAAGTGGCTGTTACCGGATTAAAGTAATACAGGCAGCCACCCGAAGGGTCCCAACCGCCTATTGCATCCTTCACCGCGCGTTTGGCATTTTCATTAGGGCTAAGCCAAATTTGGCCGTCCGCTACTGCTGTAAACGCACCCGGCTGGAAGATAACACCCGAAGCCGTATTCGGGAAGGAAGCTGAGCGGACCCGATTCAAAATGACAGCCGCCACCGCCACTTGCCCTTCATACGGTTCTCCTCTTGCTTCACCATACACCGCATTGGCCATAATGCGGATATCATTTTCCGACAGCCCGCCATTATTGGAGGGTGTCAGATTGGTGGGGTTGCCGGTAGCCGTTTCCGTTACCCGGTCTCCGCCGCCGGAGCCGCCACCCCCACTACCGCCCCCTGCAGTTTGCTTCGGTTCCGTTGGCGCCCATGTTTTGGTGGCCTCCCAAAGCTTCAGCTTGGTTTTGGGACCGACTACCCCATCCACCTTCATGCCGAACTTGTACTGGAAATCCTTCACCCCACGCAGAGTTTGGTATCCGAAAGAACCGTCGATATTGCCGTTGTAATACCCGAGAAACTTCAGGCGGCCTTGGAGCTCGTAAACATCGTCGCCGGACGCGCCGTACCGGACAGTCTGTTTGCTGAAGACGTCCTCCGCTGCCTGGGGCTTTTCATGAGATTTAAGCTGCATGCCGGCAAACAGCGAAACCAACAGCAGCACAGTAAACGCAATCAGTCGCTTGTTCATTGGGCGGACCAACCTTTCCCTTCAGATGCTGTGTTTGTGATAGGGATATTATTTGAAAGGCAGGTTGGCTTTATACCCAAGAACCACGGATTAACCTCCGGCCGAGCTATTTCCCGCATACAAAAAGACGGCCCCCCCGCGGACATACTGCGCGGGAAGACCGTCCTCTTCCATAACTTGGTCCACGCCGAAGGCCGGATAAGTTATGGAAGCTTCGAATTTGACACCGGCAAATTGAAGGATTCCGTACCATTTACCTCATTCAAGCCAAAGGCCGGATAAGTTATGGAAGCTATTTGACACTACGGTTAACCTTCTTACAATCTCGGACCCGGCCGTTCCAAATCCCTTCTGTCCCTGCGGGCAGCTTCTACAGTATCTGTATCAGCCCCTCCGTATTCCATCGCCTCATAAGCGGACTCATCAACCAGATTGCTGCGGCCCGGATTCAAACCGGTATACGAATCGGAGTTTAAGGAGCCATAGCTGCGGAAGATATCGAATACCCGCTCACTCTTGGCTGGGTCACTCTCCACAATAACCAGAAACTTATTGTCCTCAATATAATCACCGTATAGCTTAGCCTGTTCCTCCGGGATGCCCATCCCAATCAATCCGCCAACTACACCGCCGGCGCTGGCCCCGATAGCAGCTCCTGCCAAGGTGGCGGCGATAGGGCCTGCTGCCAGAAGCGGCCCGATGCCCGGTATAGCCAGGGCACCTAACCCTGTCAAAAGCCCGGTGACACCGCCCAAAACTCCGCCTGCGGCCGCTCCTGTTGCTACCCCCTCAGGGGCCTTCGTTTGGGTAGCTTCCTCAATAAAATCCGCATCATCCTTTCTGCGGCTGATAACCGAGATATCATCCGGGGCATACCCCAAGGATTTCAAATCTTCAATAGCCGCAATCGCAGCCCGCTCCGTCTCAAAAACACCTACAATATGGCGACTTCCATGAATGGTTTGATCATGTCTCATTTGTTACCGCCTCCTCAAATCGAATTGGGATTTTAGTAAGAGTTGTTACAATCTCTACTTAAACCAACTGAGGAAGAGTGAATCTCGCCTTAGTCGCTTCTAATCCACTCCCACCATTTGTAACGGAAATTAGCGCCTCTTACAGAAGGAAAACGACGTGTTGGGTTTTCTTACGGAACTGAGCGGCCCTTACAGAGGTAGAAAGCGCAAATTGCAGCTATAATCCTTGTTTAAGAGCCTCTCAGTTCAGTTACAGCTTGAAACTTGCTAATTTCGCCCTCTAAGAGTCTCTTAGTTCCGTAAGCGGCTTAATGAATGCGGTGATGGGCCCAGTATGATAAATGATCGATTGATACGGGAACGGTGAGATTTCACTTAATCATCTGGAACCGGGGTACGGAATTTAGCGGAACAAAAAAACCTCCGCCACCCCGTAGGGATAGCGGAAGGCTTCCAGCCGCTTACTATTTATCGAGATGACGGTTCATGCAGAAAGCGTTTATCCGCTCCGGTTTTGCCCAAAGAACATCTCCTGGGAGATCAGCACCTCACGGGGTTTGCTGCCCTCGTAAGGCCCTACCACACCCTTGGCCTCCATGGTGTCGATCAACCGGGCCGCCCGGGTGTAGCCAACCCGCATCCGGCGCTGCAGCAGGGAGACAGAAGCCTGTTTGGCCTCCACTACAATCTGCACTGCTTGATCATACAGCTCGTCCAGATTGTTCTCTGCTTCCTCCTCCTGATCATCCAGCTCGGGCACCAGATCCTCCTTGTACTCCGCCTGGCCTTGGTTCCGGCAATAATTAACCACATGCTCCACTTCCTGGTCTGAAAGGAAGGCGCCTTGCACCCGGATGGGCTTGGACGCACCTACCGGCAGGAACAACATGTCGCCGCGGCCTAGAAGCTTCTCTGCCCCCACCATATCGAGAATGGTACGGGAGTCCACCTGGGATGATACGCCGAAGGCGATCCGGGATGGGATATTGGCCTTAATAACACCGGTAATGACGTCCACGGAAGGCCGCTGGGTAGCGATAATCAGATGGATTCCCGCCGCCCGGGCCATTTGGGCCAAGCGGCAGATGGCATCCTCTACATCACCCGCCGCCACCATCATCAGGTCCGCCAGCTCATCTACAATAACCACTATGTAAGGTAACGGCTCCTGGGGATTCGGGTTGGAGGGATCTGTCACCATCGCGTTGTACCCTTCCATATTCCGGGTGCCGCTTTTGGAGAACAGCTCGTAGCGCTTTTCCATCTCCACCACGATCTTCTTCAATGCCAGGGACGCCCGCCGCGGATCCGTAACCACCGGTGCCAGCAGATGGGGAATACCGTTGTACACATTCAATTCCACCATTTTGGGGTCAACCATCAGCAGCTTGACCTCATCAGGCTTCGCTTTATACAGGATGCTGGTAATGATCCCGTTGATACAAACGGATTTGCCTGAGCCCGTCGCCCCTGCCACCAGCAAGTGGGGCATTTTGGCCAGATTGGCCACAATCGGCTGGCCGGAAATATCCCTGCCCAGGGTAATGGTCAGCTTGGAGGGGGAATCCTGGAAAGCCCCGTTCTCCATAACCTCCCGCAGCGTAACCACAGAAACCTCCGTATTAGGCACTTCAATACCGATAGCGGATTTACCCGGAATCGGAGCTTCCATCCGGATATCCTTGGCCGCCAGGGCCAAAGCGATGTCATCTGTCAGACTGACGATCCGGCTGACCTTCACGCCCACATCCGGCTGAATTTCATACCGGGTAACCGCCGGGCCGCGGACCACCTCCAGCACCTTTGCGCGGACGCCGAAGCTCTCCATAGTTGCCTCCAGCTTGCGGGCGTTGGCCTTGAAGTCCAAAGCGTCAGATGCCTTGGAGTTTCCTGCGGGCCGGGACAACAAGGTGAGAGAGGGAAGCACATAAGGCCGTTCCGGCTTTTTGGCCTCCAGAGATAAAGGCATGTCTCCGGAATCGGCTTGTTCGCCCTCCGGTTTTTGCGCCGCTGCCGCAGGCTTTGCCTGCTGGATGCCCCCTGGTGCCTCAACCACCGGATCTTCAGGCAGAGGATCAATATGATCCTGAAAATCGCGCACAACCGGTATAGCCGCATCCTCATCAGCTGGAATACTATATCCGGTTTCCTCATGATCCATTGGCACAGCGGGTTTCTTCCCTGAAGTGGAAACCAAGACCTCTGCTCCCGCCTCCTCTTCATCCTCTTCATGCTTCTGGGATTGAAGCAGCTGGAAGAATGCAGGCTTTTTCCGCGGCTGGCGAGGCCTGGACATATACCCCTCCTCCAGATCGGAGTCATCCTCGGGGATATAAACCCGTTGGCTGGGCTTAGCCGCTGTACGGGCCGGTTTGGCCCGTTTGCCCCCGAACAGCTCCGACAGTCTGTGCCGGAAGCCGGTATTGACATTAGAGGCTCCACCTCTCAGCCTGCCCAGCACATCCACTGCGGATATACCGGTGACCAGCAAAACCCCAATGCCGAACAGAGTCCAGACCAGAAGGGACGAGCCCAGGTTGCCGAACAAAAAATAAAGAAGGGCATACAGAAGCGCCCCGATCATGCCGCCGCCAATATTATTCTGGAGAATGCTCGTCCCGTTGTGGGACAGGCTTAACCCCTCCGTCATCGTCCGCCAGGTCTCCCCCAGGATATATGAGGGCATCCGGAAGTCCTCATTGGGATCGAGAGTTTCGAACATGGACATATGGTTCATCAGCACGAAGCCCAGCAAAAGGCAGACAATACCGGTTTTCCGGGCGGTCCAGTCATTGGGCCAAGCCCGTTTGACCATACAATACAGGCCCACATAAACGGCTATCAATGGAATAACGAAATCCATCTCGCCCACCAGGAACCGGAACATATACGTTAAGGCGCGGGAAACAGAGCCTTCCCGGGACAGTGAAATAACGGACAACGCAATGATGATAATCCCGTACAGCTCATACTTCAGTACCTCTTTAACCGCTTTGGACCCTTTTCTCGAGCGCTTGCGCGTTTTACTCTTGGCCACTCCGCCACCCCCAACGCTACAGATTATACCATATTGGAAGTCCGGATACACTAGGGGAGACCCTCATTCAGCCAAAAAAAGCGAATGACCGTTCGCAAAAACCACGAACCATCATCCGCTTAGGGCAACTCGCCTATCTTAACAAGAGATAGTTATTTACTGAAAAATGGCTGGAATTCCAGCATGGAGCCCGGAGCATATGCAGGGTTCAGATAATCCTGAACATTACCGCTGTACAGGCGCACAACCCGGGCCTGGGCGGCATTCAACCGCTCCACCTGCATGCTGATTCCGTTGATTTCCACATCCAGATACTCCGGTGCGAAGCTCTCCTGTCCGGCCCATACCACTTCATCGGGCATGATGGTGTATAAGGTCATTGCAAGAGCCCTCCCCCTTGCTTCTTCCTGTCGTCAATACGCCGGTTCAATTCGGCAATCGCTTCCCCAATGCCGCCTATCCGGTCGATAAGTCCATATTTGACTGCATCTGCTCCGATTACTGTAGTACCGATATCCCGGGTCAGCTCCCCAGTGGTAAACATCAGCTCTTTAAACTTTTCTTCTGTGATGGAAGAATGCTTGGTGACAAAGCGGATCACCCGCTCCTGCATCTTGTCCAGATATTCAAAGGTTTGAGGTACTCCGATGACCAGTCCGTTCAACCGGATGGGGTGAATGGTCATGGTGGCCGTCTCCGCGATAATCGAACAGTTTGCCGACACGGCAATAGGAACACCAATGCTGTGCCC
The DNA here is from genome assembly GCA_029256065.1 of Paenibacillaceae bacterium. Lineage (GTDB taxonomy): Bacteria > Bacillota > Bacilli > Paenibacillales > NBRC-103111 > Paenibacillus_AR. Next base: position 5,760 of record JAQSYT010000294.1, read on the forward strand.
GCCTCCAAGCACCAGCGTCACTGTAGGCTTGGACAAGGTGGCGATCATCTCAGCAATGGCCAGCCCTGCCTCCACATCTCCTCCGACAGTATTCAGGATAACCAGAATGCCTTCAATTTTGGAGTTCTGCTCCGCTGCCACCAGTTGTGGGATAAGATGCTCGTACTTGGTAGCCTTGTTCTGCGGCGGCAGCACAATATGGCCCTCGATCTGTCCGATAATGGTCATCGTAAAAATATTCGATTCCCCGGGGCCGGCCGTTTGAACCTGGCCCAGCTGGGTAATGGTTTCCACCGTTTTTTTCTCCTCCACCGGCTCCGCAGGTGCCGGCTGTTCCGCTTTGTTCGCCATCCGTTTAATCTCCTCTCGCTTACTTGCTGGCATACACTGTCATAGTATGGAGTGCGCCACTTTCTTTCATGCAAGAAATAAGGTGAGGATTGTCAAAACTGTACACTGAATCCCTTAAAATGATTCAGACCTGTCCCAAATCTGTCTAAGCCATGCTTCCTCAAATAGGCTGCTGCCCCTTTAGCTTCATGAAGGATGGAAGGCTCAAGGCCCAAGGTATGATGGGATCCGAATACTTTGGTTACACCAGCAATTTCAGCAATTCTTTCCCAAGAGCGAATGAGATCGGAAGGATTGGTGGACGGATAAAAAGCATAAACCGGAGCGGTATCATATAACAGGTCTCCCGTATATAAATACCCGTTCGTACTATCATAAATGCAGATATGACCCGGCGAATGTCCTGGAGTATGATAAACGGCCAATTGCCTGTTTCCAAGGTCAATTAACTCATTATCCTCTAGTAATCCTGTTGGAGTTCCAGTAAAGGGAACATATTGATCAGGGTGAAAGGTCTCAGGAACCGGAATGGAGATGCCGCTGCCAATGTTTTTTCTAATCTGCTCCAATGTCAGCCCTTGG
>JAQSYT010000295.1 GCA_029256065.1 Paenibacillaceae bacterium
TGCACGTGGGCCAATTCATGAAGCGAATCAATTCGCATCCGATGGAGACCATAGATCGCCTATTGGTCAGGTTTTAATCTTTAGTGCGTTTTATATAGATACTTTAATAAATCTGTATAGTTTGAATACTTTTATTTTCATCTTCGTACTCATAGAATGCTTCCTTCGGAACAAAATCAAGATGCCTCTTATTCCGCTAAACCACTAAACTTTTTGCTAGTGTTGCTTAGCCATAAGCTTCCCTAGAAGGTCAAAACCGCGGCCAACCGTTTTCTTTATAATGCCTAAGGGAACCAGATAGTAGTAACCGGACTCAAACCAGCCTTTTTCCCGATAATGCCGGTAGTCCAGGTATTCGTCATTGAGCATAGACTTAATGCTTGTACGGGATATTCGGAACATCATCAGTCTAAAGAAAGAGGGGGCCGGGGCAGTAGGGCGCATCAGCTTCTTGTAAAATCTTGCGGAGGCCAGTTTAATCTCCCTGGTCATTTTCTGCTGGGCAGCCTCGGTTCTCGGCTCCAGGGTAGTTAGAACGCAGCCCTTGGAGACTTGGAATCCGAAGTTTTCCCCCATGCTGCTCAGATACTTCACAATAGAGTTTCCTCCATAGATGCCTTGATTGACAACTGCCGTAAAGGTCTTGCCAAAAAAACGGGGCCGATGAAAAACAAAGGCAAGCCGATCCAGCAAATTCTTCATTGGCGCAGATACTTGAAAGGCATAGTTAGGCGTAGCGAAAATAACCCCATCTGAGCTGCTCATCTTCTCAATCAGCACATCTCGGTCATCCTTTAGGGGACAATATTCCTCCCCTTTGTTGAAACACAGCTTGCAGCCGCGGCAATATTCCAGTCGGTAATCCTTCAGAAAGACATATTCAAAGTCAATTTCACCATAGACTTTTAGATTTTTCTCAAACTCACATATGGCCTCGTAAGTTGCGTGCTTCTGGTAATTCCCGATAAATGCTGTGACTTTTTTCATAAGAGCCTCTCCCTATATCGCATGTTTACAGCGTCTTCCGCAATATGAATGAATTTTATTATATTCATTCATATTGTAGCATGGATATCCTTGCATGGATAGATTAATCTCCCTGCAGTTGTCCACCTTACTCCTGCATATGTATTTCGCATACTAAAAATCTGCATGATCGGCCAGCAGAGTTTGCAAGCCCACAAAAAACCAGACCGCTATTGCGCGATCTGGTTTTTGATGCTCTGCAATATTTTCTTCTCCAGCCGGGAGACCTGGACCTGGGAGATGCCCAGGCGGCTGGCCACCTCGGATTGGGTCTGGTCCCGGTAGTACCGCAGGTAGACGATGAGCCGTTCCCGCTCGGACAGGCCGCCGATAGCTTCGTTCAGTGCCAGCTTCTCGAACCATTTCTCCTGGGTTTCGTCGGCGATCTGGTCCATCAGGGTGATGGGGTCGCCGTCGTTTTCGAAGACCGTTTCGTGAATGGAGGACGGTGGTTTGTTGGCCTCCTGGGCGAACACCACCTCTTCCGGTGTGATCCCCAGCTCATCCGCCACCTCCTTGATGGTGGGCAGCCGCCCGATGGTCTTGGACAGCTCGTCCTTGACCTTGCGCACCTTGTTGGCCAGCTCCTTCAGGGAGCGGCTGACCTTCAGGGTGCCGTCATCCCGCAGGAAGCGCTGGATTTCCCCGATGATCATGGGGACCGCATAGGTGGAGAATTTCACATCATAGGACAAATCGAATTTGTCCACGGACTTCAATAACCCAATGCAGCCGATCTGGAACAGATCCTCCGCCTCGTAGCCCCGGTTCAGGAAACGCTGCACCACGGACCAGACCAGACGGATGTTGCAGCTGACCAGGGTGTCGCGGGCAATGGTATCCCCGGATTGGCTCAGGGCGATGAGCCGTTTGACCTCACTGTCGTCCAGATAAGTATGGGAGGCGTTCTTCAAATCCACATCCATAGATCAAACTCCCTAGTTGAACAAAGCTTTTTTGGATTCAATCCGCTTTGTCATAGTCACTGTCGTACCCTGGTTCACAATGGTTTCGACTTCCATTTGATCCATAAAATTCTCCATGATGGTGAAACCCATCCCCGACCGCTCCAGCTCCGGCTTGGAGGTGTACAGCGGCTGCCTGGCCTGCTCCAGATCGGCAATGCCAGCACCGCGGTCAGACACCGTAATGCTCACCACGTCATCATTGATTTTTGCGGAAATGGCTACCAACCCGTTGGGATCATTGTCATAGCCGTGAATGATGGCGTTGGTGACCGCTTCGGACACCACGGTTTTGATATCCGTCAGCTCATCCAGTGTCGGATCCAGTTGGGAGACGAAGGCCGCAACCACCACCCGGGCAAAGCTCTCATTTTCCGAAATGCTGGCAAATTCAATCTTCATATGGTTGTGGAACTCGCTCATGATACGACCTCCAGACTGGAGATCGCTTGACGCTCGTTCTCCTTCACCGCCAGAATCTTGAACAGTCCGGACATTTCGAACAGCCGGTAGACAGAAGGGCTTACCTCACAAAGCACCATCTTGCCGCCCTTCCCGGTAACCTGCTTGTAGCGCCCCAGAATCACGCCCAAGCCGGAGCTGTCCATAAATTTCAGGTCGCGGAGATTCACCACCACATGGCTGGCATTCCCCCGGTTGATGGCCTCTTCCATCCGCTGCTTCACCGCATCAGCCGTATGGTGATCCAGTTCACCCTTGAGCCGGACAATAAGCGCCTTGCTGCCCTGCTCCATTTCTACGTGTAAACTCATTTATGTGCTCACTCCTCTATCTGGCATGTGAGACACATTCTACACCCAAGAAATGGATTCCTGCCTGCCGACAAAACTAGAAGAAAACAGCCAGAAAGCGCGGATGCCTTCTCCAAAAACAGGCAGGATTTGCGTCAGGGCGGCGAGCGTACAACCCGTTTAATCCAGGAAGAACAGCCGTCCTGCCGTGCGCTTCAGCATATCCCAGAACCCGGCCTCCGGTATGTCCATTGGGGCCTCCACCGGGAATTCTGTCAGCTTCTGGTCTCCCTTAAACACAATAATCTTGCCGATGGGCGTTCCTGCCGCAATAGGCGCCTTCAAGCCCTCGTCCAGCTGCAGCTCATGACGGAGATCCTGCCCGGCCTCGCCCTTCTTCAGGAGCACGCTGTATTGATGTGGAGCCGTCAGCGGGAAGGTTTCCGGCTTGCCCTTTTTCACCTTCACATCACCCAGGGCATCGCCGGTTTTGACGATCAGCTGGTTGGTATATTGGGAGAAGGCATAATCGAAAAGCTTGGTTACCTCCGCATTGCGGGTTTTGGTATCCGGCTCACCCAGAACCACCGACACCACACGGAAATTATCCCGTTTGGCCGTAGCGGAGAGGCAGAACTTGGCTTCGCCGGTATAGCCAGTCTTCAGGCCGTCGGCACCCGGGTAGAAGCGCACCAGCTTGTTGGTATTCACTAACCAGAAGGGCTTGGCGGAATCCTTGCGCAGGTAGTCCTGATACTGGCTGGTAAACTGGGTAATGCCTTCATGCTTCAACAGCTCTCTGGACATAATGGCAATATCCCGTGCCGTGGTGAAGTGGTTATCCGCCGGCAGCCCGTTGGGATTGACGAAATGGGTATTCTTCATCCCCAGCTCCTTGGCCTTGTCGTTCATCATCTGAACGAAGCCTTCCTCAGAGCCGCCGATCTTCTCGGCCATAGCCACCGAGGCATCATTGCCCGAGGCCATTGCGATTCCCTTCAGCATATCCTGGACGGTCATTTCCTCCCCAACCTCAAGGAAAATCTGGGACCCGCCCATAGAGGCCGCATATTCGCTGGTCCGCACCTTATCCGCCATATCAAGCTTGCCTTGATCAATGGCTTCCATGGTCAGCAGCATGGTCATGATTTTCGTTATGCTGGCGGGCGGAAGCTTTTCATCCGGATTCTTCTCAAAAATAACGGTTCCCGTATCCGCATCCATCAGAATGGAGGAGCGGGCATTGGGGCTAAGGTCCACTGGAGCGGCCTGCTTCTCCTCAGCAAACGCGTAAGGCATCATGATTCCAGCCAAAAGCAAACATACGAGTGTGGTCAAACCTATCTTTCTTGGCATCGGTTCTCAATTCCCTCCTAAAAAAATCGTGCTTAAGCCCATTCTGTTTACCAGTATCGCCCATTTTTGTGGAAGATATTCTCAAGTGTCAAAAAGCCCGCCGTTAATTTGCGCAATTTCCGGCAATGAATTACGATTAGTCTTATCGCATAACTCTCTATTGAACTTGTGTTGGAAAATATCATTTTGGAATCGCCAAAAAGGAGGCTTTCAAGTGAGCTTGCTGTTTTCTCCCGCTGTTGTGGGCGGTGTTGAGCTGAAAAACCGGATCGTCATGTCCCCCATGTGCATGTACTCCGTCACGAAGGAGGACGGCCGTGTCACACCTTGGCATATCACCCATTATGCCAGCCGTGCAGTAGGTCAGGCAGGCCTAATCATCCTGGAAGCCACCGCAGTAGCGCCGGAGGGCCGCATCAGCCGCCGGGATCTGGGGATATGGGACGACAGCCAGGTGCCGGGTCTTACCGAGCTGGTTGCGGCGGTGCATGAGGCAGGCTCCAAGGCCGGGATCCAGTTGGGTCATGCAGGCCGTAAAACCACGGCTGCCGCCCACGGTGTAGCTCCCTCCCCGCTGCCTTTCCCGGACATGGCTGTTCCGGAGGAATTGACTGTGGAAGGTATTGCCGGAGTGATTGACGCCTTTGTTGCAGCGGCCAGAAGAGCTGTTCAAGCGGGCTTCGAGGTCATCGAGCTGCACGCCGCCCACGGTTATCTGCTGAGCGAGTTCCTGTCTCCTCTGACCAACCACAGGCAGGATCAATACGGCGGCTCAAAAGAAAACCGCTTCCTCCTTCTGCGCCAGGTCATTGAGGCGGTTAAGAAGGAAAATCCGGGAGCACTATTCGTGCGCATCTCTGCGGAGGAATATGCGCCGGGAGGCAATACACAGGAGGATATTCTCTATTTTGCCCTGGAAATGAAAGCCTTGGGTGTGGATCTCATCGATACCAGCACCGGCGGAGTGGTGCCGGCGGATATCCGTTTTTTCCCCAACTACCAGGTGCCGTATGCCGCCGCAATCCGCAAGGAAGCCGGCATTGCTACAGGGGCGGTCGGACTCATTCACAACGGAAGCCAGGCTGAGGAGATTCTGGCCGCCGGACAAAGCGACCTGATTTTTATCGGTCGCGCCCTTCTGCGGGACCCCTATTGGCCCCGTACCGCTGCCGAGGAGCTGGGCTTCAGCCTTCCGGCTCCCGCCCCGTACGAGCGCGGCTGGCACGTAAAAGCATAGGACTGCCTGTTCCAAGGGCGTGTGTACAAGCAAGGACCTGCTCATGGAGCGGGTCTTTTTTTGAAAATGTATAACTGTAGCATTTTCATTCGGGGGCTCCCCCCAAAGTACCCGGAATTTGCTTCGAAGCATCTCGTCACTTTTGGGGGATGTTTTTTGCTGCCAGAATCTGTATGAGCAAGAAAGTACGAATCCAGTCCAAACCCGAGCAAGAAATGATGATTGCCGGAAAAGGGGAAAACGGCTACATTGTAAGGGAGGAAAACAGGTTCATTTTAAGACAGGAGGCATAACACATTGGAGGATGCTCTGTTTAAAAATCCCGGCAGTGAGTTCCGCATTCTGCCCTTTTGGTTTTGGAACGGCAAGATGGAGGATGCCGAGATCGAGCGACAAATCCGGGAGATGGCCGACAAGGGAGTTGGCGGCTTCTTTATTTGCCCGCGCCAGGGCTTGCAGATCCCGTATCTGTCAGAGAGCTGGTTCGGGAAGGTGCGGACGGCCATTGACGCTGCCAAAAAGGCCGGTCTTCAGGTTTGGCTCTATGATGAATATCCATATCCCAGCGGCATTGCCGGCGGTGAAGTCACTCTTTTGCACCCGGATGCCAAGCACAAAACACTTGTATTAAACCAGATACGCGCAGTTGGCGGTGAACAAGTGAAGCTGGAGCTGCCTTGGGCCAAGGTGCTGTCCGCCAGGGCTGTCCCTCGTTCAGATGAAGGCATATACAATTGGAATGCGGCTATAGATATTGCAGATCACATCGGCAATATCCAGACAGACCCCATCTTCCAGAAAACCGGTCTGACCACCTACAACCAGAAGCGGTTCTTTACATATAACACCAAATACGCTCTGGAATGGCAGGCTCCTGAAAACAGCGGTTTATGGGAAATCATGGTTTACCAGGAACAGGAAATCGAGGATTTCAAATATTACGGCACCTATGTAGATCCTTGCCACCGTGAAGCTATGGCAACCTTTATCCGGCTGACCCATGAGCGGTACGCCAAGCATTTTGGGGATGAATTCGGGGATACGGTCAAGGGCATGTTCACCGATGAGGTGGGACTCTTGGGCAGCATCCCGTGGTCACCGCAGCTGGAAGCCACTTTTCAGGAGCGCAACGGCTACTCCCTGATTGCCCATCTTCCCGCCATTACCCATGAAGCCTATCCTGATGCGCCGCGCATCCGCTACGATTATTACCAAACGGTCCATGAGCTGATGACGGGCTCCTACCACAAGCAGGTTTATGACTGGTGCGAGGAGCATGGGCTTCAATATGTGGCCGAGGTGCCCTCCTTCCGGATGACCACCCAGCGGTTCAGC
>JAQSYT010000296.1 GCA_029256065.1 Paenibacillaceae bacterium
CCGGACAGGCGCCAAAAGGGCTGTTGAAGGAGAACATCCGGGGGGACAACTCCTCCATGCTGAAGCCGCATTCCGGACAAGCCAGATTCTGGCTGAATAGTAGCTCCTCATGCTCCATCACATCCACCAGAACACGGCCTTCGCCCAGCTTGAGGGCGGTCTCCAGAGAATCCGCCAGGCGGGTCTGGACGTCATCCTTGACGATGATGCGGTCCACCACTACCTCGATGCTATGCTTCTTATTCTTCTCCAGCTCGATCTTCTCGGACAGCTCCCGCAGTTCTCCGTTGACGCGGACGCGGACAAAACCCTGCTTCCCGATGTCGGCCAGAAGCTTGGCATGCTCACCCTTGCGTCCCGAAACCACCGGGGCAAGAATCTGCAGCCGGGTGCGCTCGGGATATTCCATCAGCCTGTCCACCATCTGCTCCACAGTCTGCGCTGTGATTTCCACGCCGTGCTCCGGGCAATGGGGGCGTCCGATCCGCGCAAACAACAGCCGCAGATAATCATAGATCTCCGTCACGGTGCCTACCGTCGAACGGGGGTTCCGGCTGGTGGTCTTCTGGTCGATGGAGATAGCCGGGGAGAGGCCTTCAATGGAGTCCACATCCGGTTTGTCCATTTGGCCAAGAAACTGCCGGGCATAAGCGGACAGCGACTCCACATAGCGCCGCTGCCCTTCCGCGTAAATGGTGTCGAAGGCAAGGGATGACTTGCCCGAGCCGCTCAAGCCTGTCAGTACCACAAACCGGTCCCGTGGGATGGTGACATCTATATTCTTCAAATTATGGGCGCGGGCGCCCTTCACAACTATGGATTCGCTTGCCACTTTCAGGCCTCCACCTTTCTCCTCAACCGTATTGGAGCCGTAGGCTCCTCTCTTCAGAAGCTGTCCTTGTCAGACAGCCTCCGCTAATCCTGCACCTTCAGCTCCATAATGGCATCACGCAGCTGCGCCGCCTTCTCGAACTGGAGGCTCTTGGCCGCATCCTTCATTTCCTTCTCCAGACGCTCAATGAGGCTCATGCGGTCCTTCTTGGACATCTTCGCACCCTTAACCTCCGCCAGATATTCGGTCTTGGACTCGGCTGCCTTGGTAGCCTCAATGACGTCCCGTACCCGCTTCTGGATGGTTTGAGGCGTAATCCCGTTCTTCTTGTTGTGCTCTTCCTGGATTTCACGCCGCCGCTTGGTTTCGCTGATGGCCTTTTCCATGGAATCGGTTATTTTATCCCCGTACATGATGACCTTCCCGCCTGAATTCCGGGCCGCCCGTCCGATGGTCTGGATCAGGGACCGTTCCGCACGGAGGAAGCCTTCCTTGTCTGCGTCCAGTATCGTTACCAGCGATACCTCCGGCAGATCGAGGCCCTCCCGCAGCAGGTTAATGCCTACCAGCACATGGAACACGCCCAAACGCAGCTCCCGGAGGATCTGCATCCGTTCGATGGTCTTAATGTCGGAGTGCAGGTACCGCACCTTGATGCCCAGTTCCTTCAGGTAGTCCGTCAGATCCTCGGACATCTTCTTGGTGAGGGTGGTGACCAGCACCCGCTCGTCCTTGGCAATCCGGTCGTGGATTTCCCCGATCATATCGTCGATCTGCCCCTTGGTGGGACGGACCTCCACAATGGGATCAAGCAGACCGGTAGGCCGGATGATCTGCTCCACCATCTTGGGGCAGTTCTCCAGCTCGAATGGACCTGGAGTCGCCGACACGAAAACGCCTTGGGTAAACTTGCTCTGAAACTCCTCAAAGCGCAGCGGCCGGTTATCCAGCGCCGACGGAAGCCGGAAGCCGTGGCTGACCAGCATCTCCTTGCGCGCCCGGTCGCCGTTGTACATGCCTCTGATTTGCGGCAGGGTGACGTGGGATTCGTCGATAACAAACAACATGTCATCCGGGAAATAATCCAAAAGCGTGTACGGGGTTTCTCCCGGGCTGCGGAAGGTCAGATGGGCGGAATAATTCTCGATGCCGGAGCAATAGCCCATCTCCATCATCATCTCAATATCATAGCGGGTGCGCTGCTCCAGACGCTGGGCCTCCAGCAGCTTGCCTTCCCCGCGGAGATCGGCCAAACGCGTCTCCAGCTCCACCTCGATGTTGGCCACCGCCTTCAATAAAGTAGACTGGTGGGTGACAAAGTGGGAGGCCGGAGGAATCGTCACATGATCCCGGGTACCGAGAATTTCCCCGGTAAGCACGTCGATCTCCGTTATCCGCTCGATCTCATCGCCGAACATCTCCACGCGCACCGCACGCTCCCCTTGGGAAGCAGGGAAAATCTCCACCACATCCCCTCTTACCCGGAAGGTGCCCCGGACAAAATTCAGGTCGTTGCGCTGATACTGGATATCCACCAGCTTGTGGAGAATGTCGTTGCGCGGCCGCTCCATACCGACCCGCAGGGACAGACGCAGATCGTTGTATTCCAGAGGCGAACCCAAACCGTAGATACAGGATACGCTGGCCACAATAATGACGTCGCGGCGCTCGAACAGGGCGCTGGTGGCCGAATGGCGCAGCTTGTCAATTTCATCGTTGATGCTGGAATCCTTCTCTATATAGGTATCCGACGAGGGAATATAGGCTTCCGGCTGGAAGTAGTCATAATAACTGACGAAATATTCCACCGCATTATTCGGAAAAAATTCCTTGAACTCGCTGCACAGCTGCGCTGCCAGCGTCTTGTTGTGGGCGATGACCAGCGTCGGACGGTTAAGTCTGGCGATCACCTGGGCAGCCGTAAAGGTCTTGCCCGTTCCCGTAGCACCCAAGAGTGTCTGGAACTTCTGTCCGGACTGGAGGCCTTTGACCAGCTCCTCTATAGCAGCAGGCTGATCCCCTTGGGGCGAAAACTCCGACACCAGCTCGAACTTCCGCTGGCTTAGTGCAGATTCACTCATACGATCACCCTCACAGCGGAGAACCGCTTGATTGATTTTGCTAAACTTTTCCGTGACATAACCCGATAAAAAAATTGACAAAGTTACAAATTTTGTACAATGGGAATGCATGTTCCTATCAATTATACCCGCTTTCCCAGAGGATTGCAAAGAAAACCGGATACTTATTTTTTCTTTACCTGTAATTGTTTTACATACATATTTCATACCAGAATGAAAGGGGAAACATGATGTGGATATTACAACTTTAATTGGCCTGATCATCGGCTTTGCCGGGTTGATCGGCGGATACGCCATGGACGGAGGCCATCTTGATGCACTCTTCATTCCAAGCGCCCTGCTGATTGTATTCGGGGGAACGATAGGCGCAGTAGTGGTCAGCTTTCCCGCATCCCGTTTAAGGGGCATCGGCGAAGCTCTCAAAATGGCTTTTACCCAAGAAAAAAGCGATCCGGTTGTATTGATTAACGAGATCGTGGATATGGCCACCATCGCCCGGAGAGAGGGCGTGTTAGCCTTGGAGCAGCGGGCGCTGGAGAACCCGCATCCGTTTTTGCATGAGGGGCTGCTTATGGTGGTGGACGGCACCGATCCGGAGCTGACCCGGCAGATCCTGGAGCTGGAGATGGATTCCCTGGAATCCCGGCACGAGGGTCATGCCAAAATTTTTGAAGCCGCCGGTGGTTATGCTCCAACCATGGGGATTATCGGTACGGTGCTGGGATTGATCCACGTGCTGGGCAGTCTGGAAAACCCGGAATCACTGGCCCCTGCCATTGCAATCGCTTTTACCGCCACCCTGTATGGCGTATTCAGTGCCAACGTTATTTATCTGCCCATCGCATCCAAAATCAAGGTCAGAAGCGAGGAGCAAATTGCCGAGCGGGAAATGATGCTGGAGGGTATTCTGGCCCTGCAGGCCGGCGAAAATCCCCAGCTGATCCGCAAGAAGCTGCTTTCCTTCACCCAGCTTAAGAAGAATAGGGGCAGCATCAGGGAGGCAGGTGCCGGCATTGAGAAGGAGCAATAGAAAAAAGGGGAGCACCCCCGAGAATCATGAACGCTGGTTAATCACCTACTCGGACTTGATTACGCTGCTCCTGATCTTTTTCATTGTGATGTATTCCATGAGCAAAGTGGATACGGCCAAGTATGAGATGCTGGCGGAGTCGCTGCATTTGCAGTTCGCCAAGGGCGATACGATTCTGGAGAAGCATGACGGGCCCGCAGGGGGCATGAAGCAGGGGGAGCACCCTTCTCCCACGCCAACCCTCTCCCCCTCCCCTTCCCCAAGCGGCGCCAGTGCCCAGGAGGAAAGAGAGCGGGAGCTGCAGGACCTGCTTTCCAAGGTGAATCAATATATCAAGGAGAACGATCTCCAGGCGCAGGTCACCACCGGAGATGTGCAGCGGGGTGTGGTGATCAAGCTGAACGATATGGTGCTGTTTGACCTGGGCAAGGCCGATCTGAAGCCGGCTTCCCTGCCGATTCTGGACAAGCTTGGTTCCCTGTTCCGGAGCCTCGACACCAAGGTCAGCATAGAAGGCCATACGGATAACCTTCCCCTGCAGACCGGCTCCCTGTATAAGGACAACTGGGGGCTGTCCCAAGCCCGTTCCGTTTCTGTGGTCCGCTATCTCCTCAGCACACCGGGGATGAATGACAAAATGTTTGTCTCCTCTGCATACGCGGACACCATGCCGGTTGCTTCAAACGATAACGAGGAAAACCGTGCCAAAAACAGGCGTGTGGAGATTGTTGTCCTGCGGGAGCCGCAGAAGCTGAATTAGAATAATCGCCGAGAACCGGCCTCCTTCCTTAAAGAACCCCTTTGCGGTCACTGCCGCAGAGGGGTTTTGCAGTTAATTGGAGTATGTACAGGCGCCTATACAGGAATCTTGCGTATGTACAGTAAACAATTATGCCGTTTAAGAGGTATGCTTGGAGCGTTCATCAACGGAATTTGCTTTGAAGGAGGCTGCACATGTCTGCATGGGAGCACAAGCAAAACCGGGTGCCGCTTACGGCGAGAATCCTGTTTTTGGGGGACAGCGTCACGGACAACGGTCTTTATATCGCCTATTTGGATGCATATTTCCGCTGTTATCATCCCGGCCGGGAGCTGTCCCTGATTCCGTTGGGGGTGAGCAGCGAAACCGCATCGGGTCTGAGCGAAACAAAACATCCCTTTCCCCGCCCCTGCGTTCATGACCGGGTAGAGGAAGCACTGCAGAAAACAACGCCCGATTGGGTCATCTGCTGCTACGGCATGAACGACGGAATTTACCATCCCTTGTCGGAGGAGAGGCTCCAGGCATACCAGACAGGGATGTCCACGCTTCTCCAAAAAATCAAAGCCGCGGGAGCCAAAGCGGTGGTCTTAACCCCGCCGCCGTTTGACGCCGTATCCTTCGCGTTTCCTCCTCCCCGGACTGGGGAGGACGGCAAGCCGGATTACAGCTATTTGTCCCCGTACCGGGAATATGACGCTGTGCTGGAGGCTTACGCCCAGTGGCTGCTGTCTGATCTGGCGCCTGCGGCGGATGGCGTCATCGACATCCGGACTCCCCTGCTCCACGCCACCGCGTCTCAAAGGAACCGGAAGCCCGGCTATTCCTCCGGTGACGGGATCCATCCCAATGCCTTTGGACACGGGATTATTGCCCGTACACTGCTGTCGGAGCTGTTTGGTGAGGATATAGCGGGGATACCGGATTTGGCGGCTGCACTTGAGCATTGGGCAGGCTTTCCGCTTGTTCTGCAGCGCCACCGGATTTTGGCGGACGCATGGAAGGAGCATGTGGGCCACAGCCATCCTGTTAAAGCGGCAGAGGCCCTTCCCCTGGAGAAAGCCCTGACGGCCGCCCGGCGCTTAGAGCAGGAGATTGCATGTATCGGCAGATAAAATAAACCATGAGGAGCGATGACCATGCGTTTGCGACAGGTCCATCTGGATTTTCATACATCCGAAGCCATTCCCGGTATCGGATCCGATTTCTCCAAGGCCCAATTCCAGGCTATGCTGCAGGAGGGCCACGTTGACTCCATTACCGTATTCTCCAAATGCCATCACGGCTGGGCGTACCACCCCAGCAAAACCAACGAGATGCATCCCGGCCTCACCTTCGACCTGCTGGGAGAGATGATCGAAGCGGCCCATGCCATTGGGGTGAAGACTCCGGTGTACCTTTCAGCCGGACTGGATGAAAAGCTTGCCCGCCGCCGCCCCGATTGGCTGATCCGCGACATTCAGGATCAAACCCGCTGGGTGAAGGGATTTATGGAGGCGGGATACCATGAATTCTGCTTTAATACGCCGTATCTGGATATCCTGCTGTCTCAAATTGAAGAAGTAACCAAAAACTATGATGCCGATGGCATCTTCCTGGATATTGTGGGCAGCCGCAGATGCTACTGCCAATATTGCGTGACCGAGCTGCGCAATAACGGTCAGGACCCCCGGGATTTGGACGCAGTGATCGCCCATGGCCGCAAGACCTATCTCCATTACACCAACCGCGTCCGCGAAGTGGTGCATGGCATCAAGCCCGGCCTGCCCATCTTCCACAACAGCGGCCACCAAACCCGGGGACGCCGGGAGCTGGCACATGCCAACACCCACCTGGAGCTGGAGTCGCTGCCCACAGGCGGCTGGGGCTATGACCACTTCCCCTTATCCGCCCGTTACGCCCAAACCCTGGGCATGGATTTCCTGGGCATGACCGG
>JAQSYT010000297.1 GCA_029256065.1 Paenibacillaceae bacterium
ATTTGGCGTTGTAAGCGCCAAGCCATAATCTGAATATTCCGTCTAGTGAGCAACAGTGCCCTTTGGACTCCTTTTGTTACATTTGATGCAACGCCAGTGTTTCTGTGTCCGCTCCGGAGAAAAAAGGGCCGTTTTTTGCGAACTAGCGGAACCAGGGACCGCATAATGGCCGGTATGACGGCAAGGAACCCGTGAAAGCTGCCCGATTGAAGAGCCAGTATGACGCAGGCATTCGCTAAAGCTGCCCGATTGATGGCTAGTTTGCCGCACGGAAAGCTCTTACGGAGGAGGCTCCGGGGAGGTTTTTGTCGGATTTTGTCAAGGTTATCCTGTAAACTTTTCCAGTTCATTCCACAAAGTCACAAAAGTGATGCTTAGGTGCTGCTATTATATAGTTTGCATTCCTCTGGAGCTATACAATTAAGCTACAAACAAAAAGCAAATAGAGATAAGGAGTGGTTCCCATGGCCATGGAGCTCAAGACGCCTGTCGGCGTCACCCCGGCTCCCGTATCCAAAACGGCAAAGCGGAGAACCCTGCACATCCTGAAGAAATACAAGGTATTTTACTTCATGATGCTGCCGGCGATACTGATTCTGCTATTCAACAATTATCTGCCTATGATCGGTGTGCTGATTGCCTTCAAGAACATCAATTATACGGACGGCTATATTCACAGCCCATGGAGCGGCTTCAATAACTTCCGCTTTTTGTTCGACACCAACGTTGCCCTGGAGCTGATCCGCAATACCCTTGTGTACAATGCCGTGTTCATCATTATGAATCTGGTTATGGGTGTTGGACTGGCCGTCATGTTTTCGGAGATGCGCAACAAGCGGGGGGCCAAGCTTCATCAAAGCGCCATGTTCCTGCCGTATCTGCTCTCCTGGGTAGTCATCGGATATCTGGTGTTTGCCTTCCTCGGCATGGAGCACGGGCTGCTCAATACCTGGCTGTTTCCCAAGCTGGGCTGGGATCCGGTGGAGTGGTACACCAATAAGGATTATTGGCCTCTCATCCTGCCCATCGTCAACACCTGGCGCAATGTCGGTTACTTTGCCGTTATATATCTGGCCTCCATGCTGGGCATTGATCCGGAATATTACGAAGCGGCAGTTATAGACGGCGCCACCAAGCGTCAGCAAATCCAGATGATTACCATCCCTCTGGTCCGCCCTGTTATCGTTGTAATGACCATGCTGCAGATCGGCCGGATCTTCTATGCAGATTTCGGATTGTTCTTCCAGGTGACCCAGAATGCCGGCGCCTTGTACCCGGTCACACAGGTTATCGATACCTATGTTTATCAGACCTTCATGGTCATGGGCGATATCGGCATGTCCTCGGCTGCGGGATTGTTCCAGGCGGTTATCGGCTTCATGCTGGTGCTGGGCACCAACCTGATTATCCGCAAAATCAGCAAAGAAGACGCCTTATTCTAATCCAGCTTAGGAGTTGATCCGCATGGAAGCGCAGGCTTCACCAGTGTCTGTTAAGAATCCCAGGGCCAAAAAAACGCCCAATAACTATACCACAGGACCTTTGGCCGTTTCCAAAGGAACAAACATCGCAATCAATATATTCTTCAGCATCTACACGATTCTGTGCTTGATGCCGCTGCTCCTGATTATCATGATTTCCTTTACCGATGAAAAAACGGTTTTGGTTAACGGCTACAGCTTTTTTCCGGAAAAGTTCAGCCTGGCCGCTTATGAATTCCTGCTCGAGGACCGGCATCAGATACTCCAGTCCTTTGGAGTGTCGCTTATCGTGACCATTTGCGGCACCGCCTTGAGTCTGCTAATAATGGCCCTTTACGCCTATCCCATCTCCCGCAGAGATTTCCCGCACCGCAATATATTCAGCTTCTTCATCTTTTTTACCATGTTGTTCAATGGTGGACTGGTGCCCTGGTATCTCGTCTACACGCAACTGGCCGATCTGAAAAACACACTGGCCAGTCTGATTATCCCGCTTCTCGTCCAGGGTTTCTTCGTCCTGATGATGCGGACCTTCTTCAGCACAACCATTCCCATGGAGCTGATGGAGGCGGCCACCATCGACGGAGCCAGCGAAACCAGAGTGTTCGCCCAGATTGTCCTGCCTCTGTCTCTGCCGGTGCTGGCTACAGTGGCTTTGTTCCAGACAGTCAACTATTGGAATGACTGGTTTTTGAGCCTGGTGTTCATTTCCGGAGAGTCCGGCAAGGAGATGGTCAGTCTGCAGTTCCTGATGTACCGGACCATGCTGAGCATCCAGTTCCTATCTTCGAATACCACGGCAGCCTCAGCAATCAGCCAAGGCGGCGGCTTGGTGAACATTCCTACGGAAACAGTCCGGATGGCCATGGCCGTTGTGGGCGTAGGTCCCATTGTGCTGGCCTATCCCTTCTTCCAACGGTACTTTATTAAAGGCCTGACCATCGGAGCTGTGAAAGGGTAAGAACATCCAAATATGCTGGAGTCTCCGGAATGAATATTGCGGCGGCTCCGGCAGACAGACTTTACCGCAACTTAGAAAGAGTTCGATTTTTCGCAAATTGGCAGTAGCTATATCCGGAATTTCCGGTTAGCATAGAGTTGGACATATAAGGGAGGATAAGAAAAAAATGGCCAAATGGAAAAATGCAGGATTGGCAGGGATGGCAGCAGCAACACTATTGGTTACCGCAAGCCTGGCCGGCTGCGGCAGCAATGATTCCGGTTCTGGTGCAAGCGCTTCCCCGACCGATGCCGCAAAAGCTTCAGTTGCACCTGCGGCAAGCGTGGCTGCTACGGCAGCGGCAGACCCGGCAAGCTCCCTGAAACCCGCAAAGCTCAGACTGGTGTACCCCGGCTCCCCGCAAAAGGATCAGGCGGCAGTAACGGAAGAAGTCAACAAGTATCTTCAGAAGAAGTTAAATACCACCCTTACCATTGAATCCTTCCAATGGGGGCAATGGGACAACAAGGTCAACCTGATGGTGGCCTCCCGTGAGGCTGTGGACATTATGTTCACTGCACAGTGGTCCCAATATGCTGTGAATGCGGGCAAGGGCGCTTTCCTGGCATTGAATGACGATTCCGGCAAATACGGCAATTTGCTCAAAAAGCATGGTGGAGATATTCTCAAATCCTTCGATGACAAAATATTGAAGGGTTCCCAAATTGATGGGAAGAACTACGCTGTGCCCGCCTTGAAGGAAATGGCTTCCCAGGGTGGTATCGTATACCGTTCTGATATTGCCAAGGAACTGGGGCTGGAAGAGAAAATTCAAGCAGTTAAGAATATCAGCGATCTGATTCCCATTCTGGAAACTGTAAAGGCTAAGAAGCCGGACTTTACTCCACTGTTCCTGCGTGACGGAGAAAACTTCAACGCTCACTATTTTGCTAACTGGGATTATCTGGGAGACAGCAATATTGAAGGCGTTATCTTTAAGGATGGAGATGCTACCAAGGTGCTGAACCGCCTGGAGCAGGACCGCTACAAGAGCACGCTCAAGATTACCCGGGAAATGTTTACCAAGGATCTGATCAATAAGGATGCGTCTACAACGCAGCTGTCCACCAATGATGCATTGAAATCCGGCAAGGTGTTCATGATCGTATGTCCTCTGAAGCCTGGCAAGGATACGGAAATTGCTTCGCAGGTAGCCCTGGTGGGGAACCTGAAGCAATTGGCCCTGAATACCAAAACGACTGCTACAAGTGAAACAGCTGGCTCCATGCTTGCAGTCAGCAGCACCTCCTCCGATCCGGAGCGGGCTATGATGGTCATTAACCTGCTGTACTCCGACAAGTATCTGAACAACCTGCTGAACTTCGGTATTGAAGGGACTCACTTCAAGAAAACAGGCGATAACGCGGTTGAGCCCTCCGACAAAACCGGCGATTACAGCCCCGGCGCAGCCTGGATGTTCGGCAGCCAATTCCTGAACTATATCTGGAAGGGCGAAGCCGCCGACAAGTGGGATCAATTCAAGAAGTTCAATGAAGGCTCCCATTATTCCAAAGGACTGGGCTTCACCTTTGATGTGAATGAAACCATTAAGAACAAGGTTGCGGCATCCATTACCATCCGCAAGCAATATGATCCCGCACTGGATACCGGATCTGTGGATCCCGACAAGGTTCTGCCCGAGTATACAGCCAAGATGAAGTCCTCTGCTGTAGACGAGATTATTGCTGAGAAGCAAAAGCAATTTGACGCCTTCCTTGCTAAAAATAAATAAGCTTAAGGCGGCCCCGGCTTCGGGGCCGTTTTTTGCATATTGCGGAAGGCTCGTTGTTCCGCCTCATGTGTCTCACCAACATACTCGTACCACCAACATACTCGTACCACCAATCATCAACCCTCAACGTGCTCACACCATCAACCACCAGCATGCCCGCACCAATGTCCAAAATGCAAAAGTGCATCTATTTTCCCCGGATCGACACCTTTTCGCAGTGCTCCCTGCAAAAGTGCAGTTATTCTCCGCGATTTGGGGTTCCATTGGACTTGGATGCCAAAATTAGCTGCACATTTGCAGGATGAACCGATTACGGGCCACCGTTTGTCAAATTGAACTGCACTTTTGCATTTGAGTGTCCTGCCTGAATTCTTCGCTCCCCACCACCGGATGCTTCTTATGCAGACATCCACTATCATGATCAACTGCTCCCGGAGGCAGGATGAACTCGGACTGGCGGTATGCTATCATGATGCTATAGGGAAATTTTTGGAGCGGGAGTGGATGTTGTGTCTAAGCCGGGAATGCCAGCGATTCGCCGTTACTGGATAGGGTTTGCTGTCTATGCGGCAGCTATGGGAGTGTATCTGTATCTGACCCGGGGCAACGGGGTGCCCGAAGCGTACAGGGGGACCCCCGCCGATCCGGCAACCTTTATGAACGGTGAAGAGCTCCGGATTAGTGAAAGCTACCCCGCATGGCGGAATTGGCTGTTTTTTCTGCTTTCCCCTTTGGAGTGGGGGCTGTATGGTGTGATCCTGTTCTCCGGCTGGGGGAAACGGCTGTACAATCGGCTGGAAGGGCTCCGCGGGCCTTCGCTTCTCCGGTTTACGCTTTATGCGCTGGTTGTTCAGGCTGTTGCTTACTTCGGCTGTCTGCCGCTAAGGTTTGTTGGTTACCGCATGTCCCGTTATTATGATATTTCCACTCAGGGAATGGGAGGATGGCTCCGGGATAAGCTGGTGGAATTTGCCGTAGGGGCGATTCCGCTTGCGTTGGGGCTGGCCCTGGCCATGTGGCTGATCCGGCGGGGAGGCCGCTGGTGGCTGAAGCTGTGGCTGATCTCTGTGCCGTTCATTGCGTTCATGATGGTGGTGCAGCCGGTTTTTATTGACCCTCTCTATAACCAATACACCCGTTTGTCCGATCCCGTTCTGGAGGCGCATATTCTGGCCATGGCTGATGAAGCGGATGTGCCTGCCGAGCGGGTTTATGAAGCGAACATGTCAGCCAAAACCAATGCTTACAATGCTTATGTCAACGGTATCGGGCCGACTCTGCGGATTGTGGTTTGGGATACGCTGTACCGTTTGGACGAAAATGAAATTCTGCCTATCGTCGCCCATGAAATCGGGCATTATGTGCTGCATCACCTGGAGTGGAGTACCCTTGGGCTGATTGGTTCCTCATTAGTTATGCTGTATCTGGGCCAGTGGTTGTACCGTTATGCTTACCGCCGTTGGGGAAAAAGCTGGGGGCTGCGCAGTCTTGGAGATCCGGCTGCCGCTGCTGCATTGCTCCTGCTTGTGTCGGTGCTGGGCTTCGCATCGCTGCCCTTCTCCAATCTGGTGTCCCGGCAGGCGGAGCGGGCGGCGGATGCATATGCGCTGAAGCTGGCCCACACTCCCGAAGGCGTAGTGAGCATGAACCAAAAGCTGGTCACATCCACCTATGATGATGTGTATTCCCCTTTATTGGTGCGCCTGTTCCGGGACACCCATCCTTCCGCAATGGAGAGAATCCGCGATGCCGACCAATTCGCCCGCAGCTTCGGAAACTGACACCATGTACATGTATGCCTTGGCCGGCATCGGAACTGCTCCAGGTTTTATGGAGGAATTCCACGATGAGCTGGCCCGGCGGCTTGCGGCTGACACCGGTTTGACAGTGGCCGGAGGACTTCTGTACCCGTACGGGGAGTGGAGCCGCTCCGTCCGCAAGCAGATCTGGGAGGTGTGGCGGGATATCCGCCTCCCCGCCGGGGGTTGGGAGCGTTCCCGGGGCGTGGCGGCCGTGCACCGGGAGCTTGCGCCTGCGGCCCGGGGGAGCGGGCCGGTGGTGCTTGTGGGCCACAGCGGCGGAGGCACCGCCGCTGTCCATGCCGCCGCCATGCTGCTGGCGGCAGCGCCGGAGCGGCCCGTAGCCGTCGTCCAGATCGGCTCGCCGCGCAGCCCTGTGCCTCCGGCGCTGCAGGAGGCAACGGTCTATTGCTTTGCCTGCGGCCCCGATGGCAGGGGCCGCGACCCCGTGTGCCGCCTGGGCAGCTGGCGGGCGGCACGGGGGGGAGGCGGCCGGCTGGGCCTTGGCCGCCTGTTATTGCCGGGGCAGCTGGTTCCGCTGCCCATTGCCGGCTGGCACCCGGATTACTTCCGGGGCCATTTGCTTACAACCGCAGGCG
>JAQSYT010000298.1 GCA_029256065.1 Paenibacillaceae bacterium
CGGTGGCTGGTGCTGTTGCCTCATGCGGATTACGTAGCCGTTTCCCGGAAGATTGAGTCTGAGCCGGAACGGGCCCGCTTGAAGCAGATCGGCATGCAGATCAAGCCCCGGGAGGATGGGATTATTATCCGTACCGTGGCGGAGAATGAATGCCGGGAATCGCTGCAAAAGGACATGGTCATCCTAAGCGACATTTGGGCCGGGCTGGAGCGCCGCGCCGCCGTTGCGGAAGCGCCTGCGCTCCTGTACCGGGATCTGGGCATGATTCCCCGGCTTGTTCGGGATCTGTTCTCCGATTCTGTGGAGGAGCTGGTCATTGATGATGACCGCTCTGCTAACGAAATCGTCGCCCAAATCTGCGCCATGGCCCCGGAGCTTCAGGACCGGGTGAAGGTCTATGATGGTCCGGAGCCCGTGCTTCAGCACTACGGGATTGAGGACCAGCTGGAGCGGGCGTACCGGCGCAAAATTTGGCTGGAGAACGGGGCGTACCTGGTGATTGATCCCACAGAAGCGTTGACGGTGATTGATGTGAATACAGGCAAGTACACCGGAACGGTAGATTTGGAGCAGACTGTATTCGAAACCAATATGGAGGCTGCGGAGGAAATTGCCCGGCTTTTGCGCCTGCGCGACATGGGCGGTATGGTCATTGTCGATTTTATTGATATGGCTGAGGAGAAGCACCGCCGTCTGGTGACGGACAAGCTGGAGACCTGCATGAAGAAGGACCGCACCAAGGTGCAGGTGGTGGGCTGGACCAAGCTGGGTCTGGTGGAAATCACCCGCAAGAAGGTTCGTCCGGCGCTGGATGAGCTTTTGACGGAAACCTGCTCCTGCTGCGGCGGAACGGGACGGGCCCCCATCAAGCATAGACCCGGCCATGCATAGGTTGTGTGTGTGACGATGCCTGCTGCGCTGGGACATGGGCGATTCTAACGGCGGTGTAAGCCTTTATTAGGCCGAATATCAGGGGTTGGAAAAACTAACGGCGGCCAGCGCCCTTATTTCAGCCCAAACGGCTCCAATCAGCTTCTTTTTGGTTTAATAGCGGCTGTGGCCGCCGTTAGATTTTTGCTGCTGCCCTTAAGCGGGTTTGAAGACTGGCGCTAACGTAATTCCAATTGCCAACTTGGCGCCTATCCGTTATAGTGAATGTAATTGAATACTTGTTTTACGGGGGCTGGATGTAGTCCGGCTGAGATTGGAACCCATGAATGTTCCTGACCGTTAATCTGAACCAGGTAATGCTGGCGTAGAGAATACAACGAATCCATGCCCTTCGTCTATTCTCGGAGGGCTTTTTCTTGCGCCGGAAGCTGTTTTTTAGGAATAAAAGGGGGCGTACACATGGGGAATCCGGAAGCAAGGAAGCAAACGTGTGAGGCCGGACCGGTGCAGCATGAGGGGGCGGCGAAGCCGGCAGCAGGGGCAATAGCACCGGCAGCAGCGAAGCTGGAACGTGCCGTCTCCCGGATCAGGGAGAGCAGGAACGAGCTGCTGGCCATCTTGGAGCGGCTGGTGGGGTTTCCTACAGTAAGCCCGCCTGCCCGGAATACGGCGGCCGCCCAAGCCTATCTGGCGGAGCAGCTGGAGGCGGCAGGCTTTGGCATCAACCGCTGGGAGCTGTATCCCGGCGATCCGGTGGTCGTTGGGGTGAAGCCGGGAACCCAGCCGGCAAGCTGCCGCAGTCTGATTCTGAACGGGCATATGGATGTGGCGGAGGTGGGCCAGCCTGCGGAATGGCAGGGGGACCCCTTTGCGCTTCGGGTGGAGGGGGACTGGGCTTGCGGCCGGGGAACGGCCGATATGAAGGGAGCCTTAGCCGCAGCACTCCTGGCCATCCGTGTGATGGGGGAGGAAGGCATCGAATTAGGGGGGAATCTCCAATTCCAAAGCGCCGTCGGCGAAGAGGCCGGTGAAGCGGGCACACGCTCCATTACGGAACGAGGGCTGGCGGACGGGTATGACTATGCGGTGGTGATGGATACCAGCAATCTGGCCATCCAAGGGCAGGGAGGCGTTATCACCGGTTGGCTGACGGTGCAGAGTCCCCAGGTGCATCATGACGGCATGCGGGCAAGCATGCTCCATGCCGGAGGCGGTGTGTTTGGCGCCAGCGCCATCGAGAAGATGGCGAAGCTCATCGGCAGCCTTCAGGAGCTGGAGCGCCATTGGGCGGTAGTGAAGCATTATCCGGGCTTTCCGCCTGGATCAACCACCATTAATCCCGCCGTCATCGAAGGCGGGCGGCATGCCGCTTTTGTAGCGGACACCTGCCGGCTGTGGATTACCGTACATTTTTATCCCGATGAGGATTACCAGTCTGTGACTGAGGAGATCGAAGAACATATCCGGCACGCTGCCATGGCTGATCCATGGCTCAGGGAGCATCCACCCGCGTTTACTTGGGGCGGCCGCTCCATGATAGAGGACCGGGGAGAAATCTTCCCCTCGCTTGAGCTGGACCGGGAGCATCCGGGGCTTCCATGCTTGGCGGCATGCCATGCGGAAGCGGCAGGAAAGCAGCCTGAGGTGGGGATGAGCCCATCCGTTACCGATGCAGGCTGGCTGGCGGCAGCGGGAGTACCCGCAGCCATCTACGGGCCAGGGCTTCTGTCGGAGGCCCACGGAATTAACGAGGGTGTGTCTGTAACGGAGCTGCTGACCTTTGCTGAAAGTCTGCTGCGGTTTACGGCCGTCTGGTGCAACAGCCCCAAACCTGAAGGGAGAGATATGGCATGACGAAGTTCACCGATACGCTGCATGATGCAGCCTATGACATTTGGCAGGCCAGCCACAAGCATCCTTTTTTGACTGAGCTGCGGGACGGTGTTCTGGCGGCGGAGCGTTTCGCGTTTTATATGAAGCAGGATTATACCTACTTGAAGGAATATGCCAAAATATTCGCTTACGGCAGCATCAAAGCCAAGGATCTCACCACCATGGGCATGTTCGCCAAGCTTTTGGACAGCACGCTGAATATTGAAATGGAGCTTCACCGCCAATATGCAGAGCGGCTGGGCATTCCGCGGCAGGAGCTGGAGGAGACCAAGGCCGCTCCCGTAACCTCGGCCTATACATCCTATCTGCTGAATACCGCATCTGTAGGCAGTCTGGCGGAGCTGACAGCGGTGTTATTGCCCTGCATGTGGAGCTATTGCGAGATTGGCGCCGCGATTGCTGTTTATCCCGGAGCCCTGACCCATCCCTTCTACGGGGAATGGGTGGAGATGTACGCCTCGGAGGAATTCGCCCAATTGAATGAATGGTGCATGGAGCTGATGAACCGGCTGGCGGAGGGGCTTCCGGAGAGGGAGCTGGCCGTATTGACGGAGCGGTTCGTCACCGCCTCGCGCTTCGAGTACCTGTTTTGGGACATGGCCTACCGGATGGAGGAATGGCCGGTATGACCGGTCTGGATCAAGGTCTGGATCAAGAAGGGATGGCCGGGGAAAGAGGCGCAGGGGCCGTCCGGGAGCAACCTGCTGCCGCTCTGGAGATACAGGGATTGACCTACCGGTTTGATCCGGACAGCCTGTTGTTTGATAACCTTTCCTTCTCCATCAGCAAGGGGGAGTTCGTCTCCCTGGTAGCGCCAAGCGGGGGCGGCAAAACCACCCTGTTCCGGCTGATCGCAGGGCTCCTGGAGCCGGATGCGGGAAGCATCCGGGTGGCCGGGGGAGGAACCGGCCGCCCCGCCCGGCCGGAGCCCTCTGCCAAATCGGCGCGGCTGGGGTTGTCCGGCTACATGCCCCAGCGGGACAGCCTGATGCCCTGGCGCACCGTGCTGGACAACGCGGCGCTGGGTCTGGAGGTGGCCGGTTTGGCCAAGGGCGAGGCCCGGCGGAGGGTGAGGGAGCTATTGCCCTCCTTCGGCCTGGAGGGCAGTGCCCACCGCCTGCCCGCCGAGCTGTCCGGCGGCATGCGGCAGCGGGTCTCGTTCCTGCGGACGCTCTTGGCCGGCCAGGAGCTGCTGCTCCTGGATGAGCCCTTCAGCGCCCTGGACGCTATGACCCGCCTGGACATGCAGGAATGGCTCCTCCAGGTATGGGAGGAGCACAAAAAAACCATCCTCTTCATCACCCACGATGTGGATGAAGCATTGTTCCTCTCCGACCGTGTGCTTGTGGCCTCCACTACGCCAATCGTCCGCCTGGAGGAATTCCGGGTGCCGCTTACCCGGCCCCGGAGCGGCGAGGCGATGTTGGACGCCACCCTGCTGCCGGCCAAGCGGGAGATACTCCGGCTTTTGCGCGCAAGCAGATCCGCGGAGATGCCTGCCGGCGGTGCTCCAGAGGAAGGGGGCGGATACACATGAGGCCTGGCTTCCGCCAATACGGCCCAGCCGCGGCATTTGTGCTCATCATAGCGGGAGTATGGGAAGCGGCCACCGTTTTCCTGAACATCCCCCATTACATTATCCCCCGGCTGTCCCGGGTGCTGGTATCCGTCTGGGAAACCCGGGAGCTCTTGTGGCGTCACTCATTGTTCACTCTGCAGGAGGCGCTGCTGGGTCTTGGGCTGTCGGTGCTGTTCGGGGTGCTGCTGGCCTCCTTTATGGAGAGCTGGCAGCTGGCCAAGCGGACCCTGTACCCCTTGGTCATTGCCTCCCAGACCATTCCGATTGTGGCCTTGTCCCCGGTTATGGTCATGTGGTTCGGGTATGAAATCTGGAGCAAGGTGGCGGTGGTCATTCTCTTTACCATTTTTCCCGTTACTGTAGGCGCCATTGACGGCTTCCGACAGACTGATCCGGGCACCCTGGAGCTGATGAAAACCATGGGGGCAAGCAAGCAGCAGATTTTCCGCAAGCTGAAAGTTCCCTCCGCCCTGCCATCCTTTTTCACAGGCCTCAAGGTAGCTGCCACCTTCAGCATTGGAGGGGCCACTATCGGGGAATGGCTGGGCGCGGATTCCGGACTGGGCATGTACACCAAGCGGGCATCCAGCCAAATGCGGGCGGATGCGCTGTTCGCCGGTGTGCTGGTGCTGTCCTGTCTGGGCATTGTGATGTTTCTGGCCGCGCTCTGGCTGGAGAAGCGGGTTGTGCGCTGGCAGAACCGCCGGTGAACCAACGGGAGCATAGCCTTTTTAAAACCCTAATAAAGGAGAGAAAGAGACATGATATTATTCGGTAAAAAAATGGCCGCCTTCGGCAAGCTGCTGGCGCTTGCGTTAGCTGCAGCGTTGGCTGTAACAGGCTGCGGCAAGGCCGCGGACCCGGCTGGTGGAGCAGGACAGGAGCAGGAGCTGACCGTGCTTTTGGATTGGTACCCCAATGCGGTGCATTCCTTTTTGTTCGCGGCGGAAAAAGAAGGCTACTTCAAGGAAGCTGGCCTGAAGGTGAAGCTGGAGACTCCTGCCGGCACCGATGATGCCGTCAAGCTGCTGGCAGCGGGCAAAGCCGATTTGGCCTTAAGCTACCAAACGGTAATTGCCATTTCCCGTGCGGAGGATATTCCCGTTGTTTCCCTTGCAGCCATTGTCCGCCATCCACTGAACCAGTTGTTCGCCCTGGATTCAGCCGGTGTCAAACGCCCTAAGGATTTAGAGGGCAAGAGCATCGGATACCCCTCCATTCCGTTGGATGAGGCCATTGTGAACACCATGGTGAAGGCGGACGGTGGGGATCCGTCCAAGGTGAAGTATACCGACATCGGCTGGGATCTGATCCCCGCCATGACCACTAAGAAGGTGGACGCCATCATCGGCGGCTACATCAACCACGAAAAGCTGCTGCTGGAGAAGGAAGGCATCAAGATGGCCACCTTGGACCCGGTCAAATACGGCGTGCCGGATTTTTATGAGCTGGTGCTGGCGGCAAGCGAGGACGGCTTGAAGAAGAACCGCGAGGTGTATAAGAAGTTTTGGGCGGCTGCAACCAAGGGGTATGAGTATACAGTGAAAAATCCGGAGGCATCCCTGAAAAACCTGCTGGACCAGCAAAACAAGGACTTCCCGCTGGACCCGGAGGTGGAGAAGCAGAGCCTCAATATTCTGCTGCCGCTGATGGATGCGGGCAAGGACCCCTTCGGCGCTCAGACGGAAGCCTCCTGGCAAAGCATCATCGATTGGCTTAAGAACGCGGAGCAGCTGAAAAAAGCTCCTGTTGCCAAGGATTCCTTCACGAATCTTCAATAAAAAATGAAACAACTCAACAAGCCGGCTGCAGGTTGCCGGCTTTTTTCTGCGCTAATTAACGGGTCAATTTTTGCAACGGGACCCTCTATAAGCCTTAAGTCTATAAGGAGGTATCCGCCGTTTATGGTATAATGGTAGACGGTTTCGTAAAAAGGAGGATTCAGCTATGCCCCGCCTCACAAAAAAACGGCAGCTGTCCCTGGAGCTGTCCATTACCTGGACTGCCGGCTGTGTGCTGCTGCTGGCAGCCAATATGACCATCTTCCGTCAAATGGACGCCAGTGTTGGTGATCCGTGGTTCAACTATATCCTGGGTGCAGTGATCCTGCTTCAGAGCATATATATCGGCGTCCGCCTCTATAAACTACACGGCGAGATCGTTTATGCCAACTCCCAGATTGAACGGGTGGATGGCTTGGATGATACCGGCTTTGCCGAATACATAAGCAGTATATGTGCAGTGGA